>CAYXNY010000036.1:0-48155 GCA_964467175.1 Microcaldota archaeon | reverse complement strand
ATCTGCTTGCCATCTGGCTTAAGTCCTTTACATTATCAGATAAAACCCTCAAAAACCTTTGAACCGCTGGTGGTTGTTTTGATTTCGCGTAGTCGAAAGCAACCCTTATTGGATTGAGATATTTCTTCCAAAAATCTTCTATTTTTTCAAGAATGGATGCAAAACGCAACACATCCCCCCTTTCTATGTTGCGGAATGCAAATACGATTGTGTCATATTCGCTTATTATTGCATCTCTATCATATTCTGAATTACTAATTGAGGATTGTTTATATACCCATTCCGTTTCCATTTTTTTCATAATTAGCTGCATTCTAATCTCTTCAAGTCGTCTGATGGCCAAATCAAAGCTTTTATCAGGCATATACTGTAGAAGAGGTTGGGATTCTTCAGGAGTTATTATACCATCTTTTGTTGCGTCATCTATGAGACGAACAATAGCATCTGAATGTGCTGGATCTACTCCAGCATCTATGAGCGTCTGCACTTTGACTTCGAAAGGTATACTTCCCCATATTTCGATTTTTGACTGTCCCACAGGTTGCGGTGTATTGGTGTTACGTACTGTTGAAAAAAGCTGTAGTATGTATAATACTATTTCTACATACTCATACACAGGGACAGGAGGTCCTCCCGTAGGAGCTGTGGGTTGTGCAGAAGGCTGGTTCTCTGGTGCGTATACTGGAGCGAGAGAAGAAGACGCCGCCCCAACAGGAACTGGGGGTTGTGCGGGTTCTTCCTTCGGTTCTATTCTTAGCATGCTGAACATATCATATCTATCTTTTATACCCCTGCATCCTAGTTTTTCTAATAAAATTTCTGGTTTATTCTCGAAATTGAGTAAGTCTTCAAGTATTGATTCATCCCTAGTAACTACATAAGAATAAAACGCATTTACTGTTATCTGGAGAGCGTAATAAGACGGACTAAGCGATGCCACTAGTACTTTTGCATCATAATCATCTAATTTATAGGATGTGTTATCAGCATTATATACTGTTCTTCCACTTAGATTTTCTACTATGTTTGCGTCAAGACTTTTAAAGTTTTCGCGTTGTTTTTCATTAATCCCTAGATAATTACAAACACCATTATAGATGCTTTCGCCAATCTTCGTACCGTTATCGTCTCCAAAAATTAGTTTACAAAGGCTAACAAAACTATAATAGTCAACATCATAGTAATACTCTGCGTTTGCCATTTTTTTATTCACATCTCCAATAAATGGATCGAAACGTAGATAAACAGGATTTCCACTTTCATCATTCTTATCTTTTCTGGTGAATATAGTGTTGTGGGTAGATCCGCTGTAGTTGTTTCTGTTTACGCCCTCATCCCGAATCCAATCCTTTTGAGTTTTCAAGACATCTGCATTTATCTCTATCTTGCCTTGTGCCTGAGTTTGTGATGTTTCAGGTTCTGAAATTTGAATGTTTGGATTTGGCATTGGTTTGAGTTGCTCTTCCTTTGGTTCGTAATCATAAGCCCGTCTTAACCCAATTTTTAATTGTTTCATACCTGCTTTTGATGGGTCATATGGTTTATCAGGGGCTATTAATTTTAATTCTTCTTCAGTAAACATGTCATCAAAATAGTGAATAAACTTTTCGTTCCACCACCGTTCTGCTCCTTTTGCTGAATTGTGCCATAGATTAGTTGCAAATGCAACTGCCCAGTAAGCATAATGGTTGTTCTCACCTACAACCCTTTTCATACCCTCAAGCCAATAATTAGCTAGGTCTTCAGATAACCCAAGGTTAATTAACTCCTTTTTTGCAGCCTCATCAGATATATTATAATATTTGGCGTTATATCTAGGCGTTCCATCTGGATAAAATATAACACTTCTCATCCTATCCGGTTTTTCGGTTAAAGGAGTTATTCCAAATAGTGGCTCATGTTCTTCCCGCTTGTAATAATATTTTCTCTCTTCTATCTGCGCCCCAACCTGAAATATAAACATCCCTTCACCACTATTTTTTTCTCATTTAACACTTAAATACTTTTCCATTTCGCTCTTTTTCACTTTCAAAAAATCATATATGAATTTTAGAAATGCGCGGGGGTTTCCTATGACTATTTTTTTTCCTTTTTTCTTCGGCTTGAAGCCCAGCCGTGAGAGAACCATCTCATCCTCGCTAAAACCCTCAATATAAACGATTCCCTTGTCATCGACCTTGCCGCAGGCATCAAAGACCCCAGCCAAAAAATTGGCCGAGTATTCATTGAGGTATTTGAACCGTTCCATCCGGTCTCTCCATACCTCCTGGAAAAATTTTCTCCATTTTGAATGGTAGAAATAAACAGCGTTTTCAGAATGAAGAAGTTTGCCTGGTTCTGTGAGTTTTAGTTTTATGCTCTCTTCTACAAAAGCAGGAATCACATCCTGCCCCCCAACCCCTATCCCTTCCTTTGTTCGCCTGACACCCCAAAGGCCGATTACATAGGAAAGTTCTGGAGAAAGTTTTGTTTTCATATTTTGTACTTCCTCGTCTCTTCTTTCTTTTCTTCTTTTTTCTCTTCAACAGGAAGAGGAGTTATCTCTTCTTCAACTTTTTCTTTTCTTTCGCCGACGATCTGATTTTTCATCTCGATGCCCAAGAGGGCATCAAACTCGATCATGAATTTATCCGCAGCCTTTTCCGAGAGCCTGCATTTAAGGAAAATTTCTTTGAGTTTTTTCTTCATGCCAAGGTCAAATGCCGGCTTTCCTTGGTTTATGTTTGCCTCTGCTTTTTCAAGAAGGGCGGCAAAATCCTGAATATCTTCTTTTTTTGCTCCTCCCGCGTTAAGAGAGGAGAGAATTGCTGCTGCAAAAATTTCATATCTTCTTTTTGTTTTTAACAAAAGAGATTTAAGGCGTGAGATGTCTCTATCCGAAAGCTTTATGCCAACGCTTACGGCATTCACAACCCTTCTCACAAACGATGCGAGCGAATCGAGCATGATTTCGTTTTGTTGGTGCGGATTTTTAAACATTTCTTGATTTATAAAAAAGAAGGGCCGGTAGCTCAGGCTGGTTAGAGCGATGGTCTTATATGACGCGCTCTAATACATCTAGGAAAGCCATAGGTCATGGGTTCGAAACCAAACCCAGGGGGAAGTTTCCCCCTAGGTTCTAGGTCTCCTCCGTAACCCCCTCATATTTGAATAAAAATTTTGGGGGGTGAAGGGGAAATCGAGGAAAAACCGCGAGGGGGCGAAGCCCCCTATGAGGTTTGTCTTGCGGAAATCCCATCCGGCCCATCTAATATATTGACTCTCTGTTCAGCGGATAGTTTGTCGCTATTCTTATATCGCTGGCCTGGATAACACTCTGGCTTATCCTGTTGAAACCGATTCCGCAACCTGAATGCAGGATCGGGTTTTTCTTCACAAAGTTTAAGTAGCTGGCAAAATCATCTATGCTTCTCCCTCTCTCTTTAAGTATTCTGTACATCGGGCTGTCCAGCAGTCTTTTAACAAGCCTTTCATAGTCGTTTTCCCTCTCGGCCGAACCCACGCTCTCCCCGCTGTGAGGCATTATCAAATCCGCGCTGTTCACTATCCTATCATCGTCGTCATTTACGCGCATGTTGAAGAATTTTATCTCCTTCGGGTAATGGGTTATGAAGAGAGGCCTGCCGCCAAGGGCATCAACCAAAAACAACTCGTGTTTTGATTTCAGGTCGTCTCCCCATTTTGCCCCAAAATCATTCTTCAACATTTCAATGGCTTCGGTATAGGTAATGCGGTTGAATTTTTTCGTATAGAAGGAAAGCCCGTCAATACCAACACCCAGGGATTCAAAATCTTCCTCATTGTTTTCTAATGCTTTCTTGACCATACTTTTTACGAGATTTTCTATATTAAAAAGAAGGGACTCAAAATCGCCGGCATGCTCGAATTCAAGCAGCGTGAATTGGTTCAGATGCCTTCCGTCAACCTCCGGCTCAGCCCTTGAGCTGGCGATTACCGTCCAGACCTTTTTATGCGAAGGAATCTTTGCCTCAAGATAGAGCTGGCCTGTCTGCGCAAGGTACGCTTCAACGCCGAAATGGTCTACGGAATAAAGCGTGTTTACATTTTCGCACGCGCCGGTTATCTTCGTCAGCGTTGGCACCTCCACCCAGCAGAACCCGTTTTTTGTGAAATATTCCACAGCTCCGGTATATAGGCTGCTGTTTATCCTGTCTATGCATGCCATCTCTTCAGAATTTATCAGTTCAAATCTGTTTTCCGTCTTTGCAAGCTGCTCCAACATCCAACCACCCCTTTCTTTAGCGCGTTAGCATGTATTTAAAAATTTGTTGTAAATATTTTTACAACAGTATGAAGAACGTTGCAGAAGTCCTGCAGAACTGCGGGCTTTCAAAAAACGAAGCGAAGGTTTATTTTGCGCTCCTCCAGCTCGGCTCAGCGAAAGCAGGTAAGGTTTCTAAGCTTGCCCAGATAGATAGAACATCCACATACAACTCCCTGAAGCTTCTGATTGAAAAGGGGCTTGCAAGCTATGTCATCGTGGGGAAGGTGAAATGGTTCCAGCCCGCTTCTCCGGAGAAGCTCCTGACGCTTGTGGATGAGAAGCGGGACGGCCTGCTGAAGACGATGCCCCTCCTGAACGCAGAGTACAAAGAGAAAAAACTTGAGGAGAATGTAAGGCTTTTCAAAGGGCTGCGGGGGATAAGAACGGTTCTTGAGGATATTGTCAATGAAGGGAAGCCAAACCTAGTTTTTGGGTCGGAGGGCCAGCTTGAAAAAAGCATGCCCGCCTTCACCCAGAGGTTCGTTCAGATGTTGAAAAAAAGGAAAATAAAGGTAAGGAGCTTGGTAAGGGAGGGAAGGAGGGATGCTTCCTCAAAAACAGCAGAGGTCAGGTTTGTTCCGAAAACAGTAAAATCGAATGTTGTTACGAATATATACGGAAACAAGATTGCAATAATTATATGGAGCAAAACTCCGGAAGCGATACTGGTGGAAAACAAAACCGCCGCAGAAGCGTATAGAAGCTATTTTAGTTTCATGTGGGAGAACGCAAAAAATAAAAAAGAAAGAAGGCCGGCTATTTCTTCACTATGAAGTAGCTCATGAGCGCGAGTATCGCTGCCAGGAGGTTCAGCGCCCATACATCAAATAAATCCTATAAATGCTTGGCTATGCCTCCCAGTATTTTCTCGTTTTTAAGAATGTTTTTTGCGCCTCAATCAGGTCCAGCCAAAAACCCTGCTCATTCCGGTGCAATTTTCTAAGAATTCTGTCCGCTGTTTTCGCGCCAACTCCAAAAACAGCCAAAGCGACTATTGCTTTTTTTCCGTATGCGAGCGTTAGGTTTGCCCTGTATTCCAATTCTTTTTTATCTGCCTTCTCGGTGTAAAGCGCCATCGGGCCGCCGCAACGGTGGCATTTCGGCATTTCTTCAAGCCTTGCAATCGTTGTTATTTTTGTTGCGTTGCAATTAACGCAAAAAAGTTTTACGCCCTGGCTCTCAACAGCGTTTTTGAACGCTTCTATTCTGGAGCTTGCCGGCGAAAACTCAACGGGAAGGGGTTTGGAGAACCTCTCAACAACCCTAATCTCCGGAGAAAATTCAAAATCAAAATCAAAATATCTCTCCGCCTCTTTCAGCGCCTCTTCATACACGATCGTGTTTCTGAAGAATTTCGCAAGCCTCGGGTTGAAAGGCGCGTCTTCCTTTAAAATGCCAAACCTTCTCGCGACATGCGTGAACTTCACGGAGAAGATGAAGCTCTCTTCAACCGCTTTTCTTGCAATTGCGCGGATGTTGTATTTTTCTATTTTATGGATGTGCTGCCCGAGCGGAAATGGCAGTTTTATTATTACTCTGTAGGCATCCGAAATTCCGTTCGCCTGCTCCCCCGTCAGTTCTTCAGTAGCCCTTTTAAGGCCCGAGAGAAGGGCATTATTCGCCAGCGTTCCTTGGCATGAATAGTAAACAAGGATATCCTCCTTTTCCTCGCCATAAAGGTCATTGCAGACCATTTTAGCCACTTCCCTGCTTACGGGCAGGTCCTCCCCCTTCCATCTGGGAACGGTTATGGCCGCAGAGGAGAGCGGCATTACCTTTATCTCCTCCTCCAAGCTCGCAACCTGCCATGGCCTTCCTTTCAGTATGAATGAATCGCCTTCGGAGAGTTGGGAGGCGAATTTTTCATCTATATAGCCAACTATGCTGCCGCTTTGGGCCTCTCTCACAAGAAAGCGCCTCTCTCTGGGGATGGTTGAAACATTGTTGAAGTAGTATTCCCTGCCTTTCGTGGTTGCCTTTATCGTTCCATCTTCATTCAAAAAAATGAACCCATTTTCTTCTAAAAATTGTGCAATAATTTTACTCTTTTCAAAGTCAATAGTATAGATGTGCGATTTCTTTAATATTTCATGAACTTTAGCGAGAGGGATTTTTGAGAACGCCAGCCCAACTATTTGGTGCGCCACCACATCCAACGGGTTGATGAATTCCATTTCTTCTTCAAGCCATCCTTCTTTTGCTTTTTTTATTATTGCTTCGCTCTCTTTTTTCTCCTCCTCATTCCTCGCTATTATCATTGCTTTTGAAACCTGTTTTAGAGAATGGCCGCTCCTTCCCATCCTCTGCATGAACCGGCTTACCTGCTTTGGGGAGCCGATCTGCACAACCAGTTCCACATCGCCGACATCTATTCCCAGCTCAAGGGAGGAGGTTGCGACAATTGCTTTCAGCTCGCCTTTCTTAAACTTTTTTTCAGCCTCCTCCCGAGCTTCTCTTGAAAGGGAGCCGTGGTGGACGAATGCAAATTCAGAGAAAAGAGAGCCGTAAAGCTCTGCCTCGCTTCTCGTATTCACAAAAACCATTATTTTGTGTTTTTCCGCAAGCTTCTGCACAAATTCCTTTATTTTCTCGTCTCCAGAAACAATCTCTACCTTCGCTTTCCATTCCTTCTCCCCCCCGGAAACTACATCGTAAAGTTTTCCGTTGAATATCAAATCGGCTTTTTTCGGCGAGGAGAGGGTTGCGCTCAGGCCGATTGTTTTGAAATCCGCAAGTTCAGAGAGACGGGCAAGCCCCAAGGAGAGCTGGCTTCCTCTTTTGCTGTCCACAAGCTCATGCACTTCGTCCACCACCACCCATCCAACATTTTTGAGATGGTTTCTGAACTGCGGGAGGACGAGAAGAATTTGAAGGGTTTCCGGGGTTGTTATGAGGGCATTTGGAGGGTTTTTTGCCTGTTTTGTTTTTATTTTCGCCGGAGTGTCCCCATGCCTTACTTCTATTGTTGCCCCCGCAACATTTGCCCAATAAACAAGCCGTTGCTCCATATCCCTGTTGAGCGCGCGGAGGGGCGTTATGTAAAGCAATGAAATCGGCTGTTTGTTTTTTATCTGCTCAAAAACAGGAAGAACTGCCGCCTCTGTTTTTCCCGAACCTGTTGGCGCAACAATCAGGACATTCTTTCCGCTGAGGATCAACGGAATTGCCCTTTTTTGTGTCTCTGTCGGCTCTTTAAACCGCTCAAGGAATGCTTTCGCGAGCATAAAAAACATTTGGGAGGATGAGAATAAAAAGATTATGTAACTATAGTTACATTAAACCTGTTGCAAATTATCTCTGAAAAAACCCGCTTCAGCAAAAAACAAAAAATAAAAACAAAATAAATAAAAAACTCGCACCTCGCTTTTCCGCCCTTCTACTTTCCTTATCTTTTACGAGAAGCGAAGCGAATAGCGGTCAAACGACCACGGCCTTTAAGCCGTGGATTTCTTGACGTCCGCGCAGTCAAAAATTCCGGGGCAGCATTAAGAAAGAATTTTTTCTATTGTTTTCTGCCTCTTTTTGGCAATATTCGAAATGGTGTCCTTCAAACCAAGCCCGAGCGCAAGCCCCGCACCGATGGCGAACGCAACCGCGAATGCACCGAGTATTATCATGAACCCCAATTTAAGCAGGGTCGTGTCTGCGGACGGCATGAGCGTGGGAAGGGCGAGAACAACCCCGTTGTAAACAATGAACACCTCAATCACGACCGCAAGAGCATTTGCGAATGGAGCATCGCTTTTCTTTACTATGTTGGTTATATAGTCCGCAACGAACAGCGTTATCACAAGGAGGACAACCCCCTGTACGGCGCCGTGTATGTACCCGAGCGCTCCGAACCCCCAGACCTCAAGCGCGGTTATGCCCGATAAGTTTCCGGCGATCGCCACCGCAAACAAATAGATGTAGAACTTAAGCAACAACTCGATGATTCCCGTAAGGGTAAAACCGAGCAATGCACCGCCAAGCCCCATGTCTTTTATTTTTCTCTCTATCCTCAGGTTTTCCGAGATTCTTCTCACCAAGCCACAGAAAACCCCGCTGGCAATCCAGGCAACTAAAAAAACAAGCAGGATTTTCAGCGCAGCAAAGAAGCCATCAACGAGCCCCGGCAGAACAACATCAGAAGCAAATACCGACCAATCCATTTTATCACCAGAAGAGAGATAAGGGGAAAGGTTAAAAATTATTCTGTTTGGTTTGATGGCGTTTGGTTCTGTTTGAAATGCGCGATGCATTCCTGTTCCAGCGTTTCATTTGCCATGCTTCTGCAGAACGATTCGTCCTTTTTGCCCAACGCTATCGTAAAAAAGCAGTGGTCCTTCAGCTCGCCTTCAAATTTATCGCATATGGCTGGGTTGAGCGTGAACGAAACATACGCCCCGTAGCATGCGTTTTTGTCTTCCGCATATTCGCACATTTCCGGGAGCGCGCGGTTAACCGCAACAGAAGCAATGCATTTGTCTTTTCCGTATGACCCAAGACAGGTAAAATATTCATTGAATATATTGTAATGGCGCTCGAACGAGGATGCCAGGTCTGTGAAATTCTGAGGAAGTTGAGGGATGTTTGAGCTTTCATAATCAGAGTTAACGATTGTAAGCTTCTCTTCGATCTGCTGTCCTTTGTAGACATATGAAATCTGTTTTGAAAGAACCTCCCCATTCTCAGCTATGCAGTAGGTCAAGTTGTAGTAAGGAACGAGCGAGACCGCCGGGTCTGATGGAGAAAGGCCTATCTCCTCAAGACCGGACAGAGAAAGTTTGCTGTAATCCGCCTTGAATTCTATCAGCGTGCAGTCCTTCCCGCTTGCTTTGCTCTTCTCTGTGGAGTAAATTTCCAGCCCGCCGCTTTTTTCAAGAATCTCAAACCTTTTCCTTTCCATCTCAGCTCTTTTATCCGAAAACAGCGCCGCTCTGAACCCATCCACTATCAGCATTTCTTTTGTTTCATTCGCCAGGTCGCAGTACCTCTCTCCCGCAAAATCAAAGCAGAGAATAGAGCCGTTTTCTGTGTAAAAAACCTCCCTAGAAATACCCAACAACGTTTCTTTTATATATGCGTTCTCTCCGTCCTGGGTTACAAAAAATGTTTTCTCAACATCGCCCACCTTCTCCTGTGTTGTGAACTGGTATGCTGTTTTTCCCTTCATGAATTCTGCGGATTTTAGCAGAAGCCCAAAACCTTCGCCTTTTTTCTCTTCTTCATGCGCTTCTCCGTGCCCTTCTTCATGGACAAGCGGCATCACTATCCCGTATATCAAGACCCCAACGATCGCGATGAACGCGACCACAGCCAAAACTATCGTTGTTTCATTTTTTTTCATAAAATCACCAATGTGAGCATGCGGATAAAAAATAAGAAAAGAAAAAGGCGCCTAACCGCAGTAAGTGCAGCGCTTCTTTTTGGCAACCTTTTTATTTTTCGTTTTCTTTTTTGGCATTTGTTCAACCTCCGCGAGCGTGTCGGGTTCTAGCTTTAATGATTTCTCCTCTTTTTTTTCGAATATTCTTTTTATTGATTCAAAAAAACCCAAATTAACCCCAAGAAAAATTCGGCGTTAAAGTTTTTAAATGTTTCTTCTTCGGTGATTTTTTAGTGCGCGGGCGCTTGTTCTTTGCAGGGATTAGAAAATTTCCATCGCAGAAAACAACTCCGACCGGCTGGTTTTTTAAAAAAACAATAAAATATTCATTTTTTGCAAGGTTCCCCGCGTTTTTTATTTTTATATTTTGGAAAAGATTTTTTGCATCGGCCTCATCCACGCCGGCAGTGTTTTTTGTTGCAAGTTTACCGAATGTTCTTGCGAATGCGTTTGTGGGTCCCTTTGCGTAAACCAAAATCCCTCTTTTTCCCTTTATGCCAATCGGGAGAAGGGTTTTCACAAAGGCCCTTATCCCCTCCTTCTTCTCTTCGAATACAATATTTTTTGGAAAAACAATGCCGAATCTCTCCTCGCAAAACCTTTTGAAGTTAAAACTCATTCCTTCACCACCTTTGCGATGAAAAACCCCTCGCTTTGGAGATGCCATGGATAAACCCTCCAAACCTTCCTGAACTCATTTCCATACTCGCTCAATCCATTCTCATGAAGGATTTGGTGGGGAATATCTATGCCTACTAGTTTTGCATTCTTCCTTTTCTCGAGCAAATAAGCAACAACCTCCTCGTTCTCCTCTTTTGTGTATGTGCACGTGGAATACACAAGCGAGCCTCCGGGTTTTAGGGAGTCAAATGTGCTTATGAGCATTGCTTTCTGCACCCGGCCGAGAGATTTTGCCATGTCCGGAGTGAATCTTTTCCATGCATTCTGCCATGCTCCAAGAGCAGTGCATGGAACATCCACAAGAACTTTCGTAAAATATCCTTCTCTTATTGGTTTTTTCGCATCCCGGGAAACCACAACCGTGTTCAAAACTCCAAGCCGGGAAATGTTCGCAAGCAACGGGGGAAGCCTGTTTTTCCTGTCGTTGGCGACTATCGCTCCTTCATTCTCCATGGACGCGGCCATCTGCGTTGTCTTCGAGCCCGGCGATGCGCAGGCATCAAGAACAATGTCGTTTTTTTCCGGTGCGAGCGCAATAGCTGGAAGCATGGAGGAAAGGGATTGGATGTGTATATGGCCAAGGAAATTTTCCCATGTGGGCCCGAGGGAAGAAGAGGAAGAAAAAGCGAATGGAATGGGTGTTTTTTCATGCGCTAGGGAGGAAAAAGAGAAAAATTCTTCAATGCTGTTTTTTATTGTGTTCACCCGAAAATAATTTTTCTGCTCTGCAAGCAAATTGAAGCATCTTTCAGCATCGCAAAAGGATTGGAGAAGATCAAACACGGGAGGGTAATAACAACAAATATTTTAAACTCTTAGTGAGAAGCAAAAGCATGCTCAGGCATTCTTGCGGCGTGGTCGCGCTATTTTCAAGAAGAGGTGTTGCCGATATTGTCTGTGCTGGAACTCTTGCGCTGAAGTACATCCAATCAAGAGGAGAGGATGCCTGGGGCTATAGTGTACTCCACAAAGAGAAGATAAGAACAAACAAAAATATTGGACTAGTGGAGGTGAAGGGCGGAAGAGGAGAGGCCGGGGTATTCCATGTGCGCTACCCAACAACAAACCTTAAGATCTCATCTAAAAAAGATGCGCAGCCATCCCAGAAAGGGGGTCTGGCGGTTGCGCATAATGGAAACATATACAATTATGATGAGATAAAGAAGGAATTTGAAGGAAAGTATTCTTTCAAGGGTTCGGCGGACTCTGAGGCAATACTCGCCATTCTTTATGAAGAGTTGAGGAAGGGAAAAACAATTGAAGAAGCCCTTACTGCGCTTTCAAAAAAAGCAAGGGGAAGCTATGCGCTTGTTGGGATATGGAAAAACAAGCTTTTCGCAACAAAGGACGCATGGGGGATAAGGCCTCTTGTTTTTGGATGGAACGAAAATTTTTATGCGTTCGCCAGCGAAACAGTGGCTTTCCAACCATTGAATATATTCCATTATGAAGAAGTAAAGCCGGGCGAACTTTATTTAATAGAGGGCGGGAGGGCAATAAAAAAACAGCTTATTGAAAGCAAAAAAGAAAGAAGATGCATGTTTGAATTTGTTTATTTCGCAAACCCGGCTTCTGCTGTTTTTGGAGAGAGCGTGTACAAAACCCGGTTGGAGCTTGGGAAGAAGCTGGCTAAAAAGCATCCGGCAGAAGCAGATTACATAATTCCAATACCTGATACGGCAAGAACTGCGGCGGAGGGGTTCGGAGAGGTATCCGGGATACCGGTCAAAGAAGCGATAGTAAAAAACAGGTATGTTGGGAGAACATTTATACAGCCGTCGCAGGAAAAACGGGAGAAAATAGCAAAGCAGAAATATTTTTTCCTGAGGGAATTTATAGAAGGAAAAAGAATTGTGTTGATAGATGATAGCATCGTAAGAGGGACGACAATGAAGAAGCTTGTTGAAAGGCTTAGGGAGTTCGGCGCGAAGGAGGTTCATCTGAGAGTTACCTGCCCGCCGCTGAAAGCGCCGTGCCATTACGGAATAGATATGAAAACAGAGGATGAACTTATAGCGGCTAGAAAATCGATTGAAGAGATAAGAAAGTTTTTGGATGTTGATAGTTTGGGGTACATTACTATAGATGAGCTGAAAGAAGTTTTGGGGGGCAGCATCTGCACCGGATGCCTTAATAAAGAATATCCTGATAAGTGATTTTATGGCCGTTGTAAGAATCTCCATTGACGAGATAAAAAAAATGACGGGTTTGCGAAAGGAGGAAGTGGCTGATGGGTTGAATGAAATAGGGATGCCGAGCGAGGAGGTTGAGGGTGGTGCGCTTGATGTTGAGGTAACGCCGGATAGGCCCGACCTGCTTTCTGTTGAGGGCCTGGCAAGGGCGCTCTCTCTTTACTATGAGAAGGAGGGGCCAAAAGAATACACCGCCGAGAGGAAGGAAAATTTTGTTGTTGTGGACAAGAGCGTAGGGGGGGTAAGGCCGTACGTTGTCATGGCGAAGGTTGTTGGGGTAAGACCGAGCGAGGGGCTCTTTCTTTCCCTCATACAATTGCAGGAGAAGCTTCATGACACGCTGGGGAGAAAGCGGGCGAAGGTTGCGATCGGAATTCATGATGGGGATAGGGTCGCCTTTCCAATCATCTACAAAGCGGTTGAGGATATTGTTTTCGTTCCTCTTGAATTTGACAAGAGAATGAGCGCAAAGCAGATCTTGGAGGAGCATCCAAAGGGGAAGATGTACGCCCACCTCATAAGGGAAAAAAAATATCCTATGCTGATAGACCAGGAAGGCGTCATCTCATTTCCGCCAATAATAAACAGCGAAAGGACAAAGCTCACACCGCAAACGAAAAATTTTGTCATAGATGTGACCGGGACGCATAAGGAAGCGGTTTCGCAGGCGCTCAATGTGGTTGTCTGCGCGCTTGTGGATAGGGGAGGGAAAGCGGAGCAAGTGGGCATCAGCGGCGAATGGTACCCGAAACTTGAGGAAAGGAAGGTGAAGGTTAAAAGAAATTTCATAAACGACGCGCTCGGCGTTGATTTCAGCGAGGAGCAGATAAAAAAACTTCTGAAAAAGACCGGGATAAGATATGAGCATGGGGCTGCCTTCATCCCGCCGTACAGGACGGATATTTTGAGCGAGATGGATGTTGCCGAGGATGTTGCGATTGCCTATGGCTACAATAATTTCAAGCCTGAAATTCCGCAACTCTACAATGAGGGTGGGGGTTGGGATAAGAACAATTGGGTTGTGGATTTGATGGTTGGTTTTGGTTTTAATGAAGTGCGGACTTTCTACCTAACGAACAATGCGGACCTTGAAAAAATAGGTTGGGAGTGGAAGGCGGGAAAGAGCATCAAAAACCCGCTTAGTGAGGATTACACTGTTGTTAAGCCAACATGCCTCGTTTCCTTCCTTAAAGTCATGGGTGAGAACAAAACAGCGGGCATGCCGCAAAAAATATTTGAAGTGGGTAGGGTCTATAAGGAAGGCGGTGAGAAGGAAGTTTTAGCCGCGGCCGTAACTGGCGAGCGGGCTAATATAAATGATATTCTACCTGTTCTTTTCCGTGTTGGTGTGGAAGGCGGGTTTTCTCTTAAAACACACCAGCAGAATGTTGGTGGTTTTATCCAGAATAGGGCGGCGGCCGTAACAAACGCTGGAAGGGATATTGGATGGGTTGGCGAAGTGCACCCCGCGGTCCTTGCCTCTTTTGGTTTGGAAAACCCAGTGGTTTTTTTTGAAATTGAATTGTAGCGTGGCCGGGGGCCCCATACTTCCACTATTAAGTTGTTTAAGTTATTGGGGTTATGGATTGCGGTTTGAATTTATAAAGTATAATCCATTCTTTATATTTTTTAAAAAAATAATCGAGTTTTTCTTCTTCTTTTTCGGGTGCGACCAACATTGATTTTGTCTTCCAGTTTATTTGTGGGTTGCCGGCCAAAATCTTTTTCAATTCATAATAAAAGCGGCGCTTTACTTTATTGTACTCTTTTATATCCTTACCGAAAAGGTCGTATATATAAACCAACATGATGTAACTATAGTTACATAAAGTTTTTATTCCTTTACCACAAAAGAATAGTGGAATTGTGGGGCGTCCGTATGCTTAAAATTATGCTTAGGGAATACCAGAAAAAAATAATAAACTCAATAATAGAAAACGGCAGCACGCTCGTTGTGCTTCCAACCGGGCTTGGCAAAACTCTGATTGGGTTTGGTGTTTTTGATTTTTTTTGGACTAAGAAGCAAGGAAAATTTCTTTTCCTGGCGCCGACAAAACCCCTTTCGCTTCAGCATTTCAACAGTTTTGCGAGGGCAACAGACAGGGGTGGAGAAGCGGCCCTCATAACCGGCGAGCAGCCAAAAACAAAAAGAAAAGCTCTTTACAACAAAAAAATTATTTTCGCCACCCCCCAAACAATCAAAAACGACCTTTCTTCCCTTCTGCAACCGGAAGATGTTTCCATAGTTGTTTTTGATGAAGCGCACCGGGCGGTTGGTGACTATGCGTATGTTGAGGTCGCTAAAAAATGCAAAAACGCTGTTTTCATCGGGCTGACCGCTTCCCCGGGAGGGAAAAGGGAAAGGATAGAGGAGGTCGTTTCAAACCTAAACATAAAAAATATTGAGATACGGGAGGCAAAGGACGCGGATGTAGAAGAATATATCATGGATAAAAAAATAATCTGGCTCCCAACAGAACTTTCAGAGTCGCAGATAAAAATAAAAAAATTAATCGAAAAAATGACCGACGACTATCTTGCGATTTTCAGAAGGCATAGGATCCCAGTTCCGCTGAAAAGAAAAGGGGAGCTCCTTAATTTGAGGCAGAAGCTTTTGAAAATAAACCACCCGATAAAATTCAAACTTCTTCTAAACTACGCCTGCCTTATCCACCTCAACCACATGGCCGAGCTTCTTGAAACGCAGGGAATCACGGCGCTCTTGAATTACATATCAAACCTGAAGGTAAAGGCGGAGAGAACAAAATCAGCAAAGATTCTCCTCAGCAGGCCGGAAATAGCAAAAATTCTGCATGGGGCATCATCAGCTCAGGAAGACCACCCCAAAACAACGCTCCTTCTCGAACTTCTTGAAAAACTAAAAAACAAAAAAATTCTTTTGTTTGCTCAATACAGGGACGAGATAGAGTATCTTCTATCAATACTAAAAAACAAGGGCTACAGCGCCGAAAAATTTGTCGGCAAGCGAAAGGGATTCACAAAAAAACAACAGGAGCAGATTGTAGAAGATTTCAGGAACAACAAATTCAATATCCTGGTCTGCTCAAGCATAGGCGAGGAGGGTATAGACATCCCATCTTCTGATGTTGTAATATTTTACGAACCCATACCGAGCGAGATAAGAACGATACAGCGCAGGGGCAGGGTGGGCCGGCTTAAGGAAGGGCACATCTACATATTGATGACTAGGAAAACACGCGACGAGGCATTCTACTGGTCCGCGGTTAGGAAAGAGAAAAAAATGGTTTCCCTGCTCAAAAACTACAATCTAGGAAAAGAAAAGCACCAAAAACAGGAAAAAGAGGAAAAACAAAAAAAGAAAAAAGAAAGCGAAATAAAACAAGCATCGCTCCCAGATTTTTTCACTTAACCCGCTCCAGTTTTTTTATTGGCCTTGCCTCCTTCTTTTCCTCTTTAAACAGGCCGCCCGCCCCGCCAAGACCGCCGAGCTGTATTTTCCCTCCGGAACGGAGGTAGTAGAAAATACCCGCCAGAACAAGAAGAAGAACCCCAAACCATAGGATGAAATCCATCCCTCCTTTCTGCGCCTTAGCCAAAGCGAGCAAAATGTTGTTGGCTGTGTTCATGGCGGCGATGTATTTCTTGTTTGCGATGTTTTGTTTTACTGTTTCTATTCCGTTTTCTATACTCCTCCTTGTTTTATCGTCTAAGTTTGATTTTGTTTTAGCAAATTCAATCTCCGCAACCCCGAGCATCTCCTCAGCGCTCTTCTTGAAGACATCAAATTTGCCTTCAAGCTCCTCCTTTATCTTCCTGAGCTTCTCCACCCTCTTTGCTATCTCCTCCGGTTTGTCTGTCTTCTGCACCTCCTTCTGCAGCGTTGAAAGTCTCTCAGAATAGTAGCTGGGCAGGAACTGGAACAGGCTTTCATACGGCGTTTTTTTTGCATCGTTGTATTCGTTTGTATAGCTCGCTATAAGCGCCCCGACCTCTTCTTTCAGCTGGTTGAACTCAGAGAGGATTTCAGCCAGTTGGCTGTTTTTGTTTGCGGCCGTCTTCTCGAAGGCGTCCTTTATTTTAAGCAGTCCCGCGTATACGTCGATGTGCGGGGTGTAGTCCGCTTCGCTTGCCCGCGCTTTCTTGTAGTTGGTTTCAAACTCGTTGAAATATCCTTCAAGCACAGAATCGGCGACACCCAATTTATAATATTCTGTTTTTGTTTTCCCGATTTCAGCGAATGCATCCTTCAGAAATTTGCCCGCCTCCTTCTCCAGCCAGTTTTTGTCAAATTCTTTCGCTTTAATTGCCTTCTCCTCCATGCCCAGATTTTCAAGCCCCGCGATGAAATTTTCTATGCTCGTCTTCCTCTCCCTTAATGTATCCACAAAACCTCCGCTTAAACCCAGTTCATCGGCCCTCGCGAGCGCCTTTTTTATCTGCTCCAACTGCTCGTTTATATATGTGAGGTATTTCTCATACTCCGCCAGGGCCTTTTCTGTTTCCCGCCGATATTTTTCCCACAATGCCTCTGCCTCTTTGAGCTTTTCCATGGCTGTGTTTACATCGCCGCGCTGGAACGCCAGGGTGGCGTCGTTAAGCGCCTGCTTTGCCTCAGGGCATTTGTTTCCATCGATTTCGCCGTTGAGCTGGTTTATCTTCTGGTTTATGTACTCGTTTGCGTTGCTTATCTCGTATTTTATGTGGAGGGTTGTCTCTCCCTTGTCAACATCATACACAGCGACCTCCTGGCCGGCCACCTTGACAGACGCTCCGCCGGTTGCGTATGCATTGACCTTGTCCCCTTCCACAATAAACTTCATCTCGTCTATATGCATGTTTGAATCTATGACAATGTCGTAGCTAAGGGTGGTCGTGGTGCCTATTGTAATGCTGTTGTGGTTCCTCTCTTCCCAATCATACGCATCCATTACCGTGTACCTTCCTTCTATTTCGTAAAAATCCGCGCTGAATTTTTTATTTATGAAGCCAGAGGCCGGCAGGTACTCATACCCATCAATTCTTATGCTCTCCCATTCGTCCGGAAGGTACAGCCCCTGGCTCGGGCCTAAAAATTCCACAAGCCGGCTGTCTTTTACATCCGCCCTCCCATTGTACCCAAAAGCATACACCTCCCGGCTGGCTGTTGAGGCGATTATCTGCGAACTGCTCACAACAAAAACCCTCGATTCGAACGGCCCGAAGTCCTTGGGGTAGAGGGTAAGGGTTTTTCCGTCCGAAACAACCCCAATTATCTCGCCGCTGACCTCGCTCTGCACAACTTCAAACGGGAAATCAAAAGATTTTTCTCCGCCCGCAACCTTGAATGCGTTAGGGTTTGTCGCGTATATATACATCACAATCTGGCTTTCTTTGTCCAATCTCGCCGGCTCGTAGTCTTTTGAATATGTCCATATTATACTGCCGGAATAGCCCTCCTCTTTCTGGTTTTCCATCTCTGCCAGAATATCCAAGTAGCCCTGCTTCATCGCGGCGAGATGGCCGAGCGCCCCGACGAAATCAATTTTTCCGTTCTTTATATAGCCGGCTTCAAGCGCCTTCAGCTCCGGAAGGAGGTAGTCAAAAGCGCCGTTTGCGCTTGAGATCCCGGCGTATATCTCCTCCCTCAAATATTCAAGGTCTCCGTATGCAATCAACGCCTTGTTTAGTATCATATCCACGATTTTTTTCAGGCCGTCTATCGCTTCCTGCGTCGGCCCGAGGGAGATATAATAGTCGTAAAGGCTTTGTTCTGTTGTAACATCGATACCGTCTGTTTTCGCACGGGAAAGCATTCCTTCAACCTCCGCTTTAAGGGTATTAAACTCCCTTTCTATTTCTGGGCTTGTAATGTTTGCTGGAACAAATGCCGCGACCGCAGCATTTGCAAGCTCCCAGGCTTTTTTGTAGTGGAGCGCTTTGCTTCCAAGGGTTTTTGCATTTTCGCCAGCGTTGAACTCGCTTTTTGCTTGTTGCAAAATCTCGTTGTCTGCCTTCCCCTCCGCCGAAGCGATCGCCTGCGAAGCGCTTGCCCTTATAGAAAGAACCGTCGTTTCTGCTTTACTATATGCCTGCTCGGCATATTCTCCGGCGGAAACAAAATTTTTATAGCAGCCTTCCTCATACTGGAACGCTCTCAGAAGCCAGTCCTCTGCTTTCCCGTTGTACGCTGCGCTTGAAAGTTTGCATGCCTTTTCAGCGTTTTCAGCATACCGCTCAGCTGTTTCGCAGTCCTTCTTTATGCCTTCAGTTCCGCCGATCTTCATCTCGCCGCCAATCCATGCAAAATCCAGGTCCGTAAGCTCCTCTCTTTCGCATTTTTCCAGCCAACTTTCAGCGGACGTTTTTTCGTTTTCTGTGTTTGTTTTTAGAACAGCATACTCATCAAGCGCCCTTTTCATCGCGTTTGAGCATTCTTCTAATTTCTTTTCAGTATACGGAATCGCGGTATTCCATATATTGTTCATTATTATTGAATAGTTTGATGTGTTGATCAGGCCGGTGCTTTTCATAGCTTCGCTGTAGCCCTTAATCCTACCCATCAAATCTTCATGCCCGCCCAGAGCAGAGGCGCTTCCCGCCTGGGCTTCCAGCAGTTCCTGCGAAATTCCGTTGCAGGTTTCCTTACCTGCCCAGGTGTAATTCGCGTCGCACATCCCGGCCCATGTCATGTTTTCGTACCCTTCTCCCAGCATCCTGTATTTTTCGTTTGCCTTTTTCGCACTCATCTCGAGCGCTTCAGAGGATGCGGTCATGGTTGCTTTCCAGTAAATATCATACGCATCGCATGCCTTGTAGGCGTCTTTAATATCAGAAGCGACGTACGCAGCACACAACCCCCCACTCAGCAACAAGCCCACGGGTGTTCCGCCGCCGTAAAATCTTAAAAAAAGCATGCACGCGCTCGCCTCCATTTGCTTAATAGTATCATTGCTCCTCACCGCGCTTTCGTAAGCATTGCTCGCCGTTTCATAAATCTTTCTTATTATATCTTTACCGAGCTCTATTCCACCATTATTAAAAGCAAAATAATACTCGCATTGCTGTTTTTTCATGCTTGCGATTGCATACTGCTGTTTTGCGTAGGTTATTTTTTGCAGAACGTCTCCGTCCCGCGGCGCGGTTGTTTCAAGCTTAAGATTTACGAGTGATGGGTGCATCTCTGTGCTCAGAATTTCATTTTTATAATAGTAATTTGTCCAATCCCCCTCCCACGGCTTGCTTACATAATCCGGCAGTTTGTCTATTTCCCATTCCATTTCAAGAGAAAACGCCAAACCCAAAAGAATCAAAAACAAGAATATGTTTCGCATGGATTTTATTCGCAGGAGAATTTTTAAAAGATGCTCATTGTAACTATAGTTACAAACTAATCTACGGCAGGCTTACGATAGAAGCCATCTTCCTTTCTCTTGGAAATAAAAAATTCATGAAGGATAGAGGGATTTTTTCTTTTAATGGCTAAAAATTCTCTACATTTAAAAGGGTTTCTATGGCAGTGGAAATTAGTTTCTATTAACAGTAGAAACAATATTTTATCCAAAACACCCCAACAAAAATGTCGCCGTTGTGAAATAAATAAGCAGGGTTGCTATATCGCTCAAAATCGTCGCAAACGGGCCTGCCGCAACTGCAGGGTCAAAATTCAGCTTCCTAAAAACCAGCGGAAGGAGCGTTGCGATGCAAACTGACGCTAAAATGCTGGCGAACATTGAAATGCCGACCGTCATGCTCAACGGCAAATTGCCCCACCCCACCGCGGCCACAGCCCCCACCAATGCGCCGCAAACACCCCCCAGAATAATCGCTATTTTCAGCTCCCTTGCCAAATACTGCGCTGTCTTGAATTTTGGGTCTACAGCCATAGTTCTTACCATTATAGTTTCAGACTGCGTTCCTGCTGCGTCGCTCATGTAAACGAGAAGAGGAATAAATGCGGCGAGGGCGATGTAATCCATCACCATGCCCTCAAAACCGCCGACTATTGACGCAGCAACCGTCCCCCCGGCAACACCCAGCAGCAGCCACGGCAGCCTTGCTTTTATCATGTGCATGGCCGGCGAGGTTATTGTTGTAAATTCCCTGCCGACCTTATGAAACACCCCGCCAAACTTTAAAACATCCTCATGAACTTCATAGTTGAATGTCTCGAGTATTTTTTTGTACGGCACAGCCCCGAGAAACCTTCCTTCTTTGTCAACAACCGGCACGCTGCTCAGCCCGTGGGAGAGCGCGGCGTACACAACCTTTTCTTGGTGGACTAAGGGATGCACAGTTGTAGGCCTTCCTTTCACAAGGCGTTCGATTTTTGAGTTTTTGTTTGCCGCGCCGATAAGCTCTTTTATCGGAACGACACCGTAAAAAATGCCGTTTTCATCGACTACATAAATATAATCTATTGCGTCAAAGCAGCCGCTTTTTTTCGATATCCTTTTTTCTACATCGCCAATTCTTTCTTTTCTTTTTGCGACAGGAACAGCGGTCGTCATGTTGTCCTTCGCAGTTTTCCAGCCGGCCATATTCCAACCTTGTGGGCAAGGTTTTTAAAAACATTCAATCAATCTTTTGCTTAGGGTGAGAGAATGAGGCTATCCTACCATAGCGCAGTCGGGTTTGCAAGAGCGATAGATGCAGTCGGAAACCTTGTTGATGAAGGCCAGTTCAAGGCAAAAAAAGACGGACTCTCGCTGATCGCGATGGACCCCAGCCAGATTTCCATGGTCATATTCAGCATGCCGAAAAACATCTTCTCGGAATACCAGAGCGAGAGCGAGGTAATAGGGCTGGATATAGACTATTTCAAAAAAGTTCTTAAGAGGGGCAAGGGGGAGGAAAAGCTGACGCTTGAGACGGAAGAGAACCGGCTCGTTGCCACCTTTGAAGGCGGAAAAAGAAAAAAAACATTCAAAATTCCTCTTCTTGACCTTACAGAAGGGGTTTCAAAAGAGCCGTCAATAGAATACAGCAACAGCATAAAACTTACTGCCGATGCGCTGAACGAGGCAATAAACGACGCAAAGCTCATTTCGAGCCACATCCGGCTAGTTCTTACTTCTGATGGTTTGGGCATGGAGGTAAAAAGCGAGAATGGAGAGCTCAAGGCGCACATAGAAAAGGACGACGAAGCGGTCGCCGGAATAGATGTTGATAATGGAGCGAAGGCGTCCTTCCCTCTCCAATACCTCGAAGACATCCTAAAAGCAGCAAAAAGTTCAGACATTGTCACCCTATATCTCGAAACAGACAGGCCTCTCAAGCTCGAATACAACATAGAAGGCGCGGTTGCGAAATACTACCTCGCCCCGAGAATAGAAACAGATTAATTGGTTTGAACCCAGCCCAGTTGCCCGCCCAAACCAAGCAAAAACCTGTTTATCTCTTCTATTAAAATTTCCCACCATTCCCTTTCTCTTTCATGCTTCTCAACAACCACAGAGGGCTTTCTTACCTCAAACCTCTCCTCTTTCACATTATCCACAAACTTTGCCCTTAGATTCACAAAATAAATGTATCCATCGCCCAGGCCTTCCTCGTTTATCCTATACTGAAAAACACCCGCTTCATATGGTTTGAGGATTATTGTTCTTCTCTCCGAATTGCTTATATTATTCGGAAAGTTTATCTCATACACCCCGAGAACATAGAAATCATTCTTGTTCTCGACCTTTACTACGAAATAGGGCCAGCTGTATGTGATGGTGATGTCAACAAGGTCAAATTCCTCTTCGCGCTCTGGTTCTGCATAAAGCGAGTATTCAAAATCAACCTCGCCGTTTCTTAGCGAGACGGAGTCATAGATTGCATCCTTTCTATCATTTATATTCATCACAACCCTCCTCCCGTCAAGAAACCCAACCTGCCCATAGGTCGGGTCGGCATCAACCCACCCATAGCCTGGCACGTATGCCTCAACCCATGTGTGCGGCTCCCATTTTTCTGAATACACATACCCATAAACCATTCTGTTCTTTATCCCGACTGCGTTCAGCATCGCCATAAGAAGATGCGTATACTCAACGCACACCCCTTGCCTGTCCGCATAAACCTTTATTGCACTGCCCTCCCCGGCTGCGGATCTATTGTAATCTACATACCCATGGACAAAATCATTCAAGGCAATTAGCGTCCCCAGCACCGTCTTGTTTTTCAGCCCATCAGCCCTTGTTTTTATGAACTCATTATACATCACCTTCTCGTTGTCTGGAAAAATCGGCTGGCCGTCAAGCTCCGGGTCTTCCTTTATTTTTGGCAGATAATGCGAGACAACATCCGCCCCGCCATAAACAAAATTCTCTGTTTCGGGATACCGCCTCTCGTGCACAATATAATAATTTTCGCCTCTTTTCTCAGCATCTGTTGCCGTGCTTGTCTCTATTTTTGTGATGGTCTGGTACGGTGTTTCTGCGACGAAAACGCCGTCTAAACGAAGCTCCTCAGAATTGGGGGTTGTGTTTACAACCCATCTTTTTTCAAACCTGCCTTCCCAAAGGCCGATGGAAAATACGCAAACAAAAAATAAAACAAACGCCCCGCATTTTTTTATCATTCCTTTTTACCCTCTTATTTCCTTCATTCTCTTGATTTTCTTTTCTATATCTTCCTTTGACCCTATATCCCTCCTGTAAAACAGCGGGCCTTTCACGCATCCTATTGCCCCCTCAGCAGTAAAGCGCGCCTCCTCCAAACTATCGCCCTTGCCGAAAAGCGCAACCGCCCTAGAACCTGTGGTGTAGACCTTCCCTTCCTTGTCATAAACAGACCCATAGTAAAGCTTTGCCCCCTTATTCCATACGCATTTTTCATCTATTTCTATCTCGGCATTCTTTTTCGGCTTGTCCGGATAGCCGTCAGGCACAAGATATTTTACAACAGTGTTTTTCTCCGCAAATGTCGCCTGCTTCAGTTTGTTTTCAACTATGCTCCAGAGTATTTCTACAAATTCAGTTCTGAGCAACGGAAGAACATTCATCGCTTCAGGGTCTCCGAACCTTGCGTTGTACTCTATCAGTTTAACTCCCTTTGCAGTAATCATAAACCCACCATAAAGAACTCCCCTGAAAGGAACCCCATCCTTCTCCATCACCCTTACAGTTCTCTCCATTATACCCTTTGCCTCCTCCAAATCCTCTCTTTTCATGAATGGAAGAAGATGGCCTGTGCTGTAGCTTCCCATGCCGCCGGTATTCGCGCCTTCGTCATTTTCAAACGCCCTCTTAAAGTCTTGAACAGGAGGCATCGCGCTTATCCGCGAGCCGTCAACAAAAGCCTGCAAGCTGAACTCCTCGCCGGCAAGCTTCTCCTCAACAACAACAACCCCGTCTTTTTTCAGCACCCCCTCTGCATATTTTTTAGCTTCATTCTTGTTTTTGAAATGGTCGCCCATCACCTTTACTCCTTTCCCCCCAGTCAATCCAACCGGCTTGACAGCAACCTCTTCAAGCTCCTTGAACGCTTTTTTCAGCTCCTCCTCTTCTCTCACAATAAAATGCTCGGGCGCGCCCGGTATTTTGTGCCTTGCAAGAAGCTCCCTCGCATATGCTTTGTCCCACTCTATTCTTGCGGCCTGTTTCGTAGGCGATGCAACGGCTATCCCGGCGCGCAGGAGCGCGTCCGTAACGCCAGCCGCAAGCGAAGGGTCTGAACCGACAACGGCGATGTCTATCCCCTCCGTCGTTGCCCAGAAGCCGATTGTCTCAGGGTTTGTGATATCACCTATAAAATATCTGTTCGCAAGCTTCGCTATCCCGGGATTTTTGTGCCCCATATACGCATAAAGAACCGAGCTTTTTGCGATCTGCTCTGCGATCGCGTGCTCCCGCGCCCCATGGCCGATAAGAAGGACTTTCATGCTCAGATATCGCAAACAAATTTAAATAGTTTTGCCGTCCGTCAATAATCGCTAAAAAATAAATAAAAAATAAATAAAAAACTCGCACCTCGCTTTTCCGCCCCTCTACTTTCCTTATCTTTTACGAGAAGCGAAAGCGGATATTTTTTTGTTTTTTTTATTTTAGCGAATGGCAAATGGAAATGTTTAAATTTGAAACACCTTAATTTTCTCATGAAAGAATTCTTTGTTGAAACAAAAAAGCGGGTTGAGGTAGTCGACATAACCGATGAGGTTGGAGAAAAAATTGAGAAAAATGCAAAGGCGTGCTTGATTTTTGTTCCACATGCGACGGCGGCCGTAATAATAAACGAGTGCGAGCCGAACATAAAAAGCGATTATGAAAAATTTTATTCAGAACTTGCAAAAGGCGAATGGAGGCACAACAAAATAGACAATAATGCAGAGGCGCATCTTCTCTCCTCGCTCGTAAAACCCTTTGCGCTCGTTCCCTGCGAAAACGGAAAACTCGCGCTCGGGGCATGGCAGAGGGTGATGCTTCTTGAATTAGACGGTCCAAGAAGAAGGAGGATTTCTGTTTCCTTATTATAAGCGGTAAAGCCCGTCCGGCATCAGAATATGGATCTGGCCGGATTTTTCTATATACGCCAAATTCACCTCTTCTTCAAAAAACACGAGTCCAAGGTTGTTTTGTTTTATATCCGCAAAGGCATCTTTTAATGTAATGTACGCTTCATGAAGCATGTTTTCCTGTATAAAGTTTTTTACGAACCATTCTGCATGCTTTCTGCTTGCGAATATTTCATCCACCCCAACCACCATCGCCCTTTTTCTTCTTTGAACTATGTACGGCGGAGTTTTGAAGTTTGTTGCTTCAAGACCATAATACCCTCTGTGGAAAATATACTTCCCCTGTCTGTTTGCCAGGAGAATAAAGGGGAACATCGTAGAATAATGAAACTCGCCCAAAAGCCCGGTCAATGTGTTTTCCTGTCTTTCATAAGCAAGCTTAATGCTCCTCGGTTCAAACTCAAGAAGGGCGATTAATTCATATGATGATACCGCAAAGTCCATGCTGTTCAGAATGTGCGCGAAAACAGGAGCAGGACCTGCCAGGTATGCCGGATAATCTTCGTATATAGCCAGCTTTCCATCTTTTAAACATAAACCTATCGGCACATTGACCAGAAGTTCATCAAAATACTCTGTTTTTTTTAAATCACGAAAACGTTGTTTTAACCCTATCAAAATTTCCAGCAGCCCATCCTCATCCACATTTTCAATATTTTTATTAATACCAAAAATTTTCAACTTCAGCTCCGCCCTCTCCTTTGGGTTTAGTCCGGGCGCATAGGCATACGAAATTAGATGCGAAAGAAGCAGCTCCTTTGCGCTTTTTCTTTCTTCATACAATACAGACAAATTGGCGGGGTAATGCCACTCTTTTTGCCCCGGCGGACTGAACAGAGCATCCACTCTTGCCCTGTTGATCATCCTCATTTGAGTGAGTTGAGCCATAGTTGTAGTTTATACATAAGAAAGGTTTTAATCCCTAACGTTTTTATTCCTTCCCGCCCTCTTTTATGCATGGAACCTTGCGAAAGGCTTAGGCGGCATCTAACTTCAGAAAACCTCTGGCTTTACATTCTCAGCCTGGCGGGCAAAAAACCAGTGTACGCCTATGCTATGAGAAAAGAGATAAAAAGAAGGTTTGGTTTTGAGCCGAGTTTGGTGATGCTCTACCTCGTCCTGCCAAGGCTTGAATTGGCCGGCTTTATAAGAAGCGAGATGAAGGGAAGAAGAAAATACTACTTGATAACCAAAAAAGGAAAAGAGGAGCTTGAGAAAGGGAAAAAGGAGATTAGACGGGCTGTTGGCTTATTGTAACTATAGTTACATCAGCCCCCGTCCCCCGGCCCGCAAAACTTTTTTAATCCACCAAACAAAATTAATCCATGGTCAAACCTAAGGTCAGTATTGAGGAGCATAGAAGATGGCTCCGATCATCGCACCTTTTGGAAAAAATAAATGTGGACATTCGCGCGGTTGCAGAGAAGCTTGGCGAGACGCTATTCGGGCCGAGCGTTGATTTTTTTGTAGGTTCATCTGGCTGGCCGAACATAAACGCGGGCCCCCTCATCTCCATCGGCGAAGCAACAGAAACGAAATCATTGTTTGGTTTGGGGTATGAAAGCATAATCGCCTCCCGTTTGGCGATGGCGAGGGGAAAGAAATTCACCTCTGTTCATTCCCCAAGAATCGCTGAAAACATGAGGGAGATAGCGATGAGCGCAAAACCAGTGGATGTAGAAGCGCATTTCTCAAAAAAACCATCTCTAGAGCTCCGCTTCTCCCCGGTTGTGCAGCCCATGGGCCCCTCAGCCCCTCTTAAAATGCTCATAGAGGCAGAAAACCCAAAAATACCGAAAAAAGTTTATTCTCTTTATGAAGAAAGAATGAAAAGCACGGAAGCTGTTTCAGAGCTTATCTCGCGCGGCTTTGACAATTATTACATCTCAAAAATACTTTCCGCCGGCATTCTTGGGGAGGAAAAAAGGCTCGTTCCCACGAGATGGAGCATCACAGCCAGCGACGATATGATCGGGAAAATTCTTATCAACAAAATAAAGGGCTACAGGGAAAACAACGAAATTCTTGTTTTCCCAAGCTACTACCTCTTCAACCAGTTCGTGGTTCTCCTCCTTCCGGGAAAATGGGAGTTTGAAAATTTTGAGGCATGGGCGCCGAAAACGAGCTGGGGCCTAAACCCGGAGGAATACACAATAATAGCGGAGTACGAAGGGTGGCGCGGCAGATGGAAGTATGCAGAGCAGGCGGGCGGCTACTACGCGTCCCGGCTTGCTGTTTTGGAGTATCTCAATAGGATGAAAGTTCAAGGCAGGGCCGTTGTTTTCAGGGAGGTTTATGAAGGTTTCTACCTTCCCGTCGGCGTCTGGCAGGTGAGGGAGAATGTAAGAAACGCCCTTTCCCACAAGCCAAAAAAATTCGCGAGCATGCAAGAGGCGCTTGACGAAGTAAAAAAATATCTCCGCCTTCCGCTAAAAGAATACATGAAAAGAAGCAGGATTCTAGGGCAGAGCGGGCTTAAATATTTTTTTTAATGCTTTCACGAAGCTTGTTGCCGGCCTTACAAAAGGGCTTCCGCTTCCATGCACCTTCGCGTTCCTCAGAGCCTTGAGCAGTTCTTTTGGATTTTGCAGTTCAAACTCCTCAACTTCAGTGTAAACCCGCCCGAATTCAAAAAGAAAATGCGCGTCGCTTCCGGCCCCCATCAATTTTTTGTTTTTTTCAGCAAACTCGCGCGCAAGTTTGTTGTATTTTTCAAAAGCCCTCCCATTCAAAACCTCTATTATATCCGCCTTCTCCCCGAGCTCTGGCGCGCCGGCCCTCGTCATGTCGAACATGTGCGGGAGATAAACAACCCCACCCTGTCCCCTTATCCTGTCGATCGCTTCATACCCGTCAATTCCTTTCGGCAGTTCTTCCTCGACATAAAGCCCTATTACATCCCCATGCGCAGTATGCACTTCCTCTCCAGGTATGAACTCGTTTGTGATTTTTCTCATTTTCTCGTTGGCGGCGATGCTGTTATGGTCGGTTATTGCAGGAATTATTCCTGTTTTTTTGCTCTTTCTTGCGATGTCCTCAAGCTTCGTAACGGAATCTTTTGAATATATAGTATGGACATGAAAATCGATCTTCATGCGTTTCTTACCAACGCCATCGTTTTTAAACATTTAGCAAACAAACATCAGCATGCAACCTCTGAAGAATGCGTACAGATTATTCTCACAAAAAGCAATACCATTTCTTTACCTCATGATTCTCCAGCCGGTATTCACAGGCGCGGTGCTGTTTACTTTTGCCGGAGTTTTCTTTTTCCTCCTGATCATAATAAATGTTCTTGATTATCTCAGCCCGTCAAACGGAATCTATGTGGTTGGCGCATTTATCGGCATAATGCTCGCCATGACATTCTACTTCTACTCTGCCTTCAAAGGGGCGCTCGTAAAGGGTTTCTCGCAGATCGCGTTTGCCCATGGGATGGACCTGGAGGACTTTCTTGTTTACAGCAGTGCGAGAGGAATGAGATTTTTTGGCGTTTCGTTTGTAAAAGCACTCGTCTATGTTCTTCTCCTCGCTCCGCTTGGGCTCGCCTACTATTTAAATCCTTCCTTCTTTTCAGCCGAATACATTCCACTAGTTCTCGCGGCCATCTATTTCCCGCTCTTCTTCGTAGTTGAATACGGCCTCTGCCTCTCCTACATCGGGGTCGCTCTCAGGGATTTCAGCGTAAAAGAAGCAATAAAAACATCGGCAAAGATGGCATTCAAATCCATAGCCGACTTTCTTCCCCTCTACATCATCTACGTGATTGTTTGGTGGGCCCGGCTGATTCCTCTTGTCGGAATAGCCATCCATTTCGTTCTCTACCCAGTTGTGTATACGGCCCTTATCTTCCAGTTCCAGGAAAGCGTCGGCAGGTCATACCACCGCCCGGCGCACCATGGGGATAAGGACATGGACATCATCATTGGCTGATGCTTCTTATATATTTATACGCAGAAACCGCAGCGAGAGCCCCTTCCCCGGCCGCCCACACAACCTGCTTTATATTGTTCTTCCTGACATCGCCGGCTGCAAAAACCCCCTCCCCCGCCCGCAGATTTTCATCCGTAATTATGTATCCATATTCATCTATTTTCGCAATTTTTTTGAAAGGTCCGCTGTTTGGCTCCATGCCTATGTAAATGAAAACCCCGTCACTTCTCATTTTTTTGCTTTTTCCTGTTTTGCTGTCGAAAAGCAAAACTTCCTCAACCCTCCCCTCTCCTCTTATTGCTTTAACCTCTGAATTAAAAATAAACTCTATCTTTTTGTTTCCGAACGCCCTGTCTAATATTGCCTTCTCAGCCCTCAGGTTTTCTTTTCCCCTCCTATAGACAATGTAAATTTTTTTTGCAAAATTAGCAAGATAGATCCCTTCTTCAACAGCAGAGTTCCCGCCCCCCACCACTACAACCTCCTTATCTTTAAAAAACGGACCGTCGCATGTGGCGCAGTAGCTCACCCCCTTTCCTTTAAGCTCTTCCTCGCCCGGAACCCCAAGTTTTTTTTCTCTCTCCCCGGTCGCTATTATCACGGCGTTTGCCCTCAATTCTCCAACGCTTGTTTCCAGCGCAACCCCATCCTTTTCTTTCCTTGCATCCTTCACTTCCACAAAGTTCTTCAGCTCCGCGCCCGCTTTCTTCGCATGCTCTGCAAATTTTTCCGCAAGTGTGCTTCCGCTTACGCCCGCCACTCCAGGATAATTCTCAACGACGCTGGTGTTCGCTATCTGGCCTCCAAAAACCCCCTTCTCGACAACGAGCACATCCAAACCAGCCCTTGCCGCATAGATGGCCGCTGTCAGGCCAGCCGGGCCGCCCCCCACAATAATCAATTCGTATCCCTTTTTATCCATCTTAGAAGGCAAACCAAACATGCTTTGTTCTATTACGCAGAATGTTTAATAACTTATTTATTTTTTTGCCATACCTCTTTCCATTTTTCATCAATTTTTTTGTCATAGACGACCAATTCATACTTTCCGTTTTCCTTGCTCAGAATTTCCGCCCTCGTGTTCCCTTCCACCCTTTTCTCGCCTTCATAGAAAAAAATCCTGTCCAGGTTTTTCCATCCCGCAGACCCCTGCACATATTTATACCTGGCCTCTATCTTAAGCCCAAGAGAAAACGCGAAGGATTCAAAATCATCCATCTGTTCTTTCGAAATGTTATACCATTCCATCCATCTATTTATCCTGTATTTCACAATTTATTTTGCATGGAAAAGCAATTAAAATGTTGCCATCATATTATACTTTGTGGGAAGGTGGAGAGAAATAAAATAAGGACTAGGATATGTCTTTACCTAGCGCAGCTCAATAGAAAATTTCCTGTTGAAGTGCCAACACAATCACACCACATAAAACCGTTTGCATTAAAAGCTACGCTCCTAGAAGCCATAAAAGGGCTGGATGAAGGGGATGTTGCCTATTCCAAACTCAAACTCCAAGATGCGTTAGGCAGAGCGAAGGCAGTCGGCGAAGAAACAACCCCAATAGAAAACATTCTCAAAGAATTTGAAAGGCCGCTGGAAGAAGAGGTTGTTTATACCCTCGAGGAGCTCCAGCAGAAGCTTGAGAGAATAAACCCTCAAAAATTCCGCATCCTTATCAAAGACCTGAAGAGGCTTCCAGAAAAACATCAATTGGTTTTTTATTCCTGTTTATTTGAAAACATAGAGAAAGCGCACTATTCCAAACTTTTTGAAAATGTGCGGAATACATGCGAACATTTTTACCAACAAGCAGAAGGAGAGGAAAAAGAAATTTTGGGCAGGATTATGGAAAAGGTGGATGGGTGCCTGCAGTCTCTAAACCCAGCTACGCAACCGAAACCAGCAACCATCCTTTCATCATAGTTTTTTCGAATTCCCCCTCAAATTCAGCGAGCCGGCAATAAGAAACGCCAATCCAGCAAGAGTCAGCATGACCTGAACAAAGCCATCTTCATAGGTTTCCTGCGGCGCTTGTTCTTCTGCAAATGCTTTTTCAACCCCAAACCCTTCCTTATGCCCCTCCATCGCAGTAAGCATCATCCCTCCGCCACCCTGTTTTTCATGAGAATGCGGAAAAACAAAAAATGCATACCCTATGAAAAGCAAACCGACAGCGAGCATGATTATTGCGGTTATTGGTTTTCTATCCGGCGAAATCAGCCTCCTCCCCTTCTGCGTAAGCTCGTAATACTTCCACTTCCTTCCTTCTTCTATTCTCTTCACCAACCCAACCTTCTCAAGCCTTTCTACATGCTCAAGAACAGTCGGCGCCGAAACTTTCAGCTCTTCAGCCAGCTCGCTCTGCGTCTTCCTCCTTTCGTATAGCGACTTGAGTATGCTTATTCTTGTGTCAGCATCTATGGCTTTGAGAAGCTCCCTATCTACGACCACCTCATCCGCCATGGGCATGGTTTACGCATGCTTGTATAAAAATAAATCGTTTTCCAAAAAGTTAGGCAGAAAACTAATATTTTTAATTCTTCCATCAGAAAATGAAACATGCTTTACGGCCAGGCCCTTTTTTCCGCGATAGAAAATGAAAAAAAGAGCGGAAAAACCCTCGTCGCCCAGCTCGCTCCGGCTGTTCGGGTCTCCGTAGGGGAGGAGTTCGGCCTTCCGCCCGGAACAGAGCTTACCGCAAAATCCATCTCCCTCCTGAAATCCCTTGGTTTCGATGAGGTGATAGACACGCCGATTGGCGCGGATCTTATAACACTGGAAGAGGCGAAATTTTTCGTAAAAACAAAACTCGCCTTCAAACCCCTGCTCAACTCCTGCTGCGTCGGATGGAGGGAGTACTGCAAATCAAACCACAAAAACCTCCTCAGCTACATAGGAAGCATCGTTTCTCCCATGATGGCGGCCGGCTTCCTTACAAAAACTTATCTCGCGAACAGGATGGGCTTGAAGCCCGGGGAGATTGTTTCAATAGGCATAATGCCATGCACAATAAAGAAGCTTGAAACAAAATATAGGATGCGGTCTGGTTTAAAATATGTTGATTATGTTGTAACCGCGCAGGAGCTCGGCCAGTGGGCAAGGAGCGAAAGTTTGGATATAAAAAACATGAAGGACGGCGAGTTTTCAAAATTCCTCCCAACCAGCTCAAAAGACGGTACAATATTCGGCGTTACTGGCGGGATAAGCGAAGCGTTCATAAGCACGATGGCGAAGCTCACGGGCGGGCAGAGCGAACTCCTTTTTTTCAGAAAAAACGAAGCATTAAGGGAATACGATTTTGCAGTAGGAAAAATAAAACTAAAAACCGCGGTCCTGCACGGAATCGCAAACTTCCCCTCCCTTCTTCCAAGAATAAATGAATTCAATTTCATAGAGATAATGTTCTGCCCCTACGGCTGCGTCGGCGGTCCCGGCCAGCCCGCCCCGCCAACCGAAGAAAAATTGAAAGCAAGGGCGAAAGCTTTAAGAACATTTGCAGATGGAAAAAAACAGAGAACTCCGCTGGAAAACAAACCGCTCATGGATGCGTTGGATTGGTGCGGGCAGAATAAGATTAATATTTTTGAGGAGCTTACGTACTGGGGTGAATAGATGATAGTCCTGTATGTTCCGTTTCCGAATAAAAAAAAGGCGAAAAAAGCAGCAAAAAATCTACTGAAGAAAAAACTAATTGCGTGCGCGAACATTTTTTCATGCGAAAGCGTCTACGAGTGGAAGGGAAAAAGGGAAAGCGCCAAGGAATCCATCGCAATTTTTAAAACAAGTGAAAAAAACGAAAACAAACTGAGAAAAGAGATAGAAAAGACCCATCCGTACGAGCTTCCGGCCATGATAAAGTTCGACTGCTACGCAAACGCTTCTTTTGAAGAATGGATAAAAAAACAGACAAAACTCTAGCCGATGTTTTTTTCCTTAATGAAATAAGGAACGTCGCGCGCGTTGAAGCAAAGCTTCATGAACTCCAATTCAGCGATATTCACCCATTTTGCTTCAACATGCTCGCTTGAAAGTTTTATCTCCTGCGGGTCAACCTTCCCCGCGAATACAATATATATAGAATGTTTCATGCCCCCGCCTTTCTCGTAAACAGCCGAGGTAACCCCAAGCAGAGTGAGGTTTCTTGCCTTCAAACCAGTCTCCTCTTCGCACTCCCTCACCGCTGCAATCTCCGGCATCTCGCCGAACTCTATCCCCCCGCCTGGAAACTCCCAGCATTCCATATCCCTTTTTAGAACCAGAACCTTCCCATTATTTACCGGAACAAGATAAGCATTAATCTCTTGAACTTTCATTCTTTACCAACTTGCCGACTTTTTCCTCATCAAGAAGCTCCATAACAGTACCGCACTTAGGGCATTTGAAGTTGTAATCAACCGCCTCGCCGAATTTCATAAGCATCTCTATATCATTGCATCTTGGGCAGAAATAGTGCTCCCCTTCGTGCATTTTCGCAAGCACAAACTCCATGTCTCCTTTCATCCTTTCCTCTACCCACCTGCCCAACCTCTCCGCGTTCAATCTCCAGTTGTAGTAGTACCATCCGGTTTCTTCGTCCTTTGTTCTCTCGTAGCTTACTATCCCCTCATTGTGGAATTTGTTGAGCACAGACCTCACGTCGCTTACCTTTACGTTTAGTTTTTCAGCTATCTTTTCATCCTCCCCATACTCCGTAAGCAGCCTTATGACCTCCATCGCATTTTCCCCGCCTGCGTCTATAAACAGCTTTCTGACATTCGGCTTTTTCAGCATTTCAATTACAGGCGCGCTCCTACTAGTTTCCTCTCTTCTTCTGTTGGCCTCTTTTTTTATGCCGGCGGCTGTTTTCTTCTTGGCCCTGGCCGCAGGATTAATTCTATGTTTTTTTTCTTTAATTACTTTTTTTTGTTTGACCTTTATTTTTTTTCCGGGCTTATTCTTTCTACTAGCCTTTTTTTTGCCCATCAAACCACCAGCAGATGATTTACGCAGTTCAAATATTTAAACTTTTCCCGCCTTACAGGAATTGCAACTATTTACCAAATTTTCTCTTTCTTTTTGCATAATCCTTGAGTGCGTCCTCAAAATCCTTTCTGCTGAAGTCCGGCCAGAGCGTTTTGCAGAAATAAAACTCGCTGTACGCACACTGCCATGGAAGAAACCCGGAAAGCCTTTTCGCCCCGCTTGTTCTTATCACAAGGTCTACGGGGGGCAGATCGCCCGTTGGTAAAAATTTTAAAAAGCTCTTCTCATCCACCTGCCCGACGCCTTCTTTTATCGCCCTGTTCACCCCATCCACAATTTCAGCATGCCCGCCATAAGCAAGGAGAAGGTTAAGCTGGTACGGCTTGTTTTTTTCTGTTCTTTTTTCAACCTCCCTTATCATCCTCTGCACTTCTTGGGGAAGGAGCTCTATCCTCCCGAAGAACCTTATCCTCACTTCGTTCTTCTCCTTCCTCTTCTCCTTGTTCATCCTCTCCAGACCCTCAAAAAGAAACTTTTTGAAGAGAACAAAGAGCTTATCCACTTCCTCCCTGTCCCTCTGAAAATTCTCTGTGCTGAACCCCCACATCGTAAGCATTTTTATCCTGTGCCTTCTGCACCACTTTGCAACATCGCCTATCTTTCGTATCCCCTTCTCGTATGTTTTCTCCAAACTAACTCCGCGCCTTCTGGCCCAAGTTCTATTCCCATCCGGAATAATCGCTATATGCCGGGGCTCGCCTTTCTCTCCTTTAGCCATGTTTTTTCAACCATCCTAAAAATTTCGCAAGCCTAAAAGCATATCCATACTCATTATCATACCACGAGAACACCTTCACAAGGTTTCCCTTTGCCTGCGTAAGCTGCCCATCGACAATTCCGCCATACGGCATCCTTATGACATCGCTCGAAACAATCGGCTCTTCAGTATAAAGAAGAACACCTTTCAGCTCCCCTTCGCTTGCCTTTTTGAGCGCTGCGTTTACTTCCTCCCTGCTCGCCTCCTTTTTCAAAACAAAACTGCAGTCGGTTACGCTTCCGTCGGCAACCGGAACCCTCATCGCAATTCCATCCAATTTTCCGTTCAGCTCAGGGAAGATTTCTCCTATTGCCTTTGCCGCGCCGGTGCTTGTCGGGACTATGTTTACAGCCGCAGCCCTCGCCCTCCTTATATCTTTCTTATGGCTTCCATCGAGAAGGTTCTGGTCTGCTGTGTATGCGTGGACCGTTGTTATGAACCCCCTCTCAATTCCGAATTTTTCATGCAGAACCTTTACAACCGGCGCAAGGCTGTTTGTTGTGCAGGATGCCATGGAAATAATCTTATGCTCTTTTTTGTACGCATTGTCATTCACACCGGGCACGATCGTAACATCTACGCCTTTTCCCGGAGCGGAGATAACAACCTTCTTCGCGCCCGCTTTCATGTGCTTTTCAGCATCCTCCCTTTTCCTGAACTCGCCGCTCGCTTCAACAACAACATCAACCTTAAGCTCCCTCCACGGAAGCTTCTCAGGATCTGTTTCATTTATCCATTTTATCCTTTTTCCATTAATCACAATGTCTCCGTCTTTCACTTCAACGCTTCCGTTCCACTTTCCGTAGACGCTGTCGTATTTCAGCAGATGCGCGTGCATCTCCACTGGGCTTCTTGTGTTTATGGCCACCAGCTCTATCTCGTTTATCACTCCGGAATCAAACAATGCCCTCACTAACCCCTTTCCTATTCTCCCAAATCCAGAAATAGCTACTCTCATGTTTTTTATTTATCGGTAAGATTTTAAATATTTATTTTTTTGCGTAAGCAGCCCGTTGCAAATTGTCTCATAAAAACAAAAGATAAAATGACAATAATGTATGGCGGGCTTACCTTAAAGATTTTTAAGCGCTTACGCTCCGGAAACGCTTTATCTTCTTCTAAAGATTCCCGCGCCACGCATGGAAAATACCAATGCCGCGGCCAAGACTGCTACGATTGCAAGAGACAGCGCCACCCAATGCCAGCACACACCGAGCAAATCCCCGCAGATGCCAAAGACACAGCAAGTCGATGGTGGAGCTCGTTCTTCTTCAGAAGGTCGCTGAACTTCCGCTATAGCAGGTTGTGCATAACCTTCTTCGGTAATTGTCGGATCCCTTTGGATATAAAATTTATACTTTCCTTCCCGCCGCGCGGGTACAACGACCATTCCACCATCGTTAGATAGAACTGTTGATGTAGAACCATCTGGGTAAACTACAACAATAGCCACGCCGCCGGCGGGGTTGCCGTCTGCGGTAACTTTTATCACAAATTCTTCGCCTATGTTAATATTAGCGGCTTCAATTTTGATTTTATAAACAATCGGAACGCATTTGTGCTCCACACATACGCTTGCATCGTCACAGTCTTTGTTTTCGCAACATTCATAGGGTACGCATGCATGTTTTTCTACATACCCGCATATGCATTCTACATGGACGCATTTCTTATTCTCGCATTTTTCATTAGCAACGCATTCATCGTTTCTTGTGCATTCTGGCTCTACTGTAAAGTAAAATTCCCTCTCAGCCGATGTAGCTTCACTTCGCGCCTCTACCTTGATTAGGTAACTCCCAACGACATTTCCAACTATCATTACTGTTGCGTTTCCTTCCCCCATCCTGTGTAAATTCCCTAAACTAGCATTCCCGCAGGATAGCTGCGGTGGACAATTTAGAGATATGGCGACATTATATTCTGTATAATCTCCTATATTTTCGACAATTATAGCAACATTTTTCCTTTCTCCTTCCTTTGCATATTGGTGCGCTATGGCACGAATATACAATTCGTGTTCATTTTCTTCGCCATTTCCGGCATGGGGAGCGCAAGAGGCAACACAAAGACCATCCGGATTAGATGTACTGCATATGTTAAACAAAAATGTATTTGCGTCTTCGTCATAAACATCATAATAATCGTTGCCGGATTGATTGTTTTTGCAGAATCTATTTGAACGAATTATATTATCGGTGCTTGTGCCGTCTAAATAAATGCCGTGAAAGTAGTTTGAGAGCACTTTATTATTAATAAATGTATTATTCGCAGAGGATTCTACATAAATTCCATATCGATTTGAATTTATTGTGCTTGATGAAAGCGTGGTATTAGTTACACTATTATAACGAATTCCATAACTGACTTTTACTGCACCGCCACCTTCGTTATTATTGGCTGTTACCCGTGAAATATTGTTGTTTTCACCTGAAACCAATAGACCTGTGCCAACTCCTCCGCGAAACCTACTGCCACCGCCGGTGTTATCATTGGTCTGTATAGATACAAGCGTATTATGCGAACCTTCTAACACTAAACCTGACCCAGGACCCCCAATTCTTTGGCCGGAACCACCATTATTGTTATTTGCAATGATGTCATTAAGAGTGCTATTTGAAACATTCAAATAAAGTCCAGTACCACTACAACCGAACATATCGAATGTACCGCCGCCCGTATTAGAACTCGCGTTTATATGAAGGAGTTTTATGTTGTACGACTCAATTAGGTTAATACCGGCGCTGCTATAGCAACCAAATATAGAGTAACCTCCGTTATCTATCGCCGATACGTATTCAAAAGAACTATTTGCTATGCGCTCGCCGCGAATGCCCTCAACAAAATTTTTTATTACGCAATTTTTAATTGTAATATTGTTTTTATCAGCTAGATAAATTCCATATGTGTATTCAAATCCGCCGCCAGAAATAACATTGTTGAGGCAGTTAAGTGTTTTGTGTTGAAAACGGGGAGGGTTATATATACAGGTTCCACCGTTGCTTATATCCCCGTTTAATCTTACTTCGTTATAGCAATTAAAATTGTCATTTAGCGCAGAGTACAAACAAGAACAATCCGATCCGGCGTTAACAGTGCAGACCCCCCCGCTGTTTCTTGTGTAGCAATAAGAACACGGGTTGCCGCATTTTCCTGATGGATAGGAGATATCGCACGTGTTGTTGGTAAACGTATTGCTGTCATCATCGTAAATATCAAAGAAATTTGAGCGGAGTTGGTTATTTGCACATAATGTATTTGAATCTAAAGAATTTCCTGTTGATGTTGAATCAACGTAAAAACCATGCTGTCCATTTCCATATACATTATTGTTAGAAAAAGTGTTGTTTAAACTTAGACTGAGATTAAAGCCGTTAAAACCGTTATCGCTTACGCTATTGTTTGTAAAATTGTTTTTCGAAGACGAGTAGACATAAATTCCATCAAAGATGTTATTAAACAACTTATTATTCAAAATGCTGTTGTTATTACTATAGGAAAGCCAAATCCCATATCCAAAATCTGAGATCGAACAGTTCGCAATCGTGTTATTCTCCTTATTATCCAAATAAACTGCTCTAAAATTAGTCCCATCACCATCTATTTGATTTCCATAGCAGTTAAATATTTTGTTAGTAAAATTCTCTGGATTATCGATACACGTGTCGCTAACAGAATAGTCATAAATGCTGAACGCTAGTTGTACTTCAACATAACAATTTGTGTTGTCATTTAGGGCATCGGTGCAATCGCCGCATGAGTCACAGCTGCAAACTCCGCCACCTTGCGGCGTGTAGGTATACCCAACTCCAGCGAGAATAGCGATTACTAGTATGAAAACAGCCTTTCTCATACTTACCACTTTTTTATATAAAACCTAATTTTTTAAATCTATCTTATAAAAATTCGGTTTCGCAAAACAAAGTTTTGTTTATCTTATCTTTTTTATGCTCTTCTCTTAACAGCATCAGAAATGTGCATAAATTGTCGCATAACTCCTTAGAATATCCTCCTGTTTTCGTTTACTCCCATCCCTGTGATTTGCGAGAAAGAAGATTTTTAAGCGCTTAGTGTTTATTCGATTCTAGGTGGTCGCATGTTTTCCCTAAAAGACAAGGTGGCTATAGTTACCGGCTCAACCTCCGGTATAGGAAAAGGGATTGCAGCAGTTTTTCTTAAGGCGGGCGCAAAAGCGGTCATAAGCTCTGAGAACGAAGAGCACTGCAAAAAAACAGCAGAGGAGCTTTCTAAATTCGGCGAAGCACTCCCGGTTCCTTGCGATGTTTCAAAAGAAAGCGGGGTTAAGGCACTCGTGGAAAAAACAGTTAAAAAATTCGGGAGGCTCGACATAATGGTGAACAACGCAGGGATATATCCTCCAAAAACCTTGGAAGATATGACGGAGGCGGATTGGAACAGGGTTATGGATGTCAATGCAAAAGGCGTTTTTTTCGGAACAAAATACGCTTCAATGCAGATGAAAAAACAGAAAAAAGGCGCGATAATAAACATCGCGAGCATTGCTGGTTTGAGGGGGATAGGCGGAGCAGTCCATTACGGCGCTTCAAAAGGAGCCGTAGTTAATTTCACAAAATCAGCTGCGCAGGAGCTTGCTCCATTCGGCATAAGGGTTAACGCAATCGCTCCTGGTCTGATAGAAACCGCGATGACAAAGGATATAATAGCCAACAAAAAACTCCTAGAAGCCTACCTTGCACCGGTGCTCATGAAAAGGGTTGGAAAACCTGAGGATATTGCCTACGGGGCCCTCTATCTAGCGAGCGATGAAGCGAGCTATGTTACCGGGGCGGTGCTCGTAATAGATGGCGGGTGGATATGCCATCTCTGATATTACACAAAAAAACATTTATTAACCTGCGCTTCGTAAATACATTATGGCATTCGCTAAAAAAGCAATACTTGCTTTTGCGATCAGCACAGGATTTTTAAATTTCGGCTGTTCAAACAGAAATGTGATGAAAGAGCCGATGGTTCACGACATAACTCCTGCAAATCTAGAAAAATACACTTTAGAATCAGCAAGCACGGCATATTTTATTCTAGGGAAGGCAGCAATATTAACAAACGGAATTTTGAACATTTATTCAAGCTACGAACCAGGCGTTGCGGTAGGAAATCCTTGGCTCACTGTCCAGTTGAATATTTCCGATAATTCTGTGGTCTCGCTATCTTCATTTGGAGCAGTTGTCTACGATAAAAGCAACAACAAATTAATTTTTGTAATGACTAAAGAAAAATTTATGGGCGAGGAAATCTTGAAAACAGAAGAATTTAGTTTAGATAAAGGGTATACAAAATTGTTTGTTTCAGGGTACATTTGCGCCCTTTTTGATGAAAACAGGAGCTCTTTAAGACTGTGGATGGTTTCCGAAGATTACGAAAGAGAAAACGGAGGATATAAAACAACCTATAAAACCTCTGATCTTGGCGAATATATTATAGACAAAAATGCAAAAATATTTGGTGGTCAGCTTTCAAGCATAGTTGTTGTGGAAGATAAAAAAATTTCTTGCTATGGTACTCTCTCATCCGTCGTTCCTACAAATCTAAATGCAGAAGAAGTATCTGCTGCGGCACTAATATTTTATAAAAACACTCCAAATATTTTTGTTTTAGATAAAGCAGGAGTTGTCCATACTTTCAAGGTGAAAGAATGATAGGAATGACAGATGCCGATGTGTTGATATGGAGATGACTCCTTCCAATCAGCATTAAATCCTGAAAAATTACCGATGGCAAAAATGAAAAATATTAATCTAGAATAAAGCGGGCAGGAAATTCACAAGAAGCGCAACGAGCAGAAGAATTGAAAGCGGCTGCGCGAGCTTCTTCCCAACAACAAGCTCAACCATCCTGTATCCATCAAAGAACGGAACCGGCAGAAGATTAACCACGGCAACAACAAAATTGAGCGCGAACGCGAGCCCAAGGAACTTGTAAATAAACTTAATCAGTCCGGATGCAAAAAAACTTTCAGAAACAAAAGGAGCCGCGGCATAGCTGAACAATAAAAAAACCAAAAGCAGAACTATGCTCGCGAAGAAATTTGCTCCGGTCCCTACCGCCAGCACCCTCTCCTGCTCCTTTACGCTTCTCTGCGAGAGATGCTTCTCATCCGGCTCCACAAAAGCGCCGACAGGTATGAACCCGAAAAAAACAAGCCCTGAGCTGAGCAGCCTTACCCTTGCTATTCTTGTAAGAAGGGCATGCGCTCCCTCATGGACGATGAGTATGAGCGCAAGCGCAAAAATACCCTCAAGGAAAGGGAGGTTTATACCGGGAAGAAGAAGGGTTGCGCCTTCATGAACCTCCTGCTGAACCCCATCCACTATTATACTATAGATTGCAGAAACAACCCCAACCCCATGGGCGACGAGCGAATAGGAAATAAATCCACTGAACCCAGTGAAAAGGAGCATCGCAGGATATGTCCAGTTCACTTCACCCCCTACAGTTTCACTCACTCCCTCTATCCCAATCGTTGAGGTTATGATGAGGAGGGCAAAAGGAGAGACAAAAAGTGAAACAATGAACATCACAACCAAGCCCGCAAAAACAACCCCAACCCTCTCCTTCACCGGCCTCCAATTCATAACAAAAAACGAAGCCAGTCCGAAAGCGACAGCTATGGAAACATCCGCAAAAATTTTCAGTATCTTTTCATACCTCAGCGCAACCTCATTTATTTTGCTTATCCCCTTCCTGCTTCTGAGCAGAAAAAGCCCGTACTCTCCGTCAAACCTGTACTGCTTCCTCAACCACTCGCCCACAACCCCAAGCTCAAGAACAGCGGCAAAGAATTTTACCGTTCCGGGTATATCCATATTCAATATTATGTAAAAAATCGCCACTGCAAGAAGAATGACCGCCTTTCTCATCATAAAGGATGTTCTCCGCAACATTATAAATGCTTTTCCCATCAATTAGTTTTTATGCCAAGAGAAAGAGAAATGTGCGAGATATGCGGCGAAAGGGAGGCGAAGTTCACTGTTCTGTTGGAAGGAGCGACAATGAACGCATGCGCAGTGTGTGCAAAGGGTGCTAAAATTCTCCATAAAAAACCCGAAGAAAAAGCAGAAAAAGGAGTAAAGGTCGTTGAAACTGGGATAGTTGAAGAGGATATAGTAGAGGGGTATGGAGAGATCGTGAAAAAGGCTAGGGAGCAGAAGGGCCTTACAAGAAAAGAGCTCGCAGCAAAAATAAGCGAATCAGAAAGCTACTTAGAGCACATAGAGAAAGAAAAGATGCGGCCTACGCTCAAAACAGCGAGGAAGCTTGAAAAAGCGCTCGGGATAAAACTAATAGAAAAAACAACCGAAATGATAATCGAAAAAACAGAGAAGAAGAAAAGAGAAGAACTCACGCTTGAGGATTTTGTCGAAAAAAAGGAAAAGTGATAGAATGGGAGTTGACCTTTCACCGATAGTCGAAAAGCACGAGATAACCTTAGAAAGTTTGGCAGGCAAAAAAGTAGCGATAGATGCGTACAATGTCCTTTACCAGTTTCTTGCGTCCATAAGACAGCCGGATGGAACCCCTCTTATGGATTTTTCTGGCAATATAACAAGCCACCTTTCCGGCCTTCTGTATAGAACTGAAAGAATAGTTGAGAATGGAATAAAACCGGTTTATGTTTTTGACGGCACCCCCCCTGCGTTCAAGGAAAAAACGATAGAAGAAAGAAGAAAGGCGAAGGAGGAGGCAAAGGAAAAATGGGAAAAAGCGCTCGCTCTTGAAGAGGAAGGGGCGAAAACATACGCCCAGGCAACCTCAAAACTTACAGAAGAAATGATCGCAGAAAGCAAGGAGCTTCTCTCTGCGATGGGCATTCCATACATACAAGCTCCCGGGGAAGGAGAGGCGCAGGCGGCATGCATAGCGAAGAAAGGGCAGGTTTATGCATCAGCTTCACAGGATTTTGACTCTCTTCTATTCGGCTCCCCCCTCCTCATAAGAAACCTTTCCATTACAGGAAAAAGGAAGCTTCCAAGAAAAGACCAGTATGTTATTGTTTATCCAGAGCAGGTCTTTCTAAAAGAATTGCTGGAAAAGAATGAAATAAACCAGGAGCAACTTATAGCTCTTGGGATTCTCATTGGAACTGATTTTAACGAAGGGGTAAAAGGCGTCGGGCCGAAAACAGCGCTTAAAATTGTAAAGGAGCAAAAAGAGTTTGAAAAAATTTTGGAGTTTGTCAGCGAAAAATACAAGCATGAGTTTGAACCGTACATAATGGATGTTTTTGAATACTTTCTCAATCCGCCGTGCGTTGACGCCCAGCCAAAATGGAGCGCGCCGGATGAGGAAAGGATCGTTGAGATTTTGGTCAAAAGGCATGATTTTTCTGAAGAAAGGGTTAGGAACGCTGTTGAAAAGATGGTAAAGGGGATGGAGGAGAGGGGAAGCCAGGAAAAAATATCAAAATGGTTTTAGTGTTTTTTTGAAATTTTTTCCAAAACCGGTTTTGCAATATACCCCGCGTCGAAAACAATCACCGCAATGAGCGGCGAGAAGTATCCGAGAAACGCCGGATAAAGCGTTGCAAGCTTAAGAACCGGCCTGTACTCCATTATTATTGGAACTGCTGTCTCATCCACCGCAGCTGCGATGAAGAAAAACAAGAGCATGTTTGTATCTATGTACCCGCCGAGTATTATAAAGCCAATAATTACTGCGGCTGCAAGGATTCCGTGTGCCAAATTGTCTACCTTCCCCATAAATACCGATGCCAGAACAACAGCCATCAGCAGTTCCTCAACATCGCCGAAAAGAAAAACATACAAAATTAGCAGAGAAGAAATTATCGCTATTATCGCATGCCTAAGCTCAGCCCTGCGTTTTTTATCCTTGTCGATCTCGTCATCGTTCAGCTTAATCAGATAGCCGGCAATAAAAAGAAGAACTGCGCAGGTGAGGTTCATGAAGGGGTTTGAACGCAACGGCTTAAAAATCTACCGAAAAAGGTAAAACGGTACTCGAAGCAAGATGTAAACAGGCTTCGATACAATTAAAAAATTAATGGATTAAAAAATTAATGGTGAAAAGATGGAAATAAAAAAAATGGAAAAAAAGGTATCGTTTTTTGTAGACCGAAAAAAAGAACTAGCTGCACTAGAAGAAAATGGTAGGCACGCGATCGTTGTTGGTTACAGAAGGATGGGGAAGACCCATCTTATAATAAAATACTTAGTTAGGGCTAAGAGTAAGAGAACCGTTCCTGTCTACATCGATATGCTCTATTTTGCTTCATGGGCTGATTTTGCAGATGCGCTCGTAAATGAATTTTTGGCTGCTTACGATGAAGTCAGTGGCAATAATCTATCTTCTTTGTTTAGAAGGTTTTCCTCCTCTATTTCTTCGTCATTTTCATCTCTAAAAGAAATTGAAGGAACTTTTGGAATCGGTGGTGTCAACTTTCTATCACTTAAAATCGCTTTTGCGGAGAAAAAGAAAGAAGAAATAGAGTTGCTTAGAGGCGCTCTAGATTTTATATCAAATTTTGCGGAAAAAAATGGGATCTCTGTGGTAATCGCTTTGGATGAAATACAAAGCATAGCTAATTTCAAAGAAATGGAACGGGGCCTCTCGATCATACGCGGAGAATTACAATTTACAAAGAATATAAGACTAATAATGAGCGGAAGCCTTCCATCTTTTATCCGTTCTCAGATTCTAGAGAAATCAAAACCATTCTGGAAACAGCTCAAGGTTATTGAGATAGGGCCTTTTGAATTATACGCTGTTCAAGAGGCTGCTCATAAGATTGGAGTTCCAGAAAAACATTGTAAGAATATTTTTGATCTAACAAAAGGAGTTCCAGATTATGTAATAAAGGTTTTGGAAAAGATGAAAGAAAAACGGGTTTCGCCATTAGCAGCGTTTGACCATATCGTAAGAGATGAAGGTCCTTTTTTTTCTTCTCTTATTTCCTCTCTTAGCAGAGCCGAGCATATTGTTATGCTCCGGATAGCAAAAGGTGAGAATTACAAAGGGCTTGAAAGCGCTCTCGGCTATCCCCCTACTGCTGTTTTAAATGGATTGATAAAAAAAGGCCTTATAACGCGTAATACGAAAGGCATCTATCATATCGTTGACCCTGGGCTTTTATGGTATTTAAAAAATTAATGTTGCGCTTAGCAGTCATCGTTCAGCTTAATCAGATAGCCGGCAATAAATATGCTATTTACTTAATTTTTACTTGGAGATTATTCTGATCCAATATGGGTAAGCTTTTCCAGCAACTGTAATTTCTCCGGTTGGTTCTTCGGTTGGTTCTCCGCCGGTTGGCCCTTTAAGCTCATTAAACTGCCAGACAGTTATTTTTTTTCCTAACGATTCCTTTTCGGTTTTTGTTAAAGTACCAAATCTAATATTTCCATCCTTATCTTGTAAAGCAACAATTGTTAGTTCGGTACCATCATCGAATGTTTTGGTGTATTCACCACTCAAACGAAATTCAACCGGCTCTTTTTCTCCTGGAAGATAAACTTTCACATATCCTTGTGGGTCTTTCTTAAGTTTATTCGTTGCTAAAAATTCTCCACCTACCATGTGCATGCCGCCGCCAATCACTAATTTGGTGTTGCCTACTTCAAAAGTGTCATTATTATCTTTGTCTACACCATGTATACAAGTAGGAGGAGCGAAGATAAAAGCTTGTGCCATTTTTAACCACCTCTACTTTACTTTAGCATCAAAATATTTTAAAACATTGTCTTTGTATTCCCCCCACACTCTTTTATAGTATTTTCTTACTGCTTCTTCACTACCACTTATTTCATCATCAAATATTATCCCGTTTGCTTTGATGAAGGCATGGCCTTTATCCCCTTCCTTTGTCATTAATATGTGTATCTCTACATTATTTATACCATATGAAAGTAAAATACTAGCTAACAATGTGGCAAACTCTAAACAGGCTATTCTGCTTTGACTAAACACATAGCGGATGTCTAGCGTATCGATGTTGTCATACTCTCCTGCGAATACAATTTTTTTATCAAACATATAACGGATTTCATCTATGCCTCTTCTGCTTATACCTTTCCTCCCTGTCAACAGTTGATAAAGGATATAAGCTCTTTCTGATCTCTCGACTTTTATTGCATGAACACAAGGATTGTCTACAATATCAACAGGAAAGATAATACTTTCAGGGGATATCGGCATCTTAGGAGGGCTATACGGCAGTTTGAACCCAGCAGCCGCTAACCGGTGATATAATGTATCATAGCTTGCATCCATCCCGGCGCTGTCAAGGATAGCCATGCCTTTTCTGAAATCTATAAATTCAGCAGTGAGAGGATCGTATGCCTTGAGTTGTGCAACAGAAATTTTTGGTTCAAAGTTTTTGAATTTTTCTATTTTTAAAGGTAAAAAAACAGAAGCAGAAATCAGGATGGGTAGGATCTGCCTCATTTTCATTGTTTCACATATTTACTTTATTAAAAACATTTTTTAAACCTTTACCCCCGCGTGCAATAAAGGAAAAACAATCGTTGCATCCCCGTCTATAGTAATATGCCTTGCCTTCTCTTTTATTTTTCCCCAGCTCACTCCTTCATCTGTTCTCGCGCCGCTTAAACTCCCGTCCCACGGCTGAGCGGTAGTTACATAAACAGCGTAATCGAGCCCGCCTCTGACCAAATTCGCGCCGATAATATGATGCTTGCTTATCCCCCCACCCAAAATTACCGCGCCTGTTTTTTCAGCGTTCAGCACAATGTCAGCAAGCTTTTTCATGTCCTTAGTCACATCTATTCCGAAATCCTTCTTTTTTTGCTTAAAAAAATACGTCTGCAAACCTATTGCAGAATCTGTAATCCCTGGGCAGAATACAGGAATTTTATTTTTGCTCGCCCATTTCAGGAATGAGTTGTCATCCTCTATTGTCATTCCTATTTCATGCGCTATCTCGCTAGGAGACACTATTCTGCCATACTTTTCATAGCATTTCTCAAAAACAGGTTGGATTTTCTTCTCGAGCAGTTCATACCTGTCGTTCGGCACAAGAATGTTTCCTATTCTGTTTATTCCTTTTGAGTGCAAGCGAGCATCATTCTCGTAGAAAGAGCCAAGGAGGTAGGGTTTGTACGCTTTTATCAAATCATGGTCGAGAGACCCACCCGTTGTTACTATTACATCAACAAATTTTTTCTTAACCCAGTCCGCGATCAGCCCGCGGATCCCGGATGCAACTAGGTTTGCGGTAAAGCCAAAGAATACTACCGCATTCTCATTTTTCATCTTTTCGATTATCTCTATTCCTATCCCTAGGTTTGTGGCTTGGAAGCCTATGTTTTTCATTCTGTCTATTCCGAATATACCAACATCTTTGATTTCCATAATAACTGTAAGGGAGGAAGATTTAAAATATATAACCGCCATACGCTCGGTTGCCAATATAGCCCCTACAACAAATTAAAAAATAAAAACGATTTAAACATGTTAGGTAGGTATAGACTGCTGTTTTTGCTGCAGATTTTTCAAATCATTATTGAAGCGATCCATGCATCCTCTAACCTGATCAGTATAGTCGTCTAATTTTGAGCCTGTTAGCCGTGATTTTATACCACTAAATATTGTTGTAATGAGCGCGGCCACTCCGGTTATTGCTGCACCTATTGTAGTGCCCATTCCAGCAAGCCCCAAAGACCCCAAAATAGTTTGTGAAAGATTAGCAAAAGCGGTTATTGTCGGTGCGGTTATAATAGCACCCGGCATCATTATACATAATGCACCAAATAAGGACAACGCCACTATACCGGCGCTTATTAATGACAATCTATTCCAAAAATCCTTTTCTCTTTTTGTAAGTCTCTTACCGAGATATTCTGAAACCTCTCTCTCTATATTTTCCATGCTGCTGTTTAGGATTTCTTTAACATTTTCTTGGGTGAGGGTATTACTAGCAATAAGAATGTTAATCTGAGGAATTATAACATCTTTCAGTTCTTTTCCAATTATGTCAAGAACCTTTTCCCTATCTTTTTTTCCTATTCCATACCTCTTGAATAATTGATCAGCTGCGGCCTTTAAACCAGACTCAAACTGTCTGAGCAGTTCTGTTGCCTGCTCTGATTTTAAACCTGCAGCTTGTTGTGAGAAGTCTGGTTTTTGTTGAGGTTCCTGCGTAGATTTAATCTCAAGCCCTTTATTAAATTCCTCTAAGTACCTAAGGGATCTAGAGCCAAACTTTCCGTCTACGTAGTCTTCTGGCATTCCTATTTTTCTTTGAACATCTGCTATACTTTTTACATCAGGATATATCTCCTTAAATATATCCAGCAACTCATTAGTTATGGTGGTATATTCACCTGTATATGATGTCAAATACTTATATAAGTTTAAGTTGCGATATCCTTCTTTTTCTTTTTTATTTTCCAACTCCTCCAACCTATTAATAAGCTTCTCCAATTTTTCTTTTGTTTCTGGACTTACTT
>CAYXNY010000035.1:0-23023 GCA_964467175.1 Microcaldota archaeon | reverse complement strand
TCTCTCAACTCTTTCTCATTTAATCCCATACTAATTATTTTATCTCCTACTTGTATGTTTCCCACCCAAGCAATTGATAAATTGGCTATTTGTTGGAGAGTTGAAAGTGCGTCATAATAAGGCTGTGCTTGTGTTATGGTTGCTTGGAGAGCTTGGTATTCTGGGGTTTCTGGTTGGAACTGCCCTGTAGATAATTCTTTTCTTGCTTTTTCTGCGGATTCTAGAATTTTTGGGTCAAAACTTCTTATCACAAAGAAAGCCTGGCCTGTTTCCTGTGCTAAAGTCGCAAAAAACTCTTTGCCTTCTTGTGTCTTTAATAGTTCGCTATCCCTTGCTATTTCTGAAAGAAGAGCAAACGAGTTTCCGAGATTGAAGTAGGCTTCTCTTCTTGGGTCTCCTTCTGGAAATTCTGACGCAAATGCCATGCACGCGCCGGAAAGATTTGAGTATATTGCTTCTGCATCCTTTACCGGCACAGCTTCGCCTGCTAGAACAGCTCTAAGCGTCTCGCTATTTTTCTCTAAATATTCTAATTGTTCTTTTGCTGCTCCTGCTTTTACTGAGCTAATTATTGCTTCCGGAACTCCAAAAAAAACTGCAAGGGAAGCAACGTTTCCTTTTGCAAAACCAGCCATCAAAAGTGCCGAAAGTATTTCCTCTCCTCCAAACTGTCCTGTTCCTATTGCTATTCTCTCTGCGCCTGCCCTTACCTCCCCACCTGTTGTTGGTCTAACCTCATGCCCTGTTCTCAACCCACGTCCTATTCCTTTTAATTTTTCTTCTACTCTGGCCATGCGTTTTAAAATTGGTGCGGGTTTACCTGGAAGAATTTTTGTTACCATCCTGACTCCTCCACCCACCACATTCCCAACAAGTCCAGCCGCAGCCCCTCTAATTTCCGCAACTTTTCTCCCAACCGTGCTAACGCCTTCTTCCACTTTTTCGACAACGTTTTTAACAACAGGAACTTTCTTCATTAGCTCGCCTGCACTTTTGGCAGCTCCAGGAATCCTACTTTGTTGCAGAGTGAACCCTCCCTTTCCGGTCACCCTTGCCCTTTCTCCTGTTGTAAATCTTAAAGCATTTAAATCAAACCAGAAAAATGGGGTTCCTCCTGTTGCATAGGCAGCGACGAGAAGCATGCCTGCGATTATGAAAAGCGGGAGGCAGATTGCAGGCGCGGCCCCTTCAAAAAGAGGCGGAAGGAGGGTTGGAATGTAAACAACCTCTCCATAGGTTGGGAAAAGGGGAGCAAAAACAGGAGTTCCATCATCGTTTATGTATGCAGAATCAGGCCAGGAAGTGGGCTTGATATTTCCGCATGGAGGAACATCCTCGAAAGAGGTTATGCTCTCGTTGAGGCAAGGCTGTAGAAGGCAGTTCGGAGAGGAGGAGCAGCAAAACTTTATTCCTATCCTGCATCCCCTCAGCAATCCTTGGCCTGAGCACACATCTTTATACTCTGAAATAGAGAATACTGCTTTTCCTTTTTCATCAGTAAAAATCCTGCATCTGCTGTAAAGGTCGCCGGTTGAATTATATACCTCCATAAAAAGGGTTGCATTTCCAACTGGAAGCCTTTCTCCATTGTAAACTGCGTACATGTAAACATTAACAGTTTCGTCCATAAGCCCGGCAACAAGCCCGGTTTCGTATGCATTGAAGAGCTCTTCACAGCCCGGGCAGGGGGGCTGGGAGAAAAGAAGGTTTGCAAAGATCAAAAGGAACAGCATTCTTCGCATGTTCTCATTTGAGTGAAAAACTTTTAATACATTCATGTTTGCTCTACCCAGCACTCCGAAACCCTTGTTTTTAAAGGAATGTCAAAACCGCAGAAGTTTGCATATGTGCCTCCTTTCACGCATTCCTTGCTCTCATTTCCGGAGGTTGAGAATAGAATCGGCATAGGGTTTGGAGAGGAGGATCGCAGAGAAGAGAATGTTTTTGTGTTCTCCTCAACGCAGATTTTTGGAATTCCCTTTAAAGAGGCGATCAAATCCGAATACAAAGATGGGTTTTTCATCACCTCTTCTAAAGAGTATTCTTCAAAAGAATACTTTCCTCCGCTATAAACCCGGCATTTTAGGGTACCTGAATCAGAAGAGAGGCACATTTCTTCCGTGATGCAGTCCTCTGGCCATTTCTGGTTTCCTGAATAATCCGAGCACTGGAAACCCGTAAGCGGGTCGCCTAGGTAGTATCCATTGCATATTCCTTTAAGCATGTCCATTTCATCGCATTCAACACATTTGCATTCATCAGAAACTTCAACCTCATTCACAAATGCATACGGAGTAAGGCCTGCGGAAATCTCAGCAGAGCCTTCAACAGAGCAGTACTTCTGCATATTGAGAGAGGATCCGGTAGATATGTTGAAATTTGAGAGGTGTATCCCTATTATGCCTGAATTAACTAACCTGGCTTTTTGGCTGGCTAGGTAGTTGAATACCCCGTATTCTTCCGAAGAATCCCTTATTTCTTTAATCATTAACAGGGATGGCTTCCCAAACCTATAAACAAGTTTTCTAGAAACGTTGCTTAATTTTTGAACAATATATTCGTAGAACTTTATTTTTTCTTCCTCGGTACCGAGTGAAACCTTCGGGTCTATATAAACCTCAATTGTAAGAATGTCTGTATTTTCCATGAGCGAATTGCAATGCTCACCAATAAACATTTCCCGGGAGCAGAATTCCTCACCTTCAAGATGATCGCTCATTTCCAAACCGTATGCTTCATCAAAATTTTTGAGAAGAGTTCTTTCAGAGATTGTATCCTGCAAACCAATACCAGTAAGCGTAATTTCGCTTGAAAGTGCTGGCATGCAATAGGGGCATGGCTCTTTTACCTCGCTCGCTCTTTTTTCCAAATTTATTTCATAATTTCTATCTGCATCTCCAATAACAACAATTATAGGACCGAGGGAAGAGGCGGATTCTTCATAGTCGCCGGCATAATGCGTCTCGCCGTATTCATCCTTGTAGTCTGCGCCATAGAGTATGCTCACATATACATCCCTCAAGAGCTTCCATGCAAAGGTTGCATTTTCTTTATAGATAGTAAACTCAGGAAGGTAGCAATCATCGCAACCATAGTAGGTTTTGTAAAGCTCATCATCTTCAGCATAAAGAACAGGCAGAACCCCAGCAATCAAATAAGAGGTTAGCTTTTCTTTCATATATTTCCAATGAGGGTAGAAATCCGGCCAGGAAACGCGGGCATCATAAACATCTCCATCTTTTCTTGTTGCATCCTTGCAGCCGAAGGCCAAATTGTAGGCATCGCATCTTAGCTGGGAATCTCGATGGCCTCCGCACGCAAACCTCGCATCAGTCCCTCCTGTTATTAGAACATTTCCGCTTTTATAAACATCGCCAACGGTTGTTCCCTCCCATTCACTCGGAGTTTGCGCATCTAAGTTTGAAGGCGGAAGAATTTCAAGGAGGGGGCAGTAGTTTGCTATTCTTTTATTCACCTCATCAACATCCTCGTCCTTGATGTGGTAATCATCTTTAAAATCTTCAAAAGGACCTTCTCCATACCCTGCAAGGTCTATTCTCGGTATTCCTCCATTTTCATTTATGGGAAGAGATTCATCCTGCGGGTTGCTGCCCACTGGGTCATAGAATTTGTTCAGAGGGTAGAGATGTTCAACTGCAATTGTATTGAAAGTTGCTGGCTCGCACCATCCAAACTCCTTTACGCTTGGGTTTCCGTTATCATCAGCCATGCATTTTCCAAAATTCCCATTTTCGTTTTTTCTTATAACTATTGCCGCGGAGGCATACGCACTACATTCCAAATTTTCTCCTTGAGAAAGGCAGAAATCATCATCAGTTAAACCATCGCATATTTCTCTCCACTTTTCTCCCAAGCTTGAGCCGTCCAGCCCGAATTTCGGGGGGTAGCACACCGCAATATCCTCTTTGTATTCCTCGCCCATGCAGTTTTTTACAAAATTTATTACATACGTTCCGCCCTCTTGGCAACCGCTCCACTCTTTTGGGACAATCTGGCAGTAGTGAAGTATTGCCCATCTTGTTGCTTGTTCGTTGGGGAGGGGAAATGGGGCGGCGCCGATGGTTTCTCTCACATTCCTTGAAAGGAATATCATGACTTTGCCGTTTACTACGCTCGCTTTTGGCTGGCTTATCTGTTCTGGAGCGGTGAAGAGCAATACGTCTATTCCGACGAGGTTCTCGGGTAATGCTTTGCTAACCCCTAAAACTTCGCCATCCCATATGTTTACATTGCTCTTGGGTTCATCTGAAGCAGGAACAGATGCTGTTCTTGTTGGTTTGCAGACAAGCTGGCCATATTCATAGGAGCAGCCGCACTCAACAATATTATTTGCCAAAGCATCTATGCATCCGCTCCTTTTGTAAACATCCTTTCCGCAAATTCCAGAGTAGCATTCAAACCCGCTTTCGCACTCAAATTCGGCCTTTTTGCCTCCAAAAATCTGCGAATTGTAAACAGTATGCCTCGGAAGAACGTTTGCGTAGTAGGTAGGTATTTCTTTAAACCCAAAAATCCCAATTGTTGCAGCAGTCAAACCGCTTCCTTCCTTTGCAAACTTCAAAACCCCAACATTCGCTGTTCTTCCATCATTCTCATATTGCAGGTCAACCTTCCCCTGGCTCCAGAAAGTGTTTCCCCTTCCCTCTTTTCTCTCGTCTTCAACATCCGCCCAGAAAAGCCCCCCATACCAATGCTTTGCATATCCAAGCTCATTTCCAAATGGGGCGTTGGGAAGCGAGAATTCTTCCATGCCCGCAGAGCAGACCATTGCTGGGTTTATGTTTCTGCATTCCCATTCACATTCATGGAATGAGGAGTAGCGCCTGCCGGTCTCAGTGCAGGAATACACGCCATTCGTTTCCCTGCATTTTTTTTCAGCAAAAAAGTAATTCGAATACCTGTCTTTTGTGCCTGCGTAGGAATTGAAGAGTTTGTCCGAGAGAGGGAAGAGGTAGCGGTAGTTGTCGTATTCATCAAAACCATCTCCGATTCCGAACCTGAAGCTGTTGAGCAAAAGCCCCTTGCTCATCGCGTTTTCAACAGAAGGGGTCATTTTGACAACATCGCATTCTGCATGAAGAAGGCCGAAAACAGCGCCCTGGCCCATCGGCATGTCTATGTTCCCTTTCTGCAAATCTTCCCCGCTTATGTATGCGGGAATTCCTATTTTTCCAAAATCTCCGCAGAGCATTCCAGAGCATCCCTCAACGCAGGATTTTATCTCCCATTCCGAACAGACGCTGTAGTTGAAACCACCAACTTCGCAGAAAACCGGCCCGTCATTTTCTTTCCATATTTTGCAGTCCTCCTCGCCAGTGTAATCAGGGTCGTCTGCAAGTTTGTCTGAAAAATAGCACTCATCATTCAGAGCGTATTTGTATAGGCAGCAGTGCGCTTCGGGTTTTTGTAGGCAGCCTGGAATAATAAGGAGCGCAAAAACCAGAAACAAAACAAACAATTTTCTAATCTTCATTTTCTCCCCCTAAACCAATTTTGAAACCATTGAGATGAATGCTGTCGGCATTCCTCCAAGTATAACGCTTGTGAACCTTATGAAAACGAACGCAAGGGAAAGGGCTGCGAGGTTTCCGAGCAGAAGCTGGTAGAAAACTGAGGCCATGAACTCCTGCATTGATTTATGCCTTATCCCCATCTGGACAGACTGCATGGAGAAGGTGCTGAAATCCAAATCAAACCCCCTTCCTATGGCCAGATAAGTTGGGTAGTTGCACACGGTTTCTGTTTCAAGCATCGGAGATTTTGGAGGCGCAACAAAACCTGTTGAAGCGATCCATAAGATTGAGGGGTAGATATAGTAAAGGGCAATAGAAATTGAAATGAGAAGGGCACCAAGCCCCCGCGTGAGCTTCATCGCCCTTAGAACTATTCCAATAGGAAGGAACAAGGAGAGCATGTACTTTGATATGTAGTCCAGAACGTAGTATTCTGCGGAGAGAAAAACCGCAAGCTCTGTTCCTTTCTGAGTGAGGAACTGAACCTCGGATGCTCTTCGGTATATCGCACCCCACCAGTTTCCCTGAAAAACCGGAATGCCCATAAGCCCGAGGTAGGTTGAAGAAAGCGTTAAAGCCCACCTTGCATCCGATGCTGCTGATTTTAGTATCTCTTCTGTTGAAGCAAGCATGAGGAGCGTCTGCTCTTTTGATTGCTCGATCGCAAGAATGTTTATGGGCTGCTGGGCCTGTTGGGGGAATGTAAGGGCCGCGGAAATTCCGTTTGCTATGAAAACCAAGAATATTATGATGAGCGCGATCGCAATGTTGTCTATTATTTCAGCGATGGCTATTGTCTGTCCCCTCTGGTCCATGAACATTTTCGCGAACATGTAGTGGATTATTTCTATGAAAAAAAGTATTAGCACAGAGAGGAGCGCAATAACCCCCCAGTTTGTTTCCCAATCAGCGAGCAAATCCACCATCATACCATCCTCAAAAACCTTGCAATTTCTATTTCTTCCCCAAGGAATTTTCCGAGCGCGATTATTCCCGCGGAGGTGCCTATGAAGTTAAGTGAAAGAAGGAAGGATGAAACTAAAAAGCTTATCGCACCGTAGGCGAGCAGCCTGTCAATTGAAACTGAGCACGCTGGGTTAACCCATGGCGGGCCGAGATTTTTGCATAAGAATATTCGGCCACCATCCTCCTTGAAAAAATAATCAAACTGGCCGAACAGGAATATATTCCATTCCAGTCCTCCCTTAAAATACGGGTCTTTCTCATCAATGTTCAGGCCTCCTGGGGATGTCAGGTAATCAATTACATCTTGGTTGTCATAACCCCACATCTCCGGCCTGAAAACAAGCCCTTCAATGACAAGAAGGGTTGGGAAGAAAACAATGAAGCCGGCCCCTATTGCGAGCAAAACACCGCCCACTCTTCTCGCAAAGGGGATGGAGCGGAGGACAAGACCGAGCGGAATGATAAGGAGGAACCCGCCGTTCATGAACGATTGCAGAAGGTATTTTTGAGCAAGAAGGCCGAGAAGGGCAACTGTTGTTGTGTAGGCCTGAGCGTTGAGAACAGAAGAAATAAGAGAAACCCACGCATCTGGATTTAGGCCGACGCCCTGGCCTGCCAAGAAACACCATACGCTTTTGCATTCATACTTCCAAATTGAAGAAATGAAGCCGGCCATTATGTTGTAAATTCTCGTGATGCGCATTGTGTTGTGAACATAGGCCGTCATATCATCAAGGTAGGCATCGGCATAATCGTAAATGCACATCTCTCCGTTCTGAACTGTGAAATTTGTGAGCTCGGAAAGCGCGGAAGCTTTATACATAGTGCCGAGGTTAAGGAAGCCAAGGATGAAAATTGCAAAAAGCGCTGAGAAAAATAGCTGGGGAAGCTCATCGTGAGCCCACACATCAAGCTTCGGGTTGTTTGTTATTTTTCCTATCATGTAAATTATGGAAATCATTATCGCAGAGGAAGCAATTCCTACGGCCATCGCAGAATACACAAAGCCCATGTTCAGCATTTCCGGAGTGAAAACTTGGCAGGTCATGCTATCTTCTCCAGTTGCGCCAGCACAAAGGCATACACCTCTGCACCGAAGGCTTTTGAAGACGCGCCTATCAGGGAAATCAAAACAAGAAGGGAAATTCCTTCTGAGAACATAGATTTTATGAGCGCCAGAAAAACAGGGCCGGAGTAGTTTGCATCAATCATTGTTTTTGTTGCGTCCATTGCATCGTACGCTGGGTCCGCGGAAGCACTGCCGCCTATGTTTGTTCCCTTGCATTCGATATTTGATGTATCAACATTAATAGTTGGGTTCAAACCCTGCTCGGTCTGGTATTGGGTAGTGACTCCGTACATGAAAATAATCATGAGAGGATAGACGAAATAAAGCCCGAACGCAAGGGAAAGCAAAAACCCCCCAAGCCCCCTGCTTATCGCAAAGCAACGCATGAATATTCCAAGCGGAAAAACAATGAGAAGAACGAAGGTGGGGGTGATTTTAAGGAGGAACAGCTGGGAATTCGTTGTTGCTATTGAAGCGCCCACTGTTGCAGCATACATGCTGAGCGGCCTGGAAAACGCTCCGAAGCCCATGCACGGGTTGAGGCTGAAGCCAGCGTATATCGCCGAGCAGTAGAAGCTTTTTGTGGATTCATCAACGATATCTTTTGACAGAGTTGCTATCTGGCCGAGAAGGGTTGCCTGCTCAGAAAGAAGCCTTTCGCTTATGTTTACTGCAAAGTTTATGTGTTTAGGTGCTGGGATTGCATTCAGATTTTCATTTGGGAACCAGTAGGAGGCCACTCCTGTGGAAAACTGGTCTATTGTTGCAACAGCAAAAAGGAAGAGAGCAAACATGAGAAGGGTCGTAATCCACTCGTATGCCTCGTGCTTGGCTGCTAGCTTCAGCCCTTCGCTCTCAAACGCTATTCCTCCTGCGTACACAAAGGAGATGAGGAGCGCTGCGATGAGCATTGCAAGGATGGAAGAAACCTCCCATCCTTCTGGCTGGGCTGCAAAGGAAAGAGCAAAGAGCAATAGAAAGAACAGCAGCTTTTTCATACAAGCTCACCCAATGCAGGAACGAAAAGCTCCCCTCCCAAAAATGAAGCAAGCCCCGAGATGAAAACTATTGTAGCTGCGATGTTGAACAGAGGAAGGAGGTAGGCATTTATCATTATTTTCGCAACGCTTTCAACGTATTTAATGCTGGTGAGGGTTCCGGTTGCTGAATGCGTCTGGGTTGGGGTCTGGGTTGTGCAATGATACTCGCAGTTCGCGAAAACTGGCGGGTTGTAGCCAAAGCCCGGGTCCTGAAAATCAAGAAGAGCCCTGCAGTCTGCATCTTTCATGTCTTCGTGTATTATGTAAACGCTCGTTTGCTCAGCCGCTTCAATCATTCCCGCCCTGTTTTCAGCATAGAAGCTTGTGTTCGCATTCTTCCATATCTGCTCGGGGTTTGATGGGTAGTGGCTTTCGCACTTGAAAGTATCGTAGTTTATATGGTTGTAGCAATACGAGGTCCCGTTTGTATAAACAGCCCTGCAGAACAACGGGCAGTAATCGTCCGAAGTTGGAATGGAGAACGGCGCAACAATCCTGCACCTTGAATCAACCTCCTTGAGTTTTTCATAATCAGGTTCAAGAACAATCCTGTTCACAAAACATTTTTCCCTTTCGCCCAAAATCTCAGAGCAGTTTTTCTGTGCATCGGCGCAAAATGAATTCTCAATCGGATAGGGAAGAACTCTGCAGGAGGATGGGCAGACTGGCGGATAGTTGCAGGAGGATAAGCCATCCAACTTTTCTATGCTTCCATTGTATATTCCTTCTAACTGCTCATTCGTCCACCCCTTTTCGCGGGCAATAGCTATGAGTTCAGCATAGGAAATTCCGTCTGTTAAATTGTACGCAACGGGAGTAAGCATCCTGCATTCAATAGGACACTGCTCGCCGAAATCATACGCAACATCAGTGGAAAATTTGTTTTCTGTTGTCGCAAACGTGAGGAGAAACATGCCGGGAAAAACAACCATCGCTCCAAAACCAACAGCAATAAGCGTTCCGCCCCATCTTCTTGTGAGGAAGAACGAGCGGAGGATGACCCCTGTGAGAATGAAAACAGGCCCAAGGACAAACGCAACGTTATCTAAGAAGAATTTTTGGGCCAAAAGAAGGGCATAGGCAGAGCTTAAATAGTCCATCAAAACCTGGTCGCGCGTAAGGTAGACCGCAAGGCCGGCATTTGGTCTAGAACTGACGTAGTAATAAAGCTCTGCTGGAAGCTGCATTGTCAAGAAGGTATCAGAGCCGAAACCAAACGAGAGCGAGGAAATTTTTCCGTTTCCTATCGCATCAGAGTAAATGTCCTTAGCAACATTTCTTACTTCCTTTAGATAATCACCCAAATATTCAGAAGCGCTTTGAGCAATGCAGTTTCCCTGCACGCATGGAATTATCTGGGACGCAAGAGAATCCAGGAAGCCCAGGAAGGCGAGGATGAAAATGATTATGAGCGCGTTTATAAATATCTCGCCAAGCTCGCTCTTCCCCCATGCCTCAAGCGCGGATAATCCAAACGCCTTTCCACCAACGGTCGCGAATACCGCAACCATAAGTGAGATGAGGAGGAGGGTAATTGCAACTAGCTGCCAGTTGGAAAGAACCGTAGAAACAAAGGTTGTTTGAGGAAGCTTCTCAAAAGCTTCTGTATATGTTGGTGGCTGGGGTGGCTGGGCAAAAAGCAAAGCAGCCAGCAGCAATAAAATAAATAGCTTTCTCATGGCACACCACCGAAAGAGAGCGCCCTTCTTATCGCGTCTATCGAGCTTATGACAATTGCAAGCGCTATATTCGGGAAAAGTATTGTGTAGGGAAAGAACTTTGCGAATGCGATAAATCCGTTTGCCTCACAGCCGCCAAAAAACGGGTCTTGGGCAACTTCAGAGGAGCAGGGAATTGAGATCTTATCGTAGCTCGCTGCGAAAATAGAATAGGAGAATGGAAGGAGGATGTAGAAGGAAAAAATTATTGCAAGAAGGATGTTGCCGGCCTCCCTTGCCTGCGGAATGAGGCGCGCTATGACCGCAAAAGGTACGCTCCATGGAACAATAACATCAACAGCCAGCTCGAACATTATTCCCTGCATTTTTGCTGAAAGCAGGAGCAAGGAGAGAAGGTTTATGAGAATTTCGATCTGCGAAGCAACAATCTCCCTCCAGTAGTTTGTGTACAAAAGCACTCCGCTGCCGCCGAAGTCGTATCTTCCCATGTAAACAGAGGACTGGATGCGGTGCTCAAAATAATCTCTGTACAAAGTTCCTATCGTATTCTGGAGCTCGTTCTGCATTTTTGAAAAAAAGTTTTTTGAATAATCTATTGGGTTTTCAACGCCAGCGTACGCTGAGAGGTAGGAGGAAAAAATAGCGCAACTTCCAACGAATATTCCCTGCATGAGCAGAACTATGAAAACAGTTATTATGAGGTGGAAAAGCTCCTCCTTTGCAAGCACGAGATAGTTTGGGAAATGGAAGGCAGAGCCTATTATATAAACTATTGCGATGAGGAGTGCTGAAACGCCAACAAGGATTGTGAGCGCCTCCCACCAGAAAGCATCTATTCCTGTTGTGGGGTCGCATACATTCTGCGCAAACAGAAGGGAAAACAGCGAAACCAATAGGATCATTCTTTTTATCATGCTATCACGTGAACCTCGAAAACCCATACATGAAGAATTCTCCTCCAAGCGCGATTGAAATGGATCGGTAGGCACTTACCACTATGAGAGTAATTGAAATGAAGAATATGGAAAGTGTTGTGGACAGTTCAACAACTGCTTGAATGAAAACATCCATGAGTGGATTAAAAACCTCTGCAAGCGTATCCATAAAAATAAAATTGAGTATCGCACTAAATTGCAGTACCGCAGCTGCAACAAACACATAGCTGTACGCAATATCGACCCACACCTCGCAGGCATTGTAGGGGACACCCACCAAAGAAAGTGGAATGCAGATTATCCAGTCATAAACTTGATCTTTTGGCTGGACTATTGCTTGGAATGCGGGGGAGCAGACAATGAGTTGGATCCCACCCATTCTCATCGGGTCGTGTATTCTTAAATGCATGGGCTTTTCCTCAACGAGAGTATAATGGGGCATGGAAACCGCAGCATCTAAAAAATCTCCAACCACAACAACTGCTGCCGGCAGAACTATGGCGGCGGAAAGAGCCAGCGCAATGAGGGTTGCGCCTATTTTTCTTGTTCCGGGCATCAATCTAAATGCGAAAGCAACTGGCAGGAGGTAGTCCTTTGCTATCCATGCTGTGAACGGGAGTAGAACTTTCAAAGAAATCAAAGCAAAATAGAATGTTGAAAGAACATTTCCTATTCCATGAATAGAAGAGGAAACAGAACCAAGCCCGCTGAAAGGCGCTTCGCCAAAATTTAGCTGATAGACTGCAATAGGGAAGGCGACATTATAGCTTAGGCCGGCATACTGACCTATCCTTGTAAGAACCGCGGAATATTCAACAAACAAAAATTTAACTTTCTCCTCAAATTTTTCAAGCACAGAAGCTGAGAGAGCGCCGGCATCTTTATAGCCAGTGTAGGTTTCTATGAACGCATTTATTGATGTAACTATTCCAACAACTACTATGAGTAGCAGAATTCCTGTTATCGTTGCCCTCATCTCCTCCTTTACCTTCGCACTGAACTGCGGATTGTTTAAAATTCCTGCGAGCATGAACCCGAGTGCAATCACAAAAATTGAAATCGCTACGATAACAGGCAGGCAGAATACATCCATCGCTAAGAGTTGAAAGTAAGCACTTAAAAATCTTTTGTATCGACTAGGGGGAGCTTAATGTATTTTTAATTTCCCCCTTACTCGCCTACCCCCATAAGCCCCGGGGGGTAATACCCCACGACTTGGGGGAAGCTTAATGTTTTTCTCATTTTCCCCCATCTCGCCATCCCCCTTTAGGTTATTCTCAAGCTTAGGGGGGAACTATAATTATTATCAAAAATGAGGGGGGTGATTTTGGGAGCGTAGCTTTTCAGGGGGGATACTTCCCCCCTAAAAGCTCGGGGGAGATGAGAATTACCTAAAGCTCCCCCTGGCTCCGCCAAACCTCCTAATCACATAAGGGGGTTGAAGCTAGGGGGAGATTAGAAAAGATAAAGCTCCCCCTGGCTTATGCGGTTGCCGGGAATTGAACCCGGGCCGCTGGCTTGGGAAGCCAGAATCATACCACTAGACCACAACCGCTCATTTTTCTTTCAGCTCTGCAACGAGAGACTGGGGGGGAATTATCCCCCTTTCTGTGATGTAAGCGTTTATGTATTTCGCCGCAGTAACATCAAAGGCCGGGTTTCTTATCTTCAAATTTTTCATTTTTACCTTCCATACCTCATCTGGGCTTCTCTCCTCTATCTCCTCCCTCAACCCGTACTGCGTGAGCGGGTCGTATTTCAGGGTTTCGGCAGCAGAAAAGAAGCTTTTGTCGTTTATGCGCATTATCCTAGCGAGCGTTGATGTTCCAACCTTGTTTATAAGGTCTCCGGCCGCAGTGATCGCATCTGCGCCCACTAGTGCAAAATCAGCTTTTTTCGCAAAATAATTCATCGCCCCATCCACAATAAAAGTTACTTTTATTCCCTCCTGTGCAAGCTCCTTTGCAGTTATTCTTCCCTGATACCTCGGCCTTGTCTCGCATGCAATTACATCTATATCCTTTCCCATTTTCACTGCCTTTTTTATTATCCCCGTAACAGTTGAGGAGTGACAATGGGTTATGATTGTTGCTTTTTCTGGGATGTATTTCGCGCCGTACTCTTTCAGTTTTTCCACGCTTTCGTCCATCTCTTTTAAAAGTTTTGTACAGTAAGCGCTCATCCCAGAGGTTAAAAGTTTCACATCCTTCCTTCTGTTCTGCACGGCGTATTCCTGCGCCCTCCGCATAACATTCCTGAGCATAGGCTCCGTAGGCCTCGCCCTACCCAGCACTTCCATTGTTTTCGAGATTTCCCTCGCGAATTCATTTGAACCTCTCGCCTTTGAGTTTTCAATCTCGTAAATTAGGGATTTCAGCGCAACTTTTGCAATGTTCCTTGCGCCCTGCACTTTAAGCGCCTTTATATCCCTGATAACCTCTTTTGTTTTATTCTGCATGGAATAAACTCGATTAAAAAAGAATAAAAAGTTAATGCTCGGGCAACTCTGCCAACACTGCTCCGATGAGCAAGAGCTTCACTTCTTTGTCTAAACCATCCCACCCGGAAGCTTTTTTATATTCCATGTACGCTATTCTGAGAAGCTCCGGGTCTTTTGTTATCATTCCCTTTGCATACAAGTACTCCATGGGTGAAACAGACCGGGAATCCGCCAACAGTAAATAATATTCGTCGATAATCGCCTTGAATTGTTTGTCCCTTCCATATATATTCTGAAGAACTTCTATCCTCTCTATATGATCGGCTACGATATAGCTGTCCAAAAATTCACCGAACAAGTCAGAAGTAAGCTCTCTAGAAAACAAACCTTCCTGCACCCTTATGGATAAAAACTCCCCAAACTCCCTAAAAATAGTTTCTTTCTGCTTATCATGCAGCTTTTTGCAGGCGTTTGCGAGCGCATCGATCGCATCCGGATTAAGTTTATATTTATTAAATTCCATTCTCCTTAAATCTAGCTTCTCTTCTATCGCTTTGCACAGATCATATCCATTCATCTTATTGGTTAGCTTTACTATCGCGTTTTTTGCAGCATCCTTTTTGCCCCCCATACTCATTCCCGCTTTATTATTAACAAAAATGTTTAAATATATTTTCTACATTTCGGCATTTCGGCCGACCTGTTGCAAATTAAAAAACAAAAAACCCGCAACCCGGAAAAAACAAAACCCGCCCGCTTTTCTTTATCTTTTTATTTTTCCATCTTTTACGGGAAGTGAAGCGAATAATTTTTTGTTTTTTAATTTTTTATTTAAGCGAGCGAATTTGCGCATCCTATCAGCCGAAAAGTTTTAATTGCTTGATTTTTCAAAACCTCTTATGAAGTTTGAGGAGCTTGCAGAGATATTTGAAGAGATAGAGGGAAGAAGCGGAAGGCTTGAGATGACCGACATCCTTGCAGGAATGTTCAAAAAAACAACGCCGGAGGAAGCAGAGAAGGTTTCCTACTTGTTGCAGGGCCAGCTCGCCCCTCCTTATGCCGGCCTGAACCTGGGGCTGGGGGAAAGGTTTGGGATAGAGGCCATTTCCTCCTCGACTGGCTATTCAAAAGAAACGGTTGAGAAAAAATATAAAGAACTTGGGGATTTGGGGGGGGTTGCCGAAGAACTGCTGAAAACAAAAAGACAGACGTCGCTTTTTGCAAAAGCCCTTGACATTCTATATGTTTATAACGCATTCGTCAGGATTGCAAAAGCCGCGGGGACCGGAAGCCAGGAGGCGAAAATAAAAATGCTCGCCGAACTCCTGAACAACTCAAAACCCATAGAAGGCAAATACATCATAAGAATAGTTTTGGGAAGGCTCAGGCTCGGCGTGGGCGACCCGACCATTTTGGATGGTTTGAGCGTTGCGCTTTTCGGAACAAAGGAAAAGAGGGAGGAGATAGAGCGGGCATATAATCTATGCTCGGATTTGGGCTATATAGTCAGAACAGCGATGGAGGATTACAAAAAAATAACAAAGTTCAAAATCCAGCCGTTCAAACCCCTTAGGCCAGCGCTCGCAGAAAGGCTTGCATCCGCAGAAGAAATAATAGAAAAAATTGGAAGGTGTGCGGTGGAAAGAAAATACGACGGATTGAGGATGCAGTGCCACAAGAAAGGAGAGAGAGTGGAGATATATTCTAGAAGGCTGGATGTGATGACAGAGATGTTTCCCGATGTTGTGGATGCGATTAAAAAAATAAAAGCAAAGGAAATAATATTCGAAGGGGAGGCGCTCGCGTTCAACAAAAAGAAGAACAGGTTCTACTCCTTTCAGGAGACGATGCACAGGAGGAGGAAGTATGGAGTAGATAAAGCGAGCGAAGAGTTTCCGCTTTATGTTTTTGTTTTTGACCTTCTCTACCTAAATGGGCAGGATTACACGACAAAACCTTATGCTGATAGGAGGAAAGCGCTCAAAAAAATATTCCCCTCGGGAGTTCTTGAGGTTGCGGAGAGCATCGAAACAGATAATGCGAGCGAGCTTGAAAGCTATTTTCAGGACTCTTTGAATAAAGGCCTGGAAGGAATCATAGCGAAGGACCTAAGCGCCCCATACATAGCCGGAAAAAGAAAGTTTGCATGGATAAAGCTGAAGAAAAGCTACGGGAAGGCGGCGGATACTATTGATGCAGTAATAGTCGGATATTTTCTCGGAAAGGGCGCGCGGGCTGAGTTTGAATTCGGAGGGCTTCTTGTTGCGGTGAGAAATGAGGATACGGGGAAGCTGGAAACAATCGCGAAAATCGGCTCCGGCTACACAGAGGAAGAGATGAAAATGCTGAAAGAATTGCTGGATGAAATAAAAACAAAAGAACCGCCGGAGGATCTGGTTTATAAAATTACTCCTGATTTCTGGGTTGAGCCGAGGTATGTAATAGAGGTTGCTTTTGATGAAATTACGGAAAGTCCGCTCCACACGGCAGGCATGCGCAAAGAAAAGGGGTATGCGCTAAGATTTCCGAGGATGGTTAGGATGAGGAACGATAAGGCGCCGGATGAGGCGACAACAACAAGAGAAGTAGAAGAGATGGTTGAGCTGCAAAAGAGGGGATAGCTGGCTCAAACTACTTTCAGCCCCTTTATACCCTCATACTCGTTCCTGTTTTTCGTGAAGAGGAAGGCGTCGTTCTTCATGCAGATTGCCGCGTTTATGAGCGCGCGCGAGGAGATCCTTACACCCTCCTTCACTCCGTCGCGGTATAACTTTGATGCAAGCTCCGCGCTCTGCTTGTCAAAAGACAGGATATCCAACTGCTCCATGAACCTCAGCACAGGCGCAGTGGATTTTACGCTCGAAAGAACCTCAAACATTACTATGCTCGTAGTCACAATCTCCTCCTTTTCAATATAGTATTTCAGTTTTTCTATCGTTGCTCTTCTGCCTTCCAAAAAGTCTAATATAATATCAGAGTCAAGGCATATTTTTACCATCCAGCCACCTCTTCAAGGTTGCAAGCTGTTTTTCATCAACATCCCTGGGCCCAAGAATCCCTGCAAACTCCATTATGCTCAAATCAGTTCTCTTCTCCTGCGAAACTGAAACAAGGTATTCTATCGCCTCGGAAAAACTCATCCCTTTGGATTTTTTAAGCTTGTCCAGTTTCTTGTACACATCATCCCTAATAGTAATTACACGCACCATCCTGACCGCCTCGCTAAATACATTCAATAAATACATTTAAATATTTTTCGTCTGGGATTAGTGGAAGTAGGGTAGGTTGGTTGAAAAATATGTATTTTTATTTCCGTCGGTAAATGAAAGGTATATAAAGCTATTTTCCTTCCCTCCTACCGAGGTGACCAGGATGGATAGTTTGATAAAAGATGTCTTGAGCGCCTCCTCAAAAACCGAGGCGAAGGAGGAGGACGAGGTAGGGAGCGAGCACATAAAAATCGTGACCTGCGGGGTTGGAGGAGCGGGAAACAATACCATAAACCGGCTGGTGAAGGCAGGAGTGAAAGGAACAGAACTTGTTGCAATAAACACAGACCAGCAGCATCTTAACATCATGCATGAGAGGGCGAAGAAGGTGCTCATAGGGAAGAGCATCACAAAGGGCCTTGGCGCGGGCGGGTATCCGGATATAGGAGAAAAGGCAGCAGAAGTGGACAGGCACATGATCGAGAAGGAGCTTGAGAATGCACACCTTGTTTTCATCTGTGGAGGAATGGGCGGAGGAACCGGAGGCGGAGCAGCTCCTACGGTTGCTGAGATAGCGAAGGAGCAGGGCGCAATTACCGTTGCCATGGTCACGTACCCGTTCGCTCTGGAAAGGGCGCGAAGGAAGAAGGCTGATGAGAGCATTACAAAACTGAGAAAGCACTGCGATTCGGTTATAATTTTGGACAACAACAGGCTGGTTCAGCTTGTTCCGAACCTTCCGATGACAGAGGCATTTGCTGTTGCGGATGAAATTTTGGCGCGCGCGATCTCAGGTTTGGTGTGGACAATTACCCAGCCTTCCCTCATTAACATAGACTTCGCGGATGTAAGAGCAATCATGAAGGGAGGCGGAGTCGGTTTCATAGCTGTTGGAGAAGGAAAAGGAGCAGATAGGGTGAAGTCGGCAGCGGAAAGCGTGCTGAAGAACAGGCTGCTCGATGTAGATTTTGAGGGCTCAAAAGGCGCGCTCATCCACATCTCCGGAGGAAGCGACCTCACTCTCGGCGACGCCATAAAAGCCGGAGAGATAATAACCGAGAAGATGGATGCAGAAGCAAATGTAAAGTGGGGAGCGAGGATAATGAACAACTACGAGGGGAAGCTTGAGATCGTCGCGATAGTTACAGGGGTCAGAGGCGCGAGCATTCTCGGCGCGTTCCCGCAGGAAGAGGCCCTCCCGGCCCCGGCCTACTCAGGAGACCTTGACCTCCTCTGATTTTTTCTTTTTTTATTTTTTTATTAAGTTGTGGTTCAGATGGCGACCAACAATGCGGATGTGCGAATCGCAGTAATCGGAGTAGGAGGCGCAGGAAGCAACGCAGTGAGCAGGCTGAAGAAAAGCGGGATAGAAAGCGCCAGAACGATCGCAGTAAACACAGACGCAAAGCATCTTAGGTTTATACATTCTGATGAAAAAATTCTCATAGGAAAAAGCATCACGAAAGGGCTTGGTGCAGGCGGGGTGCCTGATGTTGCAAAGAAATGCGCAGAAGAAGACAGAAAACTTCTGGCAGAAAGGATAGGAGAGAACGAGGTTGTTTTCATCTCCGCCGGGATGGGCGGAGGAACAGGAACAGGCGCGGCACCCATTATTGCCGATATTGCTAAGGAAAAAGGGGCGATAGTTATCGGAATGGTCACCTACCCGTTTGCGCTCGAGAGGTCGAGGATGAAAACAGCGCAGGCGGGAATAAAAAAACTCATAAATGTTTGCGACAGCGTTGTTGTGATAGACAACAATAGAATGGTGCAGTATGTTCCGGACCTCCCTCTGGATAAGGCCTTTGAGCTTGCGGACAGCATAGTGGGAAGGGCGGTGAAGGGAATTGCGGATTCAATAGTCCTCCCATCCATGCTCAACATGGATTTTGCGGATTTGAAAGCTGTGATGGAGAAAAAAGGCCTTTCCATGATCAGCTTGGGGGAAGGGAAAGGGCCGAACAGGGTTGAGGAGGCCGTGAAAAACACCCTTGAACACCCTCTCCTTGAAGTAGATTATGAGGATGCAAAAGGAGCGCTTGTGCATGTTGAGGGAAGCCCGAAGCTTACTCTTGGAGAAGCGATAAGGATAGGAGAGCTTATGACGGTTAGCTTTTCACCGGATGCTGAAGTAAAACTCGGAGCGAGGGTAAATTCATCTTTAAGCGAGGATGAGGTTGTTGTTACCGCGGTGATAACTGGTGTGAAATCCCCGCACATAACAGGGATGCGCGAACCTGAGCCGGCTTATCTTGAGCAGAAAAGCGAAATATTTGCTCATGCATAAAAAAATTTGTTTTTAAACATTTTGATTTATTCTACTACCCATGTTCTCGTTCAATCCTTTCTACCTTTTATTATGGGTGTTCCTTGCAAACTTCCTGCCTGGAGCTCTGCTTTCTCTAGGCATTCTCAAAGAAAAGAAGCTTCTCATAATAGAAAAAATAATATTTGGTTTTGCGCTTGGAATAATAATTGTTCCGTTCCTCATATTCCTGGCCCAGCTCGCCGGAATAAACTACACCTTCAACCTTGCATTTGCCATCACCCTTCTATTCTATGCGCTCTCCATAGCGGTTTTTTACTATAAAAAAGGCTTTGAGGGCTTGGGGGGAATAAAAACCGAGGCGAAGGAGCATAGATGGGTTTTTCTCGGCATCATCTTCCTTATTTTGCTTGCATTCTGGATAAGGCTTCAGAGCTACGGACCGATCTTTCAAGAGCTTGACCCATACTACTACGCATACGAGCCGTACCTCTATTTATCAAAAGGTTTTGCCCCTCTGAATGATGGAACCGCCTGGTGGCCCCACGAAGTCAACCACAGGGTTAAGCCTATTCTTTCTTTCCTTGAAGCAGAATGGTACTCCTTTTACACGTGGGGGGGAAAAGCAGACAACTATCTTCTCTCGGCTATTTGCAGCGTTTACCCGCCGATCGCAGCAGCCCTTGCGGTATTCTTTCTCTATATTTTCCTTTCATCAGAGTACAAAAGGGAATACGCGCTCCTCGCGGCATTTCTTGCTTCGTTCATTCCAATATTCGTTTTGAAAACAATGGCTGGGGAGTTTGAAATCCAGCCGTACGCGTTTTTCTCGCTTTCTTTCTTTTTAGCTTCTTATGCTCTAGCGATAAAAAACAGGGATAGCACATTTGCGCTCATCGCAGCCCTAGCCCTCGCCGCGGTCTATCTCGGCTCTTCCTCAATAGTTGTAGCCATGTCTGCGCTTATCATATTCATCCCGATTCATGCGATCCATCTTTTTATAAAAGGGGAGAAAGAGCCCACGCCCATATTTATAAACGCAGCCGTCCTTCTTGCGCTTGTCCTCTCTTCCACCCTTATGCAAACATATGCAAACGATAGGTTTGTTTTTGATTTCGGCGGAAGCGTCGGCTATGCTCTCTTCGGAGTGGTTGCGTTCATGGCTGGTTTGCTTTACTTTGAGAAGAAATATTCTCCGGATAAGTCAAAAATAATAAACTACGCAGGGATTGCGATGGCCGTTCTTGTGATCGCATTTTTCTTTACGCCATTCGGAACTTTTGTAAAAAGCATTGCCTCAAACTCTCTCCAGGTCGCTCAGTACACCCTCCCGCTCCACAGAACAATCCAAGAGCAGGGGCTTGCCGGAAGCAATTTTTACGGTTCTATCGGCTTCATGGGAAGAACGTTCTCCGAACAGGACATTCTGTATGGTTTTTTTGCTGTCTTCACTTCTATTGTTAATACCATCTACCATATAGGCGTCGGGGTTGCGAACACAGCATTCGAGTCCTCCCTTTTTTATGATGATAAGGATGTTAGCTTCCTCATGTTCTTCATCTTCCTCCTTTTTGTTGCTTCTCTATACGCGCTCTACAGAAAATTCATCCTTGGGGAGGAAAGTTTGATTATCCTTTTCCTTGCAATAATATTCCCGGTTTCTCTGGTAGGCATAATAAAAGCAAAATACACAATATACATGGGCTATTTCCTCGCGATGGCCCTTGCCATTGTCCTTGGGGAGTTTGAGCGTATGCTCTCCCCGTTTTTCCAAAACAAGCAAACCCTCTTTAACGGACTTGTTGCTTTCGGCCTTTTGGTTGTTCTTTTTGAAGGGTTCCTTGACCCATATTCTTATGCCGGCCCGCTTCTTTTCAACTCCTACAAAGTAAGGTTCCAGGACAACCCGCTCGCCCTTCAATCAAAAATGGCAACGCTTTGCTCCATGGGTTTAACGCAGGCATGCTATGCTTCACAGGACCCGGTAGGGTACGCGAGCCAAGGAATTAACGAGCAGTTTGACTATTCTCTCTGCATCTATTCCCTTTTTTCAAATCCACAATCCCCTTCTTCTTCAGAACAGCTTGCCGCGACTATAAGATGCCAGAGGATTGCCCCCTATTGGATAGATTCTATGGAATGGCTGCGGTATAATACCCCGGAGGGCTCGCGGGTTATAAGCTGGTGGGACTACGGCCATTGGGAGAACTATTTTGCTTTAAGGAATGCAGTAATAAGGAACGAGCACTCCTACCACGATATGATAACAGATGTTGCGCATGATTTCATAATGGACGGCGAGCCAGCGCTCAAAGAAACGATGAAGAAATACGGTGCGCAGTACGCTCTCTTTGATTCTGAACTTATTTTTACAGGCGGGCATTTTGGCGGAAAATTCGGCGCGCTCAACTATTTAGCGTGCTCTCATGCAAACAAAACAGATGTTTCAAAATGGCCCGGCCAGAGCTTGTGCGAGTTTGAGAACACATGGGAGCAGATATATGTTTCAACCCAAGAGTGCACGGTCTCCCCAATAACCGGAAAAAAAGGAAGCGTTGCGTATGTTATAACCGCGGTTGAAACCCCATCTGGCCTGCAGACCTCTCTAAAGCCATTCTATTGCCTTTCCACAGCAAAGCTTGCGGATGGAAAAGAGCTTCCCGCTACCTATTATTTAGAAAGAAAGAATGAAGCAGGCGAGCTTTTGCTGAATAAGGCATTCCTTCTTTACGATGGAAAAACTTCTGTCGGCGGGTATGATGTTTATACTTTAATATACACGAAGGATAAGGTGTGGCTTGAGAACGGAAGTATTGTTGATGGATGGAACGATAGAAAGGGAAGGTTTTATGATTCAAATCTTTATAAAGGGTTTGTTTTAAAAGAGCTTGAGGGGTTTGAGCTCGTTTATACTACTCCAGATGAGGCTGTGAAAATATATAAAATAAAAGAATAGTTTATTGTTTATTTCTCTTCTCTTTAACCTGTGCCTTCTTCTTCGCCCCTTCCTTCACCTGGAGGGGGGTAGTTTACGTCGAGGTTGGATGTTTCGGTTGATGTTGCTGTTGATGCTAAAGTTCCACCAGCAGGAGCGCCGGCTGTTTCTCCCTTGGCTGTAAACTCATCCTGCACAGCTAAAACTTCTACTTTGAACTCTCCAGTCGCTTCATCATATTCAGTTATCCTTCCTCTTATAACTTTTCCAGCAGGTATCGTCGTTCCGTCTTCAGTAGAGAGCGGCTCCCATGTTCTGAATTCAAACTCCTGCCCGCTTGCCATTAAGTAAGGGAACAAAACCTTTTTTGTATTTGCCCAGGAAAACACACCAACATTTTTTCTGGTCAACGTCCTAGTGTTCCAGTTCTCTCTTCCTGCGATTTTTTGAGCAGTCTCTTTATCTGTATTCCAGTTTCTATCTACTTCGCTTAAATTTCTCCATACCAACTCTTTTGCACTCATCCATCCTGCATCAGTATGTACGTAGAAGTTCTCGTCCATTAGTTGAGTCACTCCTTTCGGCGGTTTCACATAATCCCTGTCAATCTCTCTTGTAAGTATTAAAAACTGTCTAACAACTTCCTTCCTTTCTGGCGGCTTTTCCCCCTCTTTCTCTTTCGGAGCTTTCTCTTCTTCAGGCGGTTTGACTTCGACCTCTTCCAATGTTGCCAAGTAGGCGGCGAGAGCTGTTTTGGTGTCAATTCCAAAATACCCATCAGGCGTAACCCCAAGTTTTTCCTGAAGTTTCCTTACTGCAACTGCAGTTTCATCACTATAAACTCCATCCTCTTTTATATTCGTTCCTAAAATTCTATTTAGCAAAATCTGAAGAACTGCAACATCAATGCCGGCCCGCAATCCTCTTGCCCCCCCCATCCAATTATACCC
>CAYXNY010000034.1:0-33527 GCA_964467175.1 Microcaldota archaeon | reverse complement strand
CGGAGAGGAGATTGAAAAAGTCGAAGTGGATGGGAAAAAAGAAAAGGCATTCGTTATTAAGGAGGGAAACGCAACCGCATTTGTCATCTGCCCGCATGAAAAAATAGATGAAGCGAAGGAGATGTTGAAAAAGAAGCTTGGAAGGATATAATTTATCGCCGCTGCCGAGGCTCTTGCTCTTCCCAAAAAATGTTTGCGTTTCTAAATTATATTATGGTAATAGGGTGTTGTAAATTTAAAAAATTTTTAACCGCTGTTCGCTTAAATAAAAAAACAAAAAAATAAATATTATTCGCTTCGCTTCTCGTAAAAGATGAGGAAAATAGAAGGGTGGAAAAGCGGGGCGAGTTTTTTAATTTGCAGCAGGCTCTCTTGCACAAAAATGGATAGCTTTTTAAGCACTTTCAACCTTAACTTCTTGCATAAATTTACGAAGTGAACCCCATGGAAGAAAAATCGAAATATGGAGCCGAATCTATAAAGGTGCTTGAAGGGCTTGATGCGGTGAGAAAAAGGCCTGCGATGTACATTGGGGACACCGGAAAAAAGGGGCTGAACCACCTTCTTTTTGAAGTGATAGACAACAGCGTGGACGAAGCGCTCGCTGGTTTTTGCAAAAACATAGAGGTTGTGATAAAGAAGGATGGAAGCGCGATGGTGAGGGACGATGGAAGGGGGATCCCGACGGAAGTCCATCCGGAGTATAAGATATCAGCACTGGAAATTGTAATCACAAAGCTTCACGCAGGAGGAAAATTCGAGAAGGGCGCGTACACAGTAAGCGGAGGGTTGCACGGGGTTGGTGTAAGCGTTGTGAATGCGCTGAGCGAGTGGATGGAGGTTGAGGTGCACAGGAATGGAAAAATATACAGACAGCAATACAAAAGAGGGAACCCCGCAAGCCCTGTTGAAACAATAGGCGACACAACCTATTCCGGAACGATCGTAAGGTTCAAGCCCGACCCGCTCGTGTTCAGGGAGGTTGATTTTGACTACGAGCTGGTGAGGGAAAGGCTCAGAGAGCTTTCCTTTTTGAACAAGGGGCTGAGAATAGTTTTCAAGGATGAGAGAAGCGGGGTTGAAGAAGAATTTTTGCATAATGGAGGGATCGAGGAGTTTGTTGTCGAGCTGAACAAAGCAAAGGCCGCCCTTCACCGGCCGGTCTATTTTCAAAAAGAGGTTGATGGTTGCGTGGTCGAGTACGCAATACAATATAATGATGGGTATTATGAAACGGTCTATAGTTTCGCAAACGATATACGGACAGAGGAGGGAGGAACCCATCTCTCAGGCTTCAGGACTGCGGTCACAAGAGCGATAAACGACTATATAAAGGAAAACGAAATGTTAAAAGGAGAGGAGAAGGTAAGCGGAGATGATGTTAAAGAAGGGCTGGCCGCTGTGCTCAGCGTAAGGCTTCCGGAGCCCCAGTTTGAGGGGCAGACAAAGACAAAATTGGGAAACAGCGAGATGAAGGGTTTTGTGGACAGCGTCGTGTACGACACGCTGAAAACATGGATGCTGGAGCACCCGGAGGACGCAAAAAAAATTGCACTTAAATGTATAAACGCGATGGAGGCAAGGGAGGCGGCAAAAAAAGCAAAGGAGATGATAAGGAGGAAGGGGGTTTTCGAAACCTCGGTTCTTCCGGGGAAGCTCGCGGACTGCATAGAGCAGAACCCTGAGAAGGCGGAACTGTTTATTGTAGAGGGGGACAGCGCCGGCGGAAGCAGCAAGCAGGGAAGGGACAGGCAGACACAGGCGATCCTTCCGCTGAAGGGAAAAATACTTAATGTCGAGAAGGCGCCCATACACAAAATCGTAAAGAGCGAGGAGATAAAAAACATAATACTCGCGCTCGGCTGCGGTTTTGAGGATGATTTTGATGTTTCAAAATTAAGGTACCATAAAATAATCATCATGAGTGTTGATTACGATGAGCCTACTGTTATTATGGACCCAAACGGCTTTATTAAAATATGTAAAATTGGCGAGTTTATCGATTCACACATTAACTGTAAGGAGATAAACCGTTACAAAGTTCTTTGTTTTGATATCAAAACAAATAAGACTACGTTCAAGCCGATTAAAAAAATTATAAGACACAAAATTACGGAGCCGCTTTTTGAGATTACAACTGCGTACGGCAAAAAAATAAGAGTAACCGCATCACACAGTCTTTTTACATATAAAGATGGAAAAATAAAATTAAAGAAAACTTCAGAATTCAAAAAAGGGGATTTAATTGTGGCGCCAATGAGCCTGCCGCTTTTTAAGGATGGCGGCGGCGCCGAAAAATCAGAAAAAGAGTTGGACCTGCTTGAAGAATTTTTGAAAATTAAGGACAAACTGGATGTGGATGTGTTTGTTAGAGGAACGCCTATATCTAGCATTTGGAAAAAACGCGTACTGGCAAAACACCAGAAAAACCCTTGCCTCACAGAAGACAGGGTTGAAATTTCTTCAGAACTGATGGAAGAGATGAGGCGTGCTCGTATAGAAAAAGGCTTTTCACAGAAACATGTTTGCGATGCAACCGGAATAAAACAACCAGCGACCTTCTACAGCTGGGAAAGAGGGGCCAGCAAGCCGACCCTTACCCACTTCAAAAAATATACCACCCTACTTGGCTTTGATGAAGAACAAATCAATAGCGGATTTAGGATTATTCCATCAAAACTTGAACATATATGGAATATTAGTTTCAAAAACAGCGGATGTAACATAGTAAAGGATTATATAAGAGTAAAAGAAATTAAAGATGAAGAGATGTATGCTCTCGCCAATGCTGATGTTTACCTTTCCCCAACTCACTATGCCCACAAATCAGTAAAAAGGTTTATTCCTATAGACGAGGGTCTTATGTTTGTCCTTGGGTTTTTTGTTGCTGAAGGTTCCTGTAGCCAAAGAAACGGAGTGAGGTTTGCTATCGGCAATAACAACATGAAGGTTGCGAGCAATTTGAAATCCTTATTGGAAAAAATTTTTGGAACAGAAGCAAAATTTTATGCGAGTAAGGGTGGGGGGGGAGAAATAAAAATACTCAATTCGGTTGTTTCAGCAACATTCCGGCATGTGTTTGGATTTGATAAGGTTGACTCATCGTCTAAAAGAATTCCTTCCATTGTGTTTAACTCGCCAAAAGCGTTGCAGGCAGCTTTCTTGAAAGGATATTTGTTTGGAGATGGCACGATTAGCAAAAATGGCATTCATTTTTCAACGAGTTCAAAAGAGCTTGCCAATGACCTCCTCTACCTTTTACTCGCAAACGGCGTCATAGCGTCCACTTCGGTCTGCGAACCGCCTAAAAAATCTACTATTATACGAGGAAAACCAGTGGTTACAAAACTCAAATCATATAGGATAAGCATCACAGATAAAGAAAGTCTGTTGGCACTGAAAAGCATCTGGAAAGACCATCATCTCGCATATCATTTAAAAAATAAGATGAAATCAAACTACAAATCGGGATATAATCGAAAATTTATAAGAGTATCGGGGGACCTAATCGCTCTACCGATTATTTCAATAAAAAAAGTGCAGCCAACAAAAAAGGCGGTTTATGATTTTTCAGTTGAGGGAGATGAGAATTTCATAGCTGGTTTTGGAGCACTCTGCGCACATAATACTGACGCGGATGTTGATGGAAGCCACATCAGAACCCTCCTGCTTACGCTTTTTTACAGATACATGAAGCAGATAATAGAGAAGGGGTATCTGTACATCGCACAGCCGCCTCTTTACAGGGTGAAAAAAGGGAAAATAATACGGTATGCATACAGCGATGAGGAGCTCGGAAAGATAATTTCTGAAATAGGCGAGGCGGATATACAGAGGTACAAGGGATTGGGGGAGATGAACCCAGAGCAACTCTGGGAGACAACGATGAACCCGGAGACGAGAACTCTGAAAAAAGTCACTATAGAGGATGCGGCAATCGCAGACCAGCTTTTCAGCATTCTGATGGGAGAGAATGTTGAGCCAAGAAGGGAGTTTATAGAAAAGTATGCAACAGAAGTAAAACAATTGGATGTGTAGAGAATGATCGCGGATATTCCTGTTGAGAAGGACCTTAAGGAAAGCTACCTTACCTATGCGATGAGCGTGATTGTCGGAAGGGCTCTTCCGGATGTGCGCGACGGGCTGAAGCCCGTGCACAGGAGAATATTGTATGCAATGCATGAGCTGGGAAATACGAGCTCTGCGCCCTACAAAAAAAGCGCAAGAATAGTCGGAGAAACTATGGGAAAATACCATCCCCACGGCGATGCGGCGATATATGATTCGCTCGTAAGGATGGCGCAGGATTTCAGCTTGAGGTACACGCTTGTTGACGGGCAGGGAAACTTCGGGAGCATAGATGGCGATGCGCCGGCTGCGATGAGGTACACGGAAGTTAGGATGAAGAAGATTGCGGAAGAGATGCTTGAAGACATTGAAAAGGAAACGATAAATTTCATTCCGAATTTTGACGGGAGCCTGAAGGAGCCGGTTGTTCTTCCGGCGAAAATTCCAAACCTCCTCATAAACGGCTCTTCTGGAATCGCGGTCGGAATGGCTACGAACATTCCTCCTCACAACATAAACGAGATATGCGATGCGCTCACAGCGGTAATAGATGGGAAGGGCGAGGAGGATGTTCTAAAAATAGTGAAGGGGCCGGATTTTCCCACCGGCGGATTGATCGTGGGGCGCGCAGGGATAGTGAGCGCGTACAAAACGGGGAAGGGAATAATAAAAGTCAGGGGGAAGGCGGAAGTGGGAAAGGAAGGAATAGTAATCACAGAAATTCCCTACCAAGTTACAAAAACAAAAATAATAGAGGATATTGTGAACGCAGTGAAGGCGGGAAAGATAGAAGGAATTGCGGATGTGCAGGATAGAAGCGATAAGAGCGGAATGGAGCTTCATATAAAACTCAAAAAACATACGGATGGAGAAGCGGTGCTGAAAAAACTCTATGCATACACAAGTCTGGAAAGCACTTTTGGGGTAATAAATGTCGCTCTAGTTGGGAAGCAGCCCAAGCTTATGGGACTAATGGAGATGCTTAACGAGTTCCTGAATTTCAGGAGGGAAGTGGTGAAAAAACGGACTGCATTCCTGCTAAAAAAAGCTGAGGAAAGGGCTCACATCGTTGAGGGGCTTGTTATCGCGCTCAACGATATAGACAATGTTGTTTCGTTCCTGAGGAAAACAAGGGTGGTTGAGGAGGCGGCTGAAGGATTGAAGGCGATGCTGAAAATAGATGACGCGCAGGCAAAAGCAATCCTGGATATGAAACTGCAGAAACTCATCGGGCTTGAGCAGGAAAAGCTGAAAAGCGAGTACGATGAGCTCAGGAAAAACATTGAATCGTATAAAAGTATTCTTGAAAGCAGGGAGAAGGTTGATGGAATAATTAAACAGGAGCTGGATGAGATAAAGAAAAAGTACGGAGATGGGAGGAGGACGGAGATAAGTAGCGAGGAAGAAGGGGAGTTTGTTGAGGAAAGTTTGGTGGAGGATAAGGAGGTTGTGATTACAGTTACCTCAAAGGGGTATGTGAAGAGGACGGATTTGGGGGAGTACAGGAAACAGGGGAGGGGAGGAAAGGGCGTGATAGGAATAGGAGTGGATGAGGATGTGGTGAAGGAGGTAATAATTGCGACGAACAAAAGCCATCTCCTTGTTTTCACGGACAAAGGAAAAGTGTATTGGCTGAAGGCGTATGAAATTCCTGAAGCCGACAGGTATGGAAAGGGGAAGCCGATAATCAATCTTATTCATGTTGAGGAGAATGAAAAGGTTGTGAGAATAGTTCCTGCAAATGGGCTTGAAACCGGCTGGGCATTCTTCCTTACAAAGAAAGGAATAACAAAAAGGACTGCGATGGAGGAGTTTTCAAATCCGAGGAAAGGAGGGATAAGGGCGTTCACGCTGAGGGAGGAGAGCGACGGGCTGATAGAAGTTGTGAAAACCAGCGGAAAGGATGATGTGATAATAGCCACGAAAAAAGGAATGGCCATAAGGTTTGGCGAGGAGGAGATAAGGGAGGTTGGGAGGAGCGCTGCAGGGGTAATAGGAATACGGCTGAGGGAAGGAGATGAAGTTGTTTCCTTAACCGTGTGCAACAAGCCAACCGTTCTTACTGTAACAACAAAGGGGTACGGAAAAAGAACGGAAAGAGAAGAGTACAGGAAACAGGGGAGGGGAGGAACCGGGGTCATAAACCTGAGGGCAACCGAGAAGAACGGGTTTGTTGTGGGGGTTAGGGCGATAGATGACAAAGACGAGATTATAATAATAACCTCAAAAGGAAAGGCGATACGCATCCCTGCTAACACCATTTCCGTGATAGGGAGGGCGACGCAGGGAGTTAGGCTGATAAAACTGGAAGAGGGGGAGGAGGTAACTAGTTTTGATGTTTTTGAGGGAGGAAGCGGGCAGGAGGAGAGCGGGGCATGAAAAAGATTCTTGTTTTTTTATTTTTTGTTGTTTTTGCTTGCGCGCAGTGCCAACCCTCTTGGAGCGAGGATGTTTTTGTAAAGGTTGTTGACAGCCATTCCCGTCCTCTGGAGAACGCAACCGTTCAGATATATTTCCAGATGGATTACGGAGGAATTGAGAGCGAGGGAATATACGGGCTTGCGAACCACACGACGGGCAGCGATGGGATGGTGATTGCTAGGCTTCAGAACAACCAGTGGTACGCGCCAAAACTGGACTGCACATACGATATTTTTGTTGATTATAAAGGGGAGAGAAAGGAGATGAGGGATGTCCTGGTCGGGAAGCACGGGAGCATAATAACCTTTGTTTTTGAAAATGCATACCTCCTCACCGTGAAGGCGATGGATGAGAACGGCCATCCCATTCCGGCGAAGATTATCGTGAACGGAGAGGAGAAGAATGCTGAAAACGGAGTTGCGAGCTTCAATGTTGTGGAGGGGCCCGTAGATATACTGGTACTTTACAGCGGCGGGCAAAGGAGCGCGGAAATATGGGTTGAAAACGACCGGACTTTTGAAATCAGCGTCGCATACTCAAACCTTACACTAACCGCGCTGGATGATGCGGGCGGTGGGATGGAGTGTGTTCTCCAGCTTGAGCATAAGAACTATTCTTTTTCAAAAACATTAACAGCCCAGGTTCCGAAGGGAACGTACTACGGAAAAGTATTCTGTATGGGAAGGGAGGGGGAGCTGGATATTGACCTGACAAGACAATCGGAATATTTCGTGTTTTTTGATTTCAGACCGCCGGATATAAAAAATATTTATTTGGATGCGAACAGGACCGTGCTTGTAATAGAAGCCGAAGACCCGGGCGAAAAGGCCTCCGGCATAGCCGAAATCTGGGTCGTCTATCCGGGCGATGACACAGTCTATCCTGCGTTTAAAGAAAAGGCCGGCGTATATAAATCCGGGTTAAAGGAGGGCGCTAAAAATTTTGTGGTTTTTTTGAAGGACAACGAGGGAAATATAAAGGGCGTGGAAGGGGCAGTGGAGGCTAAAGAGCAGAGTATAGAAGCGGAGAAAGAAAAGGGCGAGGACTGGGGCCCGTTCTTGACAATTTTGTTTGTTATTATCGTGGTGATGATTGGCTTTTTGGGGAAGGTTGTTTATGAGCAGACGAAGAAGGGGTAGAACGCCGATAGGTTTTTAAATACATGCTCACAAAATAACATTCGTAGCGATGTGAGTGAAAATAGGAGAAGGTGGTAAGATGCCCCGTGGAAGAAGAATAGTAATAAACCAGGAGATTGATGATGACTGGGTTGATACGTTCAAGGGTATAGATATAGAGGCAATCAAAAAAAGCAGGGGACAGGTTGAAAAAGGCCTGAGCAGCACTGTTGCCGAAGTTTCCAGAGCGGCGCAGGAGCTGTACAAAAAAGGGAAGGTGGAGCAGAGCGCGCTCAAGAAAGCAGGCCTTCTTGATATACAAGAGGCATATGAATACCTGCGCTCCAAGGGCTATCCGATATCTTTCAGGGCGTTTGGCGGGAGGATAGAACGAAGCACCATTCCCTCCATGAAAGTCGGAAAGAAAAGGTACATCGCAGTAAATATACTCAATGACATTGTAAACCTATCAAAGCAATTTTACACCGTGAGGGAGGCCTACGAAGAATACAGGAAGGCGAACACAGGCATGAAGTACAGGGCGTTTATAGGAAGGATAGAAAAAAGCTCGATCCCATCCGTTAAGATCGGAACAAAGCGCCTGATACCAAAGGACGCGGTTGACGCCCTTACCCACATCGCTAGGAATTATTACTCTGTTTCCCAGGCGCTTGAAGAACTGCACAGGAAGAACATAATGATAAGGAGGAATGCATTTGAGAGAAGGCTTGACAGAGGAAGGATCCCGCACGTGAAAATAGGCGGAAGAAGGTTCATCCCGCACAATGTAATGAAAGAGCTTATTACAAAAGAGCTCGCACTCAGAAAGCAGGGAAAGTAGCTGAAACTCAAAATAAAAAACATAAATAAACTTATCCTTTCCATTCTAGATCATGGTTAAGAGGAAGGCCTATCTTGTAGATGTTAGTTATGTAGTAAGCAAAGGGCAGACGTACGTAAAACTTATTCTAAAAGGAAAAAAATACTGCAGGCTTTACTTTCCGTACGACCCGTATTTTTTCAGCGATATTCCGGCGGAGAAGATAAAACCGGGGGAGTACAACGGCGGCCGAATAAAAAAAATTGAGAAGGCAGAAAAATTTTTTGGGAACGAAAAAAAGAAGCTCGCAAAAATCTATGCTGAGGCGCCTGGGGATGTGCCGAAGCTGAGGGAATTTATATATCATAGATTGGGATACGAATGCTATGAGTATGATATTGTTTTCACGAAGAGGTTTCTGAGCGATTTCTCCCTCACGCCGCTTTCGCTCATAAGGTACGAACGGGTAGGGCGGTTTATAAAAAAGTTCATTTCCTGCAACGAGAGTGAAATAGCCGGGTTTGAAAAAAGAATGGGCTTTGACATAGAGGTCTACAACCCGCAGGGCGCTCCGGATGCGAAAAAAGACCCGGTGATAATGATAAGCTACAAAACCCCGGAGGAGAAAAAAGTTATAACCTACAAGAGAAACAGGAACGAAAATGTTGTTTTTGTGAAAGACGAAAGGGAGATGTTTTCACTTTTTTCAGAGAAAATAAAAAAATACGACCCGGATATACTCTACGGATACAACTCCTCAAACTTCGACATCCCCTACCTTGAGGAGAGGGGGAAAGCTATAAAGGCGGGGGTTGAGCTTTCTAGGTGGAAGGGGAGCGCCGCCAGGAGAAGAAGGAAGGGGCTGAGCACAGGCCTGAACATACCTGGAAGGGTCCATTTCGACCTTTACCCCGCATCAAGACTGCTGGGGCAGATCGGCGTGATAAGCATCAACAAATTCACGCTCCGGGATGTTTACGAAAGCGTAACCGGAAAGGAAAAGTTCATGGTGAAGCGGCTGGAGATATGGAAGCTTTGGGATGAAAATAGGGAGGAGCTTTTTGAATACTCCCTGATGGATGCAGAAGCGGTTTTTACTGTCGGCGAGGCGCTTATTGAACTCGAGAAAGAGCTTTCCACCCTTGCAAAAATGACCCTTTTCGAAACAACCCTGAGCACATCCGGCCAGCTTGTTGAAAGCATGCTCATGCACGAGGCTCAGAAAAGGAACATGCTCATACCGCGAAAGCCGAAAGAGGAGGAAATAAAGAAGAGGATGGCGAATCCGATAAAGGGCGCTTTTGTAAAACTGCCGGCGCCCGGCATATATGAAAACATCGCTGTTTTTGACTTTCGCGGGCTGTATCCATCCATCATAATAAGCTACAACATAGACCCGTTTACGCTCACTGATGACGAAAAAAATTCCTATACCTCTCCTACTGGTGCGCATTTCTTGAAAGAACCGAAAGGCCTGATTCCATCAACGCTGGAAAAACTCGTTGACATGAGGGCTGAGATAAAGAAAAAAATGAAGGAAGCAAAGAAAGGAAGCGCGGAGTACGAGAAATTGAAGGCGAGGGGCCAGGCGCTGAAAATCCTCTCAAACTCATTCTACGGATATCTGGGATATGCCCGCTCGCGATGGTACAAAAGAGAGTGCGCGGAGAGCGTGACCGCTTTTGGAAGGGAGCACATACTCAACGCCGCGCGGGAGGCTGAGAAATTCGGATTTACGGTTCTCTACGCCGACACGGACAGCTTGTTCTTACTTCTTGGCGAAAAAACAAAAGAAGACGCCATGAAATTCATGGAGCACATAAACAAAAATCTCCCGGCGAAGATGGAGCTTGAGCTCGAGGACTTTTACAGGCGCGGGGTTTTTGTCAGCAAAAAAGCTGAGGAAAAAGGAGCAAAGAAAAAATACGCGCTCATAAATGAGAGGGGAGAGATAAAGATAAGGGGGTTTGAGCTGGTAAGGAGGGACTGGAGCTCTGTTGCAAAAAAAACCCAGTTAAGGGTTCTGAAAGCCATACTTGAGGAAGGAAGCAAGGAAAAGGCGGTTGAGATAGTAAAGGAAACTGTTAATGAAATAATGAAGGGTCATGCAAAACTCAAGGACCTTGTAATCTACACAGAACTCAAGAAAGACCCGCGCGCATACGAAGTGATAAGCCCCGAGGTTGCGGCAGCGCTTAAGCTTGAGAAGCACGAAGGGAGAAAAGTAAAAAGCGGGAATGTAATAGGATATGTAATTTGCAAGAGAGGAAGGAGCATTTCGGAAAAGGCAATTCCTGTTGAGATGGCGCAGGAAGGAGAGTACGATGCTGAGTATTATGTAAACAATCAAGTTCTTCCGGCGGTTATGAAAATACTGAAAGAACTGGGAGTAGATGAGGATGATGTTAGAGGGATGGGGAACCAGAAGAGCATAAGCGAGTTTTTCTAAACAACTTTTTAAACACTTTCTTACTAGCTCTTGTTATGGCTTACGCCCTCCCTGAATTGAAGAAACTTGAAGGGCCCACACCTATTGAACTGTTCAAATCATTCAAAAAAGAAGCGGAGGGATACAAAGAATATGAAAAGGCGAAGGAATACTTAACTAGTTTTCAGGATTTCAAAAAGGGAATTGAAGAAAGGAATCCTTACCTAATGAGGGCTTTGTTTGACTGGGCAGAGAAGCATCCAGAAGTAGTTTTAACAATAATGAACCTGGCCAAACAATATTCTTTGGAAGAACCTTTTCTTCCTCAATTTCCAGATGTTGAAAGAATAAGACAGATTCCTAAAACCCTTGCGAACCAGTTTAATGAAGGATACAACGCCGCCACAGGAACGGTTTTGGAAAGAATAAGCGCAGGGTATCTTTATCTAATCTCAAGCTTAAGCTGGGAACAGACCTTTGAGAAACCAAAATATCTTGACGAAATTAATCCGGAAAAACAAGAGAAAATAGGTTGTCTTGAGTTCACCTTTATTGCCTATAGTGTAAGTTATCTGAAAAATCAAAATCCAAAGATAGTAGAATGTTTAATTAAAACAGATGAAGGAGTATCACAAGCGCATTCGTTTATTTTTTTAGAAGGCGAAGGAAAAATTTATGTTCTTGATGGGGCTTTGAAAGATGTTGGTGGGGTGTATTTTAGAGAAGGAAAGATGAATGAAGAAATGATAAGAAAACATTTTGAAAAAGCAAACCTTCAACTTGTTGAGTATAAAATTTACGACACTTTTAATGCGATGGTCGGTTTATTTTTTAGCAATTATGCAACATATCTGTTAATTGAAGCACGAGATAAAACAGGAACAGAAAGGGATCTTTTGTTGAGCAACGCCGAACTAATCTACAGGGCCGCTATTCAACTTGGTTTGATAACTAAAACAACGATAAATGGATTGGCTTGGGTTTTGTTTTTGCAGGGGATTAATACTGATAAGGTATCTATAGAGGAACCAAAGGAAATAGCAGAATTGATGATTCTTTATAAAGAATACCCTAGCTGGTTTAATGTCGTTGGATACTATTCCCTCGCGATAGGTGGCGGGAATTTAGCCGAGTATATGTACGAAAATAACTTAGATAAAATTTATGGAATTACACCGGATGATATTGAATTATACTCATCCGCTGGAATGGCGCATGTCCTGGAAAAGGGTGATGAAACTCTTAAGGAGTACGTATTTAGATTTGCCTTGGAAAAACTTTCTAAAGCAACATGGAAAAGAACTAGCGGGCTATTGCTGGAATTATTAAAAGAATACGCCAGAACTCACGAGATAAAAGACTATCAAAAACGCTATCTAGAGTATATACTGAAAAAATTCGGCGAAACGCCTACTGAGTGAGCATCTCGGGGGTTATTTTTGGAATAAAGTCTAAAAAATTTCCAAGACATGCGATTTCGCACCCGCCTCCTTCAATAGGAATGACTGAGTATAACTTTCCTGTAGATTTCTCAGCATCTCTTGCTATCTTGCGTAGCATCTTTATATCTACATCCGCAAAAACTTTAGTCTCATCTTTTTTCATTTTTATTATCTCATTATATATGTGTTGGTATTGACTCATTTGTGTTGTATCAACCATACTATCAACTCTCCCGTTAGCAAAAACTGAATGTAAAGGTAATGAAAATGCAATTCCCATGAAAACTGCTTTTAGGGTTCTGTCGACCAATCCCACAGTATATTCTTTGATTGATAAAATTTAAAAATAAGCATTTTTCTAAATTTCCTCAACAACCGTCGGGTCCGTGGAGGTTTTTTCCCTTCTAAACTGGTATGCCTTTGTGAAATTCGCGCCCATCAAGGATTCTTCATGCGTGATTATGAAGAACTGGTTTATCAAAGAGGGAAGGGTTTTTTCTATTGCCTGCGATAAGATGTTTATTGCATTCGCATCAAGATTGTGCGTTGGCTCGTCCAGAACAAGCAGGTTTATGTTCTGGGTGAGCACAATCGCAAGAGAGATTCTCAACGCGATTGCAAAGCATGCCTTTTCCCCTCCACTCGCAACCTTCTCAAGTTCTATCCATTCACCATTAGAGAACAATTCGAACCTGTAATCCTTTCCATCTGCGCTCACCCTTGCCCTCTGATAATCGGAATAGGGATAAGCCATAGGCCATACTTCAACAAGCGCGGAGTTTATGGCTTCTATCAGTTCGTTTCTAAGTTTCACCTGTATATCCGCTAGGGCACTCCTGTAGATTGCAAAATCCTCAAACATTTTTTCAATTCTTGAGATGTATTTCTTCGATCTCTCGATCTGCTCGATGTTTTTTTTGCAAAGCTCCATCTTGATTTTTTTCTCTTTTAGGAGCTTTTCCTTTTCTTCAACAATAACTTTAAGTGTAGAATATCTTTCCTTCGCATTTTGGTACTGGCTGGAAACGTGCCCGTATTTTTCCTCCTCAAACCCTATTTCAGCAATCTGCTTCTCGGCTTTTTCGAGCTCCATTTTTGCATTTTCAAGCGCCTGTTTTTTTGAAATTATTTCGTTTGCGCTTTTTTCCTTTTCAGAAATCTCAGAGTAGAGCTTCGTGTTCGCTTCTTCCTCCTTAACTATCAGCGAGTTTTCCTTTTCGTGCTTCCTTATTTCATCTTCGATTTTTCTTCCATCTTCTATTTCTGGGATATTTTTTTTCAAAAATTCCAATTGTTTTTCCATCTCTCTCAGCATACCTGTGGTTTTTTCGTCCTCCTTTATCCGTTCCGAAAATTCCGCGGCTTTTTTATTCTCCTCTGAAAATTCCTTTTTAAATCCTAGTATTTTTTCTTCCCATTCCTTTTCAATATGCTCCTGCTTTTTCTCATCAAGTTTTGTCAGGCAGACCGGGCAGATATCTTTCCCCTTCACGGTTTTTATAGAGACCTGCGCTTCTTCTATTTTTTTCTGAAGGAAAAAAAGTTTTTCCCTACATTCAATAAGTTTTGCTTTATTCTTTTCCAGCTCTTTTTCAATTTTTTCTCTTGTTCTGCCTGCGCTTATCGATTTTATTTTTTCCTCAATTTCGGGAATTCTTTTCAGAATCTCTTCCCTTCTTTTCTGCTTCTCCGCAATCTCACCAGCCCTTTTCTGCATCGCGCTTAGCTCCTTCTGTATTTTTGATTTTCTTTCCCTAAAGGCGAGAATTTTTGCCTTTATTTCCTCCTTCTTTTTTCTCAGCTCCCCCACATTCGGCATTTTCATTTTTTCGTACTCCTTCAACGCAAAGATGGTTCCTTTCAGCGATGAAATTTTGGAGGAAAGCTCTGCATGGGTTTTTCTTTTTTTCTCCATTTCTTCATAATTTTTTTTGCTTACTGCGAGAAGCTTTTCTGTTTTTCCAAGGTCTTCCTTTACTTTTTCAATCTCCCCCTCAATTACTTTTGTTTCACTGGAGGTTTTTTCGAGCATTTCCAAAATTTCTTTCTCGTTTTTCTCATTCAGCAAAAGCTTTTCCCGCTCGATTTCCTTTTTCAGCCTGTTCGCAACCAATGTCGCTCCTTTCGCCGCCTTTTCAAACCTGTCCAGCCCGAGCAGCCGGTCTATCTCTTCCTTTCTTTTTGCGGGCGGCAGATTCAGAAAGTAGGATATGTTGTTCTGCTCTGAGTAGACCGCCCTCGTGAAAAGGTCGTAATCTATGTTGAGAAGGTTTTCAACATAGGAAGTAACTGCATTCTGTCCCTTATCAACAAGTTTCCCGTCTTCATAAATCCGTGCATCTGTTTTATTTTTCTCAATCTCCCGTATTATTGAATATTTTTTGTTTTTCCACAAAAAGGATAACTCAACCCTCGCGCGCTTTTCACCGAACCTTATTATATCCTCAAGCTTGAGCTTCCTAGATTCAAGCGCGGGAAAAGAGCCGAACAGCGCGAAGCTTACTGCATCAAAAACAGAGCTTTTTCCGGACCCCATTACACCTACAAGAAGGTTCGCTCCTTTGCCGAATTCCAGCAAAGTATCGGTGTGAGATGTCCAATTGACAAGCCGAACTGAAAGAAGCATGATGGGTTATGGGAGAAAAGGTTTAAATTAAATTGTTCGCATAATTGATGTAATGATGACACGTACGACTCTGATCAATGATGATTGACGTGCGGTCTGAGTAGATCTTTTTGCTGACAAGCGCAAGCATCTATTCGCTACCTGCAATTATTCTAAAGATTCCATATCAATCAAACTGCAGCTGTCCGGAGACATGCCTATTGCAATGTACGCGCCCACGCACTCGTCCATGCACTCCCCAACCTCCTCCTCATCCAGCGGCTGTCCGTATTTGGCGGCTATGGCGGAGAGCCTGCTTTTGCAGACGCGTTCGCACTGCTGCTTCATGCTTTCTTTGCAGCAGGTGGTCGCATCCCCCAGCCCTTGAGACCTGACGTCATCCATGCACTGCGAGAAGCAGTTCGGCCCGTAATCAAAAGCAGTTCCCCTTGCCTTGTTGCAGAATTCTGTGCAAGCTTCGCCGTAAGTAGTGCATCCTAAGGCGGAAGGGCCCGTGAGCCCGCAGCAGCCTGCGAGAAGCAGAATTACAAAAACCAAACCAAAAACTATTTTTCTTTTTTTCATGGGGCAGATTCTCAGCAAGAGTTTAAATTTGTTCTGGTTGTAGCGGGCAGGCCCCTTTGAACCTAGCGCTAGGGTGTTGCAAATTTAAACATTTTAACCGCTATTCGCTTAAAAATTCGATTAAATACTTAAATAAAAAAATTATAAAAAATAAAAAATAAATAAAAAATATCCGCTTTCGCTTCTCGTAAAAGATAAGGAAAATAGAATGGCAGAAAAGCAAAGTGCGGGTTTTTTAGTTTTTTTATTTTTTGTTTTTTGCGGCAGCGGGTTTTTTGAGAGATAATTTGCAACAGGCTTCTAGCGCAAAAATACAAAACATTTAAATTTTTTTTGTATAATTTTTATTGGTGCTGAAATGAATTATGCGATAAAAAATTTTATGAAGGAACACTTTAAGCATTTCAACGCTGCTGTTGTTGTTGATGCGGCAGAGGCGTACTGCGAGCTCTTGGATTCAGGCGGAAAAATGTTTCTTACGCTGGCTGGTGCGATGAGCACGGCGGAAATAGGAAAAAGCCTTGCTGAAATGATCAGAAAAGACAAGGTGCATGCAATAAGCTGCACGGGCGCGAACTTGGAGGAGGACCTGTACAACCTTGTTGCCCATTCGCACTATAAAAGAATTCCGAACTACCGCGAACTTACTGCGGAAGAAGAGAAAAAACTTTTTGAAGCCGGGTTCAACCGCGTCACAGATACCTGCATCCCTGAAGACGAGGCTATGAGATCAATTGAAAAATATCTACTGGAAATTTGGAAAGAAAAGGATGAAAAGAACGAACCCATGCTCCCTCACGAGTATGCGTATGCGCTGGTCAGGTCTGGAAAGCTGAAAAAATACTACGAGATTGACCCGAAGGACAGCTGGGTCGTTGCGGCGGCAGAGAAAAACCTTCCGCTTTTTGTACCGGGATGGGAAGATTCAACCTGCGGAAATATGTTCGTTGCATCGTATTTAAAAGGAATAATAAAAAATCTTAACACTGTTAAATCCGGCTTGCATTACATGAAAGAGCTTATTAGATGGTATAAGGAAGAATCAAAAAAATCAAAGATTGGATTTTTCCAGATAGGCGGAGGAATCGCAGGCGACTTTCCGATCTGCGTTGTCCCTCTTATAAAACAGGATATGAAAGAAAATGTTCCTTGCTGGTCTTATTTCTGCCAGATAAGCGATTCAACCACAAGCTACGGCTCCTACTCGGGCGCGGTGCCGAACGAAAAGATAACGTGGGGAAAATTGGATGAAAAAACACCGAAATTTATGATAGAATCTGATGCAACAATAGTCGCGCCGCTTATTTTTGCCTATGTGCTGGGATGGTAAGAATCCGCTGGGCTTATGTTTGAGCAAGCTCGCCGACCTGAAGGTAGAAAATTGTTATAATATAAATCGCGTACATGAGCAGGAACAAAAAACCGCTGGTTTTTTTCAAGCCCCTGTTTACTGCGGCGGCATAGAAAAGAAGCATATTCGCCACGATAGCAAATAGAAGGGCGGCTATGAAAACGGGCAGGAGCACAGATATCGGGTTTATTACGGATGCTGTTCCGAGCACAAGGGTGAGGTTTATCATGTTGGCGCCTATTGCGTCGCCCAAAGCTATTCCGTAGTGTTTTTTTCTTATCGCTTCAAGGCATATGGAAATTTCCGGGAGGGAGGTGCCGATTGCAATGATGGTGGCGCCTATGAAGCTCTCTGTGATGCGGAGAAATCTTGCTATCTTTACCGCGGATTCAACAACAAATCCGGCGCTGATGAATACAAGAAGTATGGATGCGCAGAAGAAGAGGAACGCATGAAGCGCCTCTTTCTTTGTGATTGAATTCTCTCCTGAATTTTCTTTTTTTCTTTCTGTAAAAATGTAAAGTATATAACCCAGAAAAAGCATGAGAAGAACAATCCCTTCAAGAAAACCCAGGGCCCTTCCACTTACTGAACTATTGAATATTATGTAAGAGGAGATTATAGTTGTAAGCACCAGCACAATCGCAATATCTCTTAGTTCATCCCTCTTGATTGCCAGGCCGTACAAAAATCCTCCAAGACCAAAGATGAGGAGGATGTTTGCTATGTTTGAACCAAACACATTTCCGGCGGCGACCGCCCCCTCGCCGAGTGAAGAGGAGATGATGGAAACCGAGAGTTCTGGGAGGGTGGTGGAGGCCGCGAGCAGGATAAAACCTATGGCTATCTGGCTTATGCCGAAAAATTTGGAAAGCTTCACGAGGTTTTCAACTACCATGCTGGAGGACTTTGAAAGAGCTGCAAGCGAAACTAGAAGGGTAATTGATTCGAACAAAACCATAAGAGAATATCGAAGAAGAGATTAAAAATTTAACCCCTCCTGATTTTTGTCGAAACTTTTTGAACAAAAAGCAATGCGAGAAGGGAGCATGCCGCGGAAAAAATAAATGCTGCCGATGGAGAGAACGCGGACCAAAGAAATCCTGCAACGAGGCTTGCCGGAAGGAGGAGCAGGCCGGTAATCCCTTGGTAGGTCGCAAACCCGCCGGTCATTTTTTCTTTTGGAACAATTTGGGAGGCAAGCGTTCTCTGCAGGGTTTCGGAGCCGGCAGTTGCCATTCCATAAACAACGAGCGCAATAACAGAGAACAGTACATCATTTGAGAGCGCAAAGATGAGGAATGCAAAAAAGAAAAGAAGGTAGGCGAGGGAAATCGCCCTTACGCTACCTATCCTATCCGCGAGGGCTCCGAAGGGAATGGAAAAAACAGCATAGACAACGTTGAAAAGAAGGTAGGCGAGGGGAACGAAAGCAATTTTCATTCCAAGCTCCTGCACCCTTATCAAAAGAAAAGCAAAGCTCATGCTGCCGAGAGCAAAAAAGCTTGCGGAGAGGAGGAACCAGTTGTAGCTTCCTTTTGCTATGCTTATCTCGGAGTGGTTGTTTTTTGAGTTTTTTTCGCGAGGTTTTGGCTCAGAAACGAAGAAATAGAGGAGAAGGACTGAAAGAATGCCGGGAATGAATGAGAGAAGAAAAACCAGCGAGAAATCGTTGGTATAAAAACTCAAGATTAGAAAAGCAAAAAACGGTCCCATCACTGCGCCGAGCGTATCCATCATCCTGTGCAACCCGAAAGCCTTCCCGCGAATTTTTGAGGAAGATAGGTCTGCAACCATCGCATCTCTTGCAGGGCCTCTAATTCCCTTCCCCACTCTTTCAAACGCCCTTAGGAAAAAAACAAAAACACCTGAATTTGCAAAAGCAAACAGAGGCTTGAGGAATGCGGAAAGCGCATAGCCAAAAAGAATAACCGGTTTTTTCTTGAATTTTTTCTCAAGAAATGGAGAGAGGAATTTTGAGAGGTTCGCCGTTGCATCGGCAACACCCTCGATCAAACCTATGAAAAACTTGTCCAGCATGAGCCCCGCGGACATAAATACCGGCAGGATGGAAAAAACCATCTCGCTGGAGATGTCCGTAAGCATGCTCACAAAACCAAGCAGGATTATGTTCTTGTTAAGTTTTTTCAGCTCCGAAAACACGCTCTTATGTTAGGATGGAATGTTTAAAAATCGTTAAGCGCAAAAAACCAGCATGTATTATTCATTAGTTATACTCGCTATTTTGATATTCATATTCATTCTGCAACTCGCATTCCCTCCTCTTACAGGAATGTTCTATTTTGACCCATCAAGAGCAGTTTCAGAGCCATGGCTTTTTATAACAAGCATTTTTCTGCATGGGGGGGTCATGCATCTTTTTTTCAACGGATGGGCGCTATTTCTCTTCGGCCCGCTGCTTGAGAGAAGAATCGGGAGCGGGGAGTTTTTAAAAATATTTTTCGCCGCGGGGATAGTTGGTTCTCTGCTCTATTGGGCAACAATACTGATTGGAATAATCCCGCCCATTCCGGCTTTGGGTGCGAGCGGAGCAATTTTCGGGGTTATGGGGGCGCTGGCTGTTTTCGCACCAGACCTAAGAATCTTCATCTGGTTTTTCCCGATGAGGATGAGGGAGGCAGTTGTTCTCTGGTTTGTGCTCGAATTTATAGGGACTTTTGACATAAGCTCCGGCGTCGCTTCCGCAGCACATCTCGGCGGGCTGGCTTTCGGGTATTTTTATGCAAAATATACAAAAAGAAAGATGGAGGAGTACTACAACCCTTGGGCAAGGTACGGGTATTACTGAACTCCAATCTTTTTCCCATTTCTGTCAATTTCGCCCCGGTATATTCTTTCAGCCGAAATTTTTCTCCCGTCGTACGCAGGCACAATAGGGACGACGAGTATGTTGATCGGCTTTTTCCCCCTCTTTTTTCTCATCAAATTTATTCTTTCAGCATTAGGGAGCGTTTCCTCACTTACTATTATATAATCATAATCCTTCTCCAGCGTATCCCCAAAAATATCGTTTATTTTTATTGTTTTTATTTTTTTGTTTTTTTTCGAAAACCATTTTTCCACTTGTTTTTTTCTTTTTTCAAAAGGAACCGCCGGGTATATCTTATACTTTTTCACAAAGGCGTCGCTCGTTATTCCAACAAAAATTCTGTTGAAAAGAAGCGCCCTCTTAAAAAGCGCTTCATGGCCCTTGTGGAGAATGTTGAAAGTGCCTCCCAGGACGCAGGAAATCATGGAGGGAATGGAGAAGAAGTGCTTAAAAAGTTTGTTTGAGTACGCAGAGCATGAAAATAGTGTTCAGGGACATGAAGGAAGGAAAAATAAAACTCATGCCGGATTCTGTCGAGGATTTGTGGCATCTGGAGCATGTAATAAAGGAGGGGGATTTTGCGGAAGGGAGCACATTCAGGAGCGTGAAATTCGGGGATAGTGAGGAAAGGAAGCCTGTTTTTATAAAATTGCGGGTGGAGAGGGTTGAGTTCGCGAAGCACGCGAACAGGCTGAGGGTTGGAGGGAAGATTGTGGAGGGAAGGCCTGAAGAGTTCGTCCAGCTTGGAAGGCACCATACGCTAGATGTTTCTCCGAAAGAAGCCATTACGATAATAAAGGAAAGGTGGGGAAAGGCTGAGCTTGAAAGAATTGAGGATGCGGTAATGGAAAGCGGAAGGGCGCTCGTGCGCGTCATTCTTATGGATAATGAAAAGGCGCTTGTATATGAAGTGAAGCCCTATGGTTTTGAGAGCGTTGCAGAGATAAGGAACGAAACAAGCAAAAGGGGAGGGGTGGACAGGACGCAGGAGTTTTACAGAAGACTCATCCCTTTTGTTGAGGGGTTGTGCATAGTCGCAGGCCCTGGGTTTGAAAAGAATAATTTTCAGAAGTTTTTGGAAAAGGGGGGGAAGAAGGTTTTTGTAGAAGATGCGGGCTATGCTGAGGAGAGCGGGCTGAGAGAGCTTGTGGAAAAGGGGGGCATAGAGAGAATAATAGGGGAAACAAGATTGGAGAAGGAAGCGAAAGTAATGGAGGAGCTTCTCAGGCATCTTGGAAGGGAGGACGGGCTGCTCGCATACGGAAAGAAGGAGGTAGGGAATGCGCTGAGCATGGGCGCAGTAAAAACCCTTGCCGTTCTGGATGAAATGCTAAGAACGGATAAGGAAATTGAGGGTATTGTTGATGGAGCGTATAAACAAGGGGCGCGCGTGATTGTTTTTTCAAAAGAAAGCGAATGGGGGAAAAGGTTGAAGGGGCTGGCTGGGATTGCTGCGGTGCTGAGGTTTCAAATAGTTTAGTATTTTGGAAATTTACCCATTATGGATTCAAAACATCTTTTCATGTGCTGCAATGCGCTCGTTGCATCTTTTTCCTTCATATTCGTATCTCCATATTCTGCATTAGATTTTATGCTTATTAGATGGCTCATGTGTTTAAAGAACCGTTTTACTTCTTCATCTTCACTGGCAACGCTACTGAAAAACGCCAGCGCCTCTTCATGACTCTGACCTGCGTAGCGCTGGCCTTTTTTGCTTTCAGCCGCTTCTTTGCACTGCTTCGCTCTCTCAAGATAAACAGTATATTTGCTCCTTTCGCATGGTTTGGTTCTCATCTTGAAAACACCACTATTCCTTTTTCAACATTATCTCTAAAATTTTTGCCTTTTTTTGAAAATTCTTCATTTGTAAAAACCTGAAAATGAAGCCTGTTTCCATACTCAACCATGCATTCATCAGATTTTTCATCGAGCGCCTTGTAGATCTGGGGTTTTTCATTCTCGGAATTAACAAACACGACAATATCTATATCGCTTGAAGGGGTTTCTTTTCCTTCGGCAACCGAGCCGTATAGAATTATTTTATTCACTGCGCAAAAAGACCCGAATCCTTTTAGTTTTTCCTTAAGGTTTTCAATTGGTTGATCCCTGGCGAGGTAGGCAAACATGTTCTCTCTGGAAAGAATATTGTAGGCATACGACTTCGTATTTAATTTCCATAAGGTTGATTTTCCTATCTTTATTGGAGAAACTAAGTTGGCATCGTAAAAATCCTTAAACGCTTTGTTAATTGGGGAATGGGAAAAACCAAGAACTCTTGCGATCTCCCTTTCGCTCATCGGAACATTTTCTGAAAAAAGATGGATAATGAGCCTTACTTTAATCTCTGAACCAAGGACGCGCCCAACAAAATTCCTGAAAATCATGTTTAAATTTAGATACATATGTATTTAAAAATAGTGCATATGTTATAAAAAATAAATTACACATGTAATTTTTATTTCCTGAACTCCTCCATTATAACCGGAAACTGGGCGAGGAGGGCTTCGAGCTGTATTCTTTCGTCCGCTCCCTCAACAAGCCTGAAATTATACTCGCCTATTCGGTCCACCAGCCTGACTTTTGCCTTCTCAGGAATTTCCATTTCGACAACTACCCTGTAAATCTGCACAAGAACATCCTCCCCGCTCACTCCGTAGCTTACCATTATTTTTTCCAGATGGTCGCGGGCAGCAAGAAAATCCCCCTTGAGCGCCTTCTCAACCATCTCCTTTATTTCTTTTGGGGTTGCGCGGGAGGAAACCTTGAACACCAAGCTTTCCGTAACGTGCTTTGAGTGGAATGCCGCGCCCTGCAGAATGTTTATCGCCTTCCTCATGTCCCCCTCGCTTATGTAGAATATCGCATCAAATGCTTTGTCGTCAACTTTCAGGTCCTCTGCATGCGCGATTTTTTTTATCATCTTTTCGACCTCTTCCTTTGCGAGAGGGAAAAACCTCAGAACAGCCGTCCTGCTCTGTATGGGCTCTATTATTTTTGAGGAGTAGTTGCACGAGAGAATGAAGCGCGTGACCTCGGAATAGAGCTCCATGGTTCTGCGGAGCGCCTGCTGGGCATCCGATGTGAGCGCATCCGACTCATCAAGAAATATTATTTTGAACGGAACTTCGCTCACGCTCATCGTCCTTGCAAAATCCTTTATCTTCCCCCTCACAACCTCAATGCCCCTTTCGTCGCTCGCGTTCAGCTCCAAAAAGTTCATTTTGAACGCATCCCCGAAAAGTTCGTGGGCTAGGGCGAGCGCAACCGTCGTTTTGCCGACGCCCGGCGGGCCTGCGAAAAGAAGGTGGGGCATGGATTTTTTCTCTGAAAATGATTTGAGGAGCGGAAGGATGTGCCCTTGCCCTATCACTTCATCAAGCTTTTTCGGCCTGTATTTCTCAACCCAAGGAAGAAGCTCCATTCCAACACCACAAGGAAATTCAGTGAAGAGAGTTTAAAAACTTTTTGTGCGAAATAACCCCGTGATACCATGGAGAGGGTAAAAACAGGAATTTCCGGATTGGATGAGATGCTCAATGGAGGGATCCCGAAAAGAAGGCATGTCGCGCTTTTCGGCGGGCCCGGTACAGGAAAAACTTCTTTTGGGTTCGAATACCTTTACAGGGGTGCGAAAAACGGCGAGCCGGGCGTTTACGTAACCCTTGAGGAGACGCCGGATGATATATTGGAGAACATGAAAAACACATTCACGAATTTCAAGGACATCGACACGATGGCGGATAAAAAGCTTTTTATAGAAAAACCGGACGAATTCACGATAGAAAAGATTGCGGAGATACTCGAATCAAAAATAACAAACAACAATGTAAAAAGGGTTGTGATCGATTCGGCAACCATGATACGGGCGATTTTTGAAAAGGATGGCGAGTACAGAAAAACCGCTTTCGAATTCTTCTCCCTTCTGCGAAACCTTGACTGCACAGCCATGGTGACTGTCGAGGCAGAAACGGCGAGCAAGGAGCAGATGAAGTACAGCATAGAGCACTATGTTCTAGACGGAATAATAAACCTTTACAGCCTAGACAGGGGGGACAAGAGGGTGAAGGCGGTTGAGGTCTTTAAGATGAGGGGAAGCGACCACTCAAAAGACCTTGTTCCGTTCAAGCTCATGCCGGATGGAATTAAGGTTTATGTAGGGGAGAAGGTGTTCTAATGGAGAGCAGGGAGTTCTGGATGGGCGTTGCCTTTTCTGCCCTTCTTGCTTTTTTCATAACCGGAGCAAAGCTCTTCGCCCTGGATGTGGCGGCGTTCCCTTTTCTTTTTGGAATCGGGCTTCTCGGGTTTGTTTTCTACTACAAGACAAAAAAGCACGGAATAGGGCTGGGATACTTTGAGTTCGTATGCCTTCTGGGGCTGGTCGCCGCATTTTTGGTTGAAAGAAGCGGTTTCGTAATTGCGGCTGGATTTATGTTTCTCTCAACCCCGCTCTTCTTTTTGGCAAAGGAAAAAATCAAGAAGTGAAATTATGTACGAGTACGAAAAAATAGAGAGGGAGATGCTGCAATTTTGGGAAAAGGAAAAAATCTACGAGAAGGCGAAGGAGAAAAACAAAAATGGAAAGAAATTTTATTTTGTCGACGGCCCGCCGTACGCAACGGGCGAGATCCATCCCGGAACCGCGTGGAACAAAGCGATAAAGGATGCGATGTGCAGGTATTACAGAATGAATGGGTACAATGTGCGCGCCCAGGCAGGGTATGACACGCACGGCCTGCCCATAGAAGTAAAAGTGGAAAAACTGCTGGAGATAAAAAAGAAAAATGAGATAGAAGAAAAATTCGGGGTTGAAAAATTCATTGCTGAATGCAGAAAGTTTGCGGACAGGTACATAGGGATAATGACGGAGCAGTTCAAGAGCATTGGGGTGTGGATGGACTGGGACAACCCCTACATTACCTATAAAGACGGGTATATTGAGAAGAGCTGGGAAACTCTGAAGATGGCTTACGATAAGGGGCTTATGCACGAGGGGGAGTATGTTCTTCCATACTGCTACAGGTGCGAAACAACGCTCGCGAATTATGAGCTGGAGTATGACGAGGAGAGCGACCCGAGCGTTTTTGTCAAATTCAGGATAAAGGGGAAGAGCGACGAGTTTCTTTTTGTATGGACGACAACACCGTGGACGCTTGTCTCGAACATGGCCTGCATGGTCCATCCGGATTATGATTATGTGAAGGTGATGTTTGGAGAGGAGGCATATGTTTTTGCAAAAGGGAGGATGCACGAAGTTGAGAGAGTTTTGGGAAAGAGCGGAATTGTCATTGAAGAGATGAAAGGAAAGGACCTTGAAGGAATAGAGTATGAGCATCCTTTTCAGGAGAAGATAAAGAAGGAGTACAGGAGAAGGGTTGTGCTGAGCGACAAATATGTAACGCTTGAGGAGGGGACGGGAATAGTGCACACAGCCCCCGGCCATGGGCCTGAGGATTTTGCGGTTGGGAAGGAGAACGGAATAGAGGTATTCAGCCCTGTAGACGGGGAGGGAAGGTATACTGAAGAGGCAGGGGAGTTTAAAGGAATGAATGTGCGCGAGGCAAACCCGAAAATAATTGAGGTTTTGAAGGAGAATGGAGCGCTCGTTCATGAGGAGAGGGTGAGGCACCGCTACCCACATTGCTGGAGGTGCAAAACTCCCCTTATTTACGTTGCAACAACCCAGTGGTTCATAGATATTTCAAAGCTGAAAAATGAGATGCTCGCGGAAGCGAAGAAAATAAAATGGGTTCCGGAGTTCGGAAAGGAGAGGTTTCTGCAGTTTGTGGAGAACGCTCCGGATTGGTGCATCTCAAGGCAGAGGTACTGGGGAATTCCCCTCCCGATCTGGAAATGCGGAAAATGCGGGGAGATGAAGGTTGTTGGAAAAAGAAGGGAGCTTGGAGAGGAGGTAAAGGAGCTTCATAGGCCCTATGTTGATGGAATAAAGTTTAAGTGCAGATGCGGAGGGGAAATGAGAAGAGTTCCTGATGTTCTTGATGTATGGTTTGATTCCGGAAACGCAATGTGGGCAGAGCTAACGGATGAGGAGGCAAAGGAGTGGGGAGAGATTTCGGACCTTATAATAGAGGGGCATGACCAGATAAGAGGATGGTTCTACTCCCTGCTCGGTTCAGGAATAGTCCGGTATGGAAAAGCCCCTTACAGAAATTTAATGATGCATGGATTTTTTGTGGACGAAAAGGGGGAAAAGATGAGTAAAAGCTTGGGGAATTTTGTCCCGCTGGAAGAGATAGTAAAAATGCATGGGGCCGACGCATTCAGGCTTTGGGGGTTGACAAACCCCGTATATGAAGATTTGAAATTCATGTGGGAGGAAATGAAGGAGGCAAAAAACATCCTTAACATTCTTTATAATTTGGAATCGTTTTTAGAAAGGAATTATGGGGCGAAGAAGAAAAAGGCAGGAAAAGGAAAAATTGCGGTTGAAGACCGGTGGCTTGTTTCCAGGATGAACTCGGTCCTGAAAGAGTATAACGATGCCTTTGAGAACATGGAACCACATAAAGGAGTGAAGGCGCTTAAAAATTTCATAGTTGAGGATTTCAGCAGATTTTACATGAAGCTTGCAAAGGAGAGAGTGGCGGAGAACGAAGATGGCGCTGCGATGGAAATGATATACGAGGCGCTTTTGTTTTCAATAAAACTCCTCGCGCCCATTACCCCTTTCATCTCCGAGCATATATACCAGAAATTTTACAGAAAGCAGGAGAAGGAGGAGAGCATACACCTTCTCAGAATAGGAAGGGAGGACAGGAAAAAAATCGACGAGGAGCTGGAGGAGGAGATGGAGATAGCCGGGGACATAATCGCTTCCGGGCTTATGGTAAGGCAAAGTACGGGCGTGAAGCTAAGGTGGCCGTTGCGCAAAGCTGTTTTCGAGCCGAAGGATGAGAAAGTGGGAAAGAAAATAAAAAATGTGAATGGGATAATTGCAAAAATGCTTAATGTAAAAGAATTTTCTGTTGGGAAAGGAAGCGAGAAATTTGCTGTTGGCGAAACTGAAAATGGAAGGGTGTATATAGACAAGGAGATAAGCGAGGAGCTTTATGAAGAGGCGATCGTTAAGGAGGTTCTGAGAAGGATACAGCAGATGAGGAAGGAGATGGGGCTTGTTGAAAAGGACATTGTTGAGATAATGATGGATGGGGAAAGCGAGATAGTTTCAATAGTGAAAAAGAATTGCGAGGGAATAAAGAAGCGGGCGCGCGCTGAGAAGGTAGAATTCAGGCCTTTCAAAAATGAAGGAAAGGAATGGGATATTGACGGAAAGAAAGTAGAGATCTTTATTAGAAAACGATGAACTGATTATTTTTGTATTTTTCCCTCATGGGCATCTTCGTCCAGCATTCTTTGCATATGGATATCTTCAGAATTTCTTTTTTGCTTATCCTCTTCTGAGATTTAAGGCATTTTAGGCAGACGTATTTCCCGCAGTAATTGCACTGGACCGGCTTTGCAGTCCTTGCCCCGCATCTTTCGCAAACAATAATAGGCATTCATCATCACCTGAGGTTTAGGTTTATGCTCGGTAGGATTTAAAAGTATTGCTCATGGCAAAATTAAATCATGAAGTTTAAGGGAAAAATTACCGAGCTGCTGAAAAAGCTCAACATGAATAGGGAGGAGGTTGTTGTAAGGGTGAATGGAAAGGTCGTACCAGAGGTATGCGAGCTTGAAGGGGATGAAGAGGTTGAAATAATAAGGGTAGTTGCGGATGTTTAGCGTTAAATGTGGCCTGTGCAAAAGGGATGGGGCCGTCTATCTTCCATACATGAAAAGGGTTTTCTGCGAGAGCCATTTTTTGAATTTTTTTGAGAAGCGCGTGTTCAGGACAATACGCGAATTCAAAATGATCAAAAAGGGCGAAAGGGTCGCCCTGGGTTATTCCGGAGGGAAGGACAGCACAGTACTCCTGCACATCCTTGCGAAATTGAGAAAAACCCATCCGTTTGAGCTTTTTGCCATAACCGTTGATGTAGGGATACCTGGATATTCTGATAAGCTGGTTGAGGTTGCGCGGAAAGAATGCGAAAAGCTCGGAATTCCGCATAGGGTTGTTTATTTCAAAAAAGAGCTTGGTTTTACCACTTCTGATATCTATAAGAGAGGTAAAAGCCCGTGTAGTTATTGTGGGGTTTTCAGAAGAAGGCTTCTGAACATAGCCGCAAGGGAGGAGAAGGCGGACAAACTGGCTATTGCGCACACCCTTGATGATGTGGCGCAGACGGTTCTCATGAACATGATGAGAAATGAACCTTTGAGGTTGATTCGGCTTGTTGAGCCTGTTGTGGATGAGGAGGCGTTTGTTCCGAGGATAAAGCCTCTTCTAAGAACCCCTGAGAAAGAGGTTGTTCAGTATGCGCTAATTAAAAACCTGCCTTTTCAAACGAAAGGATGTCCTGGGATGAGGGTTGCGTTCAGGCATGAAATAAGAAAAATGCTGAACGCTCTTGAGGAGAAGCATCCGGGAACGAAATTCAAAATTCTGAATAGTTTTTTGAGTATGGAGAAGTTGATGAGGAAAGGATTGGATGGAGAGAAGCTGAAGATTGGGAAATGCAAAATATGCAAAGAGCCGAGCTCGACTGATGTTTGCGTGTTCTGCAAAAAGAAAAAAGAAATGGAAGAGGGGTATGGGAAGCGCCTAGAAACAATATTTCACTGGCCTTTTCTTCCGTACAGGCCAAAACCGTAGCGGTGGTCGGTAAGCTCTGCTTTATGTACCCCGCCCCCCAAACTTCCGCCTCCTGTTATTTTGCCCCCAAGACCTGCGGAGAGGAACAGTGAAATCCATTTGCCCTCGCCGCCTACTGGATATCCTCCCTGCACTCCCACGACAAAAGGCACATTGAACAGAGTGTATGCCAATGCAATTGCACCATCAATTTCAGAAAAAGTAACCGCACGGTCTGCTATACCCCAGCGTCCATCAATCCCTATCACAACAGGAGAATACAAACCGCCAATTCCTAAACCAGTAACCAAGGTTGTGGGCAGTCTTATGTAAATGTCGCTCTCTCTGCTTATTTCTTTAAGAGACGGGTCATAGATAACTTTTGTTCCGTATATTGAGTAAAGCGCATCATTGACTCCAAGAGAAACCCCAACAACATTGTTTACTGAGAGCAGATACGCAAGGTCAAGGGACCATCCTCTGTTCTCAAAAACAAGCGTGGTTGTGTCTGCCCAGTCCAGCACGTACCCCTTCTCAAACTTGTAAGCATTGAACCTTACTCCCAAATTATGGGTTCCTGCCATTCTGCCAAGATGCCAGACATCCTGAACCGCCAAACCAACATACGGCGTTCCTCTTGAAACGAACCTAGTGCCAATAACGCTTGTTTCTCCTTTTCCACCTATGGTTCCGTAGAGCCATGGAAGCCCAAGCCTAAAAGCAACAGCTGCATTTAAATCCGCTGTTGCATTTGGACTATAGCCAAGCTCTCTTATAGCACGAATGGAATTGAAATATGGACCTACAAAGAATTCCCTTAGGTCCACAAGGTCCAGGCTTCCGCCATTTACCCTTCTCAAAGTTTTAATTAGCGAATTGTTATTAAAATACCACTGGTCCGGGTTCTGAATGTTAAACAGAATCGCAATCCCTGCAAGCTCTGTTGGAGTAACGCTCAGCGGAGATCCAAATGCTGAGTAGGGAAGAAGCGCACCTGAGGGCGGGACAACGCCTTCCCTAATCAAATCCGAAGAGTCTTCAGATATTGGCTTAATCACTGATTTAAAAACCCTTAATTTATATTGAAGGTCTTTGCTTTTTGATGTATCCAAACAAAATGAACCTTTTTCTTTATAACTTGGAACCATTGTAGAAGAATAGATCTCCCTCCCATCGACTACTTTCTGGGAGATCCCCCTTTCTTCAATAACTACAGTATCACCAGGCAAACCGCTTACTCTCATACAAAGACCTTTCTCATCATAGATTTCTAAAGAACTTCCCCTATCAATTATTTGCGTGATGTTGTGAAGAGGCGGTCTAGCCAATCCCTCAAAAATAAGCATTAGATAACGAGAAGATGGGGCTGTTACAATTAATGTTTTTCCTTCTATACCGATTATAGTAAAATCTCCTCCTGGGGCAAGTTTTGTTTTAGAAGTATCCACTCTCAAAGTATCCAGCATTGGTTTAGGGTGTACAACCGTCTCAAAAGGCGCAGGCGTGGCACTAACTCCTGCCGTATCGGGTTTGCTTTCAGTTTTACCTTCAGTTTTATTTTTAACATACCTATCATTGTACTCAGTTCCACCTTTGAATTCAGCAGAATCAGCGGGTGATTGTCCGGTGCTATAAATGTTTTTCTTCCCCCCGGTTGCGCAGCCGCCAAATAAGAACGCAGCGGTTGCAAGTAAAGGGAGCACTAATCTAAATGGATTTGTGCCTTTACCTTTTTCGGTACGCCCAACGTCCTTCGCCTTAATTTTCATATTACCACCTTTCTCAATCTACAATAACAGATTATACACGCAAGTATTTAAAAACCTTTTGTTTTTTGCCATAAATTAACACACGCCAAAATCCCACACCAATTTAAAAATTTTTATTCTAAAAAAGCGCATGGAAATCTTCTTCGTTGGCGTTGGAGGAGGAAGGATAAATCTAATAAGGCAGGTAAAAGGGTATGGGACGGGCGGGTTTGCAATTTTGGGAAGTAAGAGAATATATGTAGACCCGGGCCCAGGAGCAATAGTAAAAATGAATATGTTGAGCATAAACCCGACAAGCATAGATGTGCTAATCGCAACCCATAATCACATAGACCACGTAAGCGATGCCAATGTCATAACAGAGGGGATGAGCTCTTATGGAACAAAGAAGAGGGGGGTTGTTATAGGGAGCGAGAGCGTTATAAATGGAGATGAGTACGGGGATAGGGGAATAACGAAGTACCATCAGAGTTTGGTGAAGGAAATTCATGTAGCCGAGTGGGGAAAGAAAGAAGAATTTGATGGGTTTGGGATAGAGTATGTAAAATCTGTGCATGATGATAAAAGCACTTTTGGGTTTAAACTCAAAATGGATGGGAAAACGATAGGGTATACGAGTGATGGGAATTATTATGAGGGCATAGGAAAAAATTATGCGGGATGCGATGCGCTCATAATAAATACAATTAAACCAACGAGAGACAAATACCCAAAGCATTTTTCTGCATTGGTGGATGGGGTTGAGATTCTAAAAGAAGCGAAGCCGAAGCTCTGCATCCTTTATCATTACGGGATGAGGATGCTCAAAGCAGGACCTGCGTATGTCGCTAATGAAGTTGAGAAAAAAACCGGCGTGAAAACAATAAGCATAAAGGACGGAGTGAGGGTCGGTTCTCTTTTTATATAATCCCCGCCAGTTTTTTAAGCTCTTTTATCTGTTTCTTTGTTTGCAGATACCCTTCTAAAACAAGCTCTCCGGCTTTATCCGGCCTCCACAGGGATACGTCGGGCGCATGTATATCTAACCTTATTATGTTGCCGTGCATGCAGAGGGCGTTTCCCCTTTCCGCTATCTCCTCCATCATAGAGTCTATTGTCCTTTTCATCGTCCAAACAAAGTTATTTCTTATATGAAGGAGGTAGAGGGTTTGGATGGACGCATCAAAAATATTTTTCAAAAAACGAACTATGCGCGTTCTTGGATTTGAATACCTGAGTTTTTCCAGGAGCTCCCTTAAGCGCGTTTCTTTTTTCTCAACCTCTATATTTATCGCGTACACCAAGTCCGCCTCTTTTCTGTATCTCGGGGTTGAGAGCGCAACTATTGTAGGAAGGTTTGCCTTTGTCCCGCCATCCGTCAGCAAGCCTATTCCCTTTACTTCGCAATTTTCTATAAGCCCGGGCGGGCCGGGCTCTGCTAGAATCCTTTTTCCGTACGGAACCCGGCTCTCATAAGGTGCCCTTGGTTTAAGAATGGTAACCTTTGCGTTGGAGATAACTCCGGCGGTGAAAAGACCTGGCATGGCTGAAGAGGACTGGACGGCCTTTCCAACCGTCAGCCCTTTGCCAAAACGCCACGGGTCGACTTTTTCCAAATGCACATCCGAGAATGGTTTCGGCCCGAAAACAGCGAGGTAGGACTGTTTTTTCTGGACATCGTAAAGCACAGAAGTTACAGCCACCCTCAATTCGGAGAGAGTTTTTATCCCTTTTTTCTTAAGTATGCTGTCTACTCTCCATCTTATCAGCCTTCCGTTAAACGGATTGTAGCCGAAGTTCAGGAAAAAAATTAGATAGGCCGGATGGAATGCAAACTTATCATAAACCTCCTGAACGCCCATCTTCCCGCTCGCGATTAAAGAGGACGCAACCGCGGCTATCGAGCCGGCACTTGTTCCGTAAAACCAGAGATGGCAGCCTTCTGGAATCATCCCTTCTTCCAAAAGAGCCATGAAAGCGCCCAAGTGGACATATCCCTTCATCCCTCCCCCTTCAAAAACTATCGAGAGGTTTCCGTTTTTTGAGAAAGAGTCCGGGTCAAAGCAAAGCCCTGTTGGCCCCTGGGAGGCCGGGTTTTCCTTTAGTTTTTTTTGATTTTCCTCGAAATATTTGTTGGCAATCTGGCTGATGGTTTTTTTGTCCCCGCGCGCGGCTGGGTTGAAAGAATGGAAAATTTCCTTGAGCTTTGCGGGTGCGGGCATGTTTTTAAGTATGTATGGAAATGTTTTTAATACTAAACCATAAAAAGAAACTGTTCTGGGCCGTGGGCATAATTAAGTCGCGTAGATGTTGAATAGATTGCCCATAGATTGGCACGGGTTATGGTGGTTTATTCCTCAAGGTACCCTCAGTATTCTCCACAAAATCTTTCATCCGGCGTTTCCACATCCAGGGCCCTTTGATCTTTCTTTTCAAGAAAAATGATGGGCAGTGAACGAAGTTCACTCCAACCGTTGCCGGAAGGAGACGGCTTTGAACGAATCATCGTTCAAAGCCCATCATCTTTACTGAAAAGAAAGATGATGGTTGGGAAATTTATCTAGTTCTAGCGTTCGAGCGCTTTCGTTATAAAAGATGTTCGGTCACTGAAAATATCATAGTTGAATTATTTGCAGGAATTATCAAGGCATTATTTTTAGTGCCGTTTCGCTTTGCGACATCTTATCAAAAAGTTCAGCCCATTTTTTACAGGTTTCTTTTAGGGAAAATATACTGAATCGTTGCAAAGAGCGCTTTGGTATTCCTTGCAAGGCTCTTTGGCAGCGTCATCCACATTCGCGCCTTCACAAAGCAGCCGCGCTTTTAGTTCTATCAACCTTCCTCTTCCTGGGCTTTCGCCTACAACCTCCTTTCTTTTATTTTTCATTCCATTCATTTTTTACACCTCCTTGTTTTTCTCTCTGCATAACCCACATTTCACGAGCATGCGCATGATTCAGTATTTTCCGAAGCTTTCGCTAATTCTATTATAACCTTGCCATTCTTTACAGCGCTAACGCTAAGCAAAATTTTATCCCCGGTTTTAATTCCAATAGCGTCCCTTATCTCTAAGGGTAAAACTAGACGCGCCTTGCGATCAAGGCGTATGAAGCAAATCCCTTCCTGTGAAGAACACCCCTTCCTTCGTTCACCATCATATTCACCTTTGTTATACAAACTAATTATAAATAAATTTCCCACTATAAATAATTATCTGTTGTTAGGAGTTTGCTAGACTATTGCAAATTTAAAATCCTTATCGTCACTGTCTGATGGGCTGTTGCGAATTATCTCTAAAAAAGTGCTTAACTCCTACATATAAAAGAGCATAAGAAAGTTGATCAACTCTCGAAAAGCCCGTATAGGTGACAAGATGAAATCTCCTGCTATCTGCTTGGTTTGAATGATTGGCGGAA
>CAYXNY010000033.1:0-19647 GCA_964467175.1 Microcaldota archaeon | reverse complement strand
ATAGAAACCCGTTATAGAACCGAGATGGCGGATATTTTCAGCGATGAAAACAGGATAAAAAAATGGGCTGAGGTTGAGCTTGCTCTCGTAAAGGCGCATGCAAAACTTGGGAATATTCCGAAAGAAGCAGTACCTGCTGTTGAGAAAGCGGTGAAGTGCATTTCAATAAAGCGCGTTGAAGAGATCGAAAAGGAAACCCACCACGACCTAATGGCTCTAGTGAAGGCGATCGCAGAAAAAAGCGGAGAGTACGGCGAGTATGTCCATTTAGGTGCGACAAGCTACGATATAGAAGATACAGCAACCGCGCTTATTTTCAGGGAAGCTTTTGATTTGATAGAAAAAAGAATGAACACTCTTGGAGAAGAATTGAAAACAAAGGCCTTAAAATACAAAAACAGCATATGCGTTGGAAGAACCCACGGCCAGCATGCCATCCCGACAACAATAGGAATGAAATTCGCCCTCTACTATTCAGACAACAAAAGAAATATTGAAAGGCTTAGGGAGATGAGAAAGCGGGTGGAGGTGGGTAAGATAAGAGGTGCTGTTGGAAATTACGCAAGCTTTGAGACCTATGGTTTTGAAAAGATAGAAGAGCTTGTTTTAAAAGAGCTCAACCTGGAAAAAGCAGATGTTTCAAACCAAATAATCCAGAGGGACATTCATGCAAGCGTGCTTTTCTTCCTTGCCCTTGTTGCCTCAAATTTGGAAAAGATCGCAAAGGAAATAAGAAACCTCAGCAGGACAGAGATCGGAGAATGGTTTGAGCCGTTCGGAAAAAAGCAGGTCGGCTCTTCAACAATGCCGCAGAAAAGAAACCCGCACAAAAGCGAAAGGATATGCTCCCTAGCGAGGGTAGTTCGAGCGAATGTCCAGGTTGCGCTCGAGAATATTGCGCTCGAGCACGAGAGGGACTTGACGAATTCTGCGAACGAGAGAATCATCTGGCCAACTAGCTTCTGCACAACCGACTACATGCTCAAAGAGATGGCAGGAATAATCCATGGGATGGAGATAGATGAAAAAAAAGCAGCGGAGAATGTTGAGCTTACAAAAGGCGCAGTGTACGCCGAAAGGCTTATGCTCTCCCTCTCTAAAAAACTGGGGAGGCAGAAGTCCCACGAAGTCGTTAGAGAGCTTACGATGAGCGGAAAGGGAAGAAATTTGCAGGAAATTTTTGAAAAAAGCGAATACGCAAAGCTTCTTGAAAAAAACGAAATAGAAAGAATATTCAAAACCCCTTATATTGGAAAAGCAAAGGAGGTTGTTGAGAAGACGTGCAAATAGTTTTTTAAACCTCATCTTCTAATTCTCTCTCTATGATAGAGATAAGCAATAAGCAGCTCGCTTATGGTTCTTTGGTCATCGGATTGTTCGCAACCCTCGTGGCAATAGCAAGCGGAGGAGGGATATTCACGATGCTGGGTGCAGCGATAGCTGGAATAGCGACCCTTACTGCCATTCTTTTCCTGAAATACGGATACCTGATCGTCCCCCTTTTCACGCAGAAGGGAAACATCCTGTTGGTCACGGATACCGGATACGAAATTCCTCCAAGCCAGGATGTTGTGGTAAAAAAGGCGCCGAGCGGGCTTTTCTACGCATCCGCGTTCCTTGTGCTGAAAATATACGAATCCATGCTTGAAAAGAGTGAAGAGGAAGTAATGAATTACTCCAAGTTTTTTGAAAGGGCCATTTCTAACATAAAGTATGTCACAAAGGTTTCCTACCTTCTTTATGCGGAGGAAATAAGCGAAAAGAGAAAGATTCTTGAGACAAAAAAAGCGGAGGCGCAGCTGAGGCTCGCGAGGGAAAGGGAAAAGGCAGAGCCGGATGTTCTTAAAATTGACAGGTACGAAAGGGAGGTTGCGATGTGGTCTGCCCAGCTTGATTCGCTTACTAGGGGCGTGAAGCCTATGGGTGTTGTTGCATATGTTATGACGACCGCATCCGGAATAACAAAGGAGGAGGCAATAAGTAAAGTAAAAGCCCAGGCTTCTGAGCTGAAGGCAACCCTCTCCAATGCGCTGAATGTTGAGGTTGAGCCCCTGACCGCTGATGAAATGCTGAGGGTGGTTGAATGGGAGAAGACCCTGCCCACGACCCCTGAAGAGCTTGAGAACCAGCTGGTTTAAGGTTTGAGGTGGTAGAGTGGGAAGACTGGGAGTAATGAAGGTTTCCAATGTTGCCGTTGCGATGAGAAGCATTCTTGTCCACCCACCAGAACCGCCTGGCGAAGTGCTCTTCAAGGACCCCATAAAATCAATATATGTTGGAAGAACATCAATCCTCCACTCCCCATTTTACTGGAGCTTTGAGGATGTAACAAACCCGCACATGGCAATCGTTGGAATTACCGGAAGCGGAAAAAGCTACTGGATAAAAACATACCTCATGAGGGCGAGTTTTGTGTGGAACTCCAACGCCCTTATAATAGACTGGGCCGGAGAATACAAGGACTGGGTTGTGCAGACAGGGGGGAAAGTTATTGCCTTAGCAAAAGGAAGCTACATCAACCTTCTTGACCTCGGAGGGATGAAACCGTACGATAGAATAAAGCAGATAATGAGGACGCTTGAGATCCTTACGGATATCGGCCAGTACCCGGAGCAGAGAAGACTTACAGAAGAGGCAATAGAACAAGCGTACGTAAAGGCAAAGTTCAGGATGGACAGCAAGGACCAGCGGGATGAACTTGGAAGACAGCTCACGCCGCCGACCCTGAAAGATGTTGTAAGAATACTTGAGGAGCAGGCCGAGCTTGGGACATACGAATTTCCGGCGGAGCTTGAAAACGCGATATACCGGCTGAAGCAGTTCACAAGGCCCGGCGAGGACTATTTTGCCCAGCAGAGCACGATAAGTTTGGATGAGCTCACTACTTCCGGATTGGTGAGCCTTGATTTGAGCGGCCTGCCGGATGAGAGGTTCAGGGCCCTCGGCGCGCTGAGCATCCTTCAGTTCATAAAGGAAAAAATGCGCGCAACAGGATGGGCGAGGGAAAAGGGCATACGGCTTATAGTTGTTTTGGACGAGGCATGGAAGATCGCAAAAGAGGAGAACAGCGATGCGGTCATGATTGTAAGAGAAGGAAGGAAGTACAACTTCCAGCTGATCGTTGCAAGCCAGAACCCTACGGATATAAGCGAAAGCATATTCAGCAACGTTGGCACGACTTTCATACTGAAAGTGAAATTTGCGCAGTTTTTGGACTACCTCCAATCCACCCTGAATTTCAGCAATTTCATGCGAGAGGAGATTTCCGGCTTCGGCGTTGGCCAGGCGGCCGTGAACCTTGCCTTCCACACAGCCGAAAAATATCCCTCCACATTCCTGCTTGAGAGGATAGCTGGAGAGGAGCCTTTAAAAGACCTTTTCCTTGATTTAAAAGATGTAGCCGGTGAAAACATGCCAAAAAGCATTTCTTTTAAAAGGGAGGAGCTCAGAGCGAGATTGAGGGAGTTCGGGCTGAGCGAGGAGCGCGTGCAGGAGATAAGCCAGCTCTTTGACAAAAAGAATAGACACATGGATGTGGTAAGCTTCGTCATCCTCCTTGAGAGATATGGGGTCGAGAGAAGGGAAATGACCGCGTTCCTCAAGGAGCTGGGCGTGGATGACGCGACGATAATAAATATTTTCACAAAGGCGGATTTCAAGAAAAACCAGATTGGCGACAGGGAGATTACCCAGGTGATTTTGGAGGAGGATTGAATGGCAAAGGTTTGCATAATATGCGGGAATGAAATAAAAAAAACAGATGGGGCTTACAGGGTTAAGGAGGATATCGTGATAAAGTGGCTGAGGGAGATAAAGAAAAAACTCAAAATTGCAAAGAACAACGAGCTTTTTGTGTGCAAAGAGGACTACGAAAAGTACAAGGAGAAAAGAAAGCAGTTTGAAAGGAATTTTACATTCGCCTCGGCTCTTGCAGCAGCAATCCTGCTGCTCCTGATAATAGTGCCGATATTCTTCGGCTCCCTGCCGGGCATAAGCAGCATATTCTTCGGCCTGATTGTCGGCGCGTTCCTTATCCTCATGGCCCTCATATCCTACCTCCCCGCTGTTGAGGGAGAGACGACGGTTGTGGAGGAAAAAGCAAAAAATAAAAAACGGTGAATAAATGGCGTTGCCGGTAAAAACAGGCGAGGGCGAAAAGCCCTCTGCTCCGGATGTGGGTTCGCTCAGGATAAATGCAAAGCTGAACGGGAGTTTTGATGATATAGAGAAGGCAGTCGTTCCTGTTGAGCGGGGCGAGGTTGCGAAGACAAAGGAGGGGGTTTCGTTCGCGTATGTTGAAACCAAGGATTTGAACGGCATCCCCATCTCTTTTTTCGTAATAAACTTCAAGAAGGACGGGATGGATGTGATGTATTCCATCCCTCCGGGCACAACCCCCTCAAAGAGAAAATGGGAGGTTACAAAAAAAGTCCTCACCATCATAATGCTTCTCCGGGACATCTACGCCCTAGACACAAAAGATATAATAGGGCTTGTGGATATGGCCATAAAGGACCTGGATGCCTACGCGACGCAGGATTACAGCAAGCTCTACTCTGAATACGACAAGCTGAAGAATGAAGTAAAAAGACTGAACAGAAGAAATGCTGTCCTTTCTGACGAGAATGAGCGGCTTGTGAAGGAGAACTACGAGCTCAACAGCAAAAACGACGAGCTGATCGTGAAAATAAAAAAACTCGAAACGCTCTCGCCGGAAACCTTGAGGGAGAGGATACAGGACTGGCTGAGAGAGCACAACGGCGAGATAAACATAGGAGAGTTCGCGAGAATCTACAGTGTGCCGGAGGCCCTTGTTGAGGAGCAGCTGAACAAACTCGTAAAGGAAGGGTTCATAAGCCCGATCCAGTAGTCAAGTTAGTGGTTTTATGGCGGCTATAAAGAGAAGGCAGTTCAAGTTTGAAGTTGAAAAGAGGTATGAGCACGTAAAGAGGTTTAAAACCGTCAAGAAATCAGAACTCCAGCTTTTTTTAGAGGCGCTTTTCAAAAAGAAGGAGGGGAAAAAACCCGGCAGGATGGAGGAAGAGGAGGCGAGGCCGGTATCGCCAATGATGGTGCTGGTTGCAGGGCTGGCTGTGTTTATCCTGATTCTTGCGGGCCTTATCTTCTACATCCTCAGCCTTCCCGTGGTCATCCCACATGCTGAAAAAGAAAAGCCGGTGCATTTCATAAACGTTCTGGAAAGCGGAATCGCGAGCTATGGAAGCGAATTCTCTCCTAGAACAGTTGCCTACTCCATAATAGAAACAAACGCGAGCAGCATAAACCTCGCTCTCTACACCTCTCCGGTTTCAAACCAGGTTTTTCTTCTTGAATGCGGAAAATACCAGTCCCAGAACAACTACCCGTATTTTCAGGGTGTTCTGAAAAGCAACCTTGAGAGGGCGGGTTTTTCGGTCGGCGAGATAAGCTCAGAGGATGCACTCTCCCTTCCGGAAGGAGCGGTTGTTATTGCTCCGTGCGGAAAATTTCCAAAAGAGCTCCTCGTTCCGGAATTCAAGGATTTTGTCGGAAGAGGGAACACTTTCATATACATCGGCCTAGAGCCCAACCAGGCGATAGACACGGACGGTTCGCTCACAGAGATCCCGTCTTCTTTTTGGAAAACATTCAATATAAAGTTTGAGAGGGAGCAGATGACATGCAACGCCACCCTAAAAGACCCTCTTTACAAATCCGGCTCTCTCATACGGGGGTGCATAAGCGTTGCGAAGTACGGAAAAGGGGCGATGATTTTTATACCGCAGGCTTTGGATATAGGATGGGACAGCGGAGCCGGCGCGGCGGGTGATGTTGAAAAAATACTCTCAAATACAGAATGGCTGACTCCGAGATATGAACATTCGCTCAACATTAACGAGACAAGCGCTCTTGTATTTGTTGATTCTGAAAGGAGCGGGTATCTCAAACTCTACTCTACAAGCGAAAACGAGCTTACGTACGCTGTTTTCAAGCCGGTTTTAAGCGATGTTGCAGGGGAACTTTACGTAAGCGAAGGCCCGACTGTTGTTTCAACAGCAATCTCCGGCGCGCCGCTGAATTTCCACGCTTTCATAAACAACGGAGGGGAACAGAAACCGCTTTTCCTGGATATTGCGGATTCGCGGGGGAGGAGTGTGGAAAGGGTTCCGCTCGGCACCCACCCCCTCTCCTCGGATTTCATTTTTTCATACACCGGCGCCCTTTCCGAAGGGAGCTACCTGTGCGAGATAAACGACGGACAGAAAGCGTACGCAAGGTCGGTTTTTTCCGTTGCGCCGGTCGAGATAAAATCAAGCGTAAATTTCATGGAGTCCAAATACACTTTTAGTTTTTTCGTGGGAGGCAAGGAAATTTTTCTCAGGGATGTTAAAATAAAGTTTCGCGACAAGACATACACATTCACAAATGTCAAAAAGGTTGAACTTGACCTTAACAGGGAGTTTGGGGGGCCCACGCCAACAGGTTCCTACGATTTTGTTTTCACAATAGGCGGCGAGCAGAAAACAGTTACTATTGTTAGAAGGGAAACAGGAGGGCTTTCGGTCATCTTCAGCCCGATAAACATCCTCCTCTTCTCCATCGCATTGGGCATCGTGGCTGTTGGGGTGTACTTCGCAAGGAAGGAGGAGGCGCCGTATGCGCTCGACATCCCGGCATTCCCGCCCATAGAAAAAATAAAAATACCGATAAAAAGAAAAGAGGTTCTCGAAATATTCAAGAAGGTGAACGATTTTTACAAGTGGAAATACACTCCGCTGAAGCTGGCCGAGATAAAGGGGGGGTTCAAGAGCATATACTACCAGGGAAAGCCCGTCTATCTGAGCGATTATAACCTTGAATTCATACTCGACAGGCTTGAGGGGAGAGGGGATGTGAAAAAATATCTTGACTACTACGGGCTTGTTGATTGGGAAAAAGAGAGCGGAAGGAGCATTCCGGCGCTCGCCATGTTCAGGGCGATAAGGGATGTATGCGTAATAAATGCCATCCCGTTCAGCGACCTGGGGAGGACAAAAGGTTGCGATACGAAACTGAAAGTTCTCGGCCAGGACTTCTACATAAATTTCTACGAGAAGGGAAGGATGAACGAAGTTATAAAGAACTCAATAGAATGCGCGAAGAAAGGCGTTTCGATCATAATTTTCGGAGGTCAGGAAGAGAAGGAAAGCTTCATCCCGTACGTGTACTCTCCGAACCGGCTTTCCGGCATCCTGAAATTCTATGTTGAAAACGGGGATGTTCTTCTGCTAACTGTTGAGGAGTTGAGAAAGAAGATAAAGGAGATAAAGGGCTGAAGGGTTTCTATTCTTTAAGCTCTAAGGAGCGACTGATAAAATTCCTCGTATTTTTTCGCAACCTTTTTTACATCATACTCCTTCGCAACCTTTTTTGCATTCTCGCCTATTTTTTTCTTGCACTCCAGCGCTTGGATTACCTTGTCTGGGAATTCCTTCTCATCCCTGAACAAAAATCCACTCTCCCCATCTTTCACGAATTCTGCGGGCGCGGAGTTTGCCGGAACAACTGCCGGGCATCCCAAAGCCATGCTCTCAAGAACGCTCAGCCCTTGCGTGTCAAACGAGGATGGAAAGAGAAAAGCTTTTGCAGAATTGTAATACACAGGAAGCTCCTCGTCCTCAACAAAGCCGGGCATGGCCACGTTCTCCTCAATCCCGAGCATCTTTATTTTATTCCTCACATCCTCCTCATACGGGCCTTTTCCAACGAGAACGAATGTTGCTTTTTTCCTGTTTAACACCGAAGGAACGGAGTCTATTATCAAATCCAAATTCTTTTCCTTCACTATCCTTCCTACATATAGCGCGAACGGCCCTTTCTTCCCATCTATTTTCGCTTTCTTTCCCTTCGTCCTTGAAAACCTTCCGTACTCTATTCCGTTCGGCATCACAACGCAGTTCCCTATTCCGATTTCTCTGAGCTCATTTTTTGCGTAGTTGCTCGGCGTTGTAACAACCCTGAACTGCTTGTAATACCATCTCAGGTATTTCACTGCCACATTCTCAAGGATGTTCTTAAAACTTGGGTTCTGCGAAAGATAGTACGTAGCCTTGTGAACCATCGTATGAAAGGAGGCTATCGCAGGAATCTTTAATTTTTGCGAACACTGTATTGCAGCCAGCCCCGTTGTCGCAATCCCGTGGCTGTGTATTATATCTATGTGCATCTCCTGCACAAGCTTTACCGCCGAGATGAAAGGGAAAAGCGCGATCCTGTAATCCGGGTAGGGCTTGAAAACTGTTGAGGTGAAATAATGGACCCGCGGGTCCTTGTTTTCTTCCTTCTGCTTCTTTGTTCCCGGAGTAAAAATAAAAACTTCGTTTCCCTGCTTTTCAAGCTCGCCCCTCAGGTTGAGCATTGCGGTAACCACACCGTCCCTTTGCGGAAGGTATGTATCTGTGAAGAACGCTATTCTCATATATCAGAGCGCCTCCATGAAATTTATTTTTGCATGTTTGTTCGGGATAGTGTTTGCAGCAATAATATAATCGGCCATTCTTTCTATCCTATCCAGGCTGTCCTTTAAGAAGAACGCATGCACTGTCGCAACCCCAACCTTTCTTGCGCCAGCTTTTTTCACGTTTTCAACAGCCCTTACCATCGTTCCCCCGGTGCTTATCATATCATCTATAATTAGAATGTCCTTTCCTTCTACCTCACCTACACCTTCAACCCGTTCAATTCTCCTGTAAGCCTCCTTTCCTTCAATATATTCTCCCCTAATTTTCTTCATCGCTTTTTCTGCCATGTATCCCGCCCCTTCATCAGGGCTTATGGTTGTCAAATTTTTTGAAAACTCTTTTTTTGCTTTCTCAACCAACATATTCGCCAGGGAAATGTTTTTTATCCTCACTCCCTCCCTTTCGTACTCGCCCCTCCCGCTCTTTATGAAATGGCAGTCAAATGTTGTTATTTTTTTAATCCCGCTCTCTGCAAACAAATTCAGTAAAATATCTATGCTCAGCGCCTCGCCTTCCAAAAATATTTTGTCCTGTCTTGAGTACGGAAGGTACGGAACTACCGCGCCCTCTATTTTTGCATCCATTTTCCGCAGGGTTCTCGCCAGCAAAACCAGCTCAAATATTCTTGAGTTCTGCTCGGGCCACAACCGGCTGTATATTGTTGTTTCCTTTCCTTTAAACATCTCAGGCTCCAAAATTCTGACGTAGCTGTCCCCATCCGGGAAGGTTTTCACCTCTACATTTGGCCCTAAAACATCTGAAAAATTCGGCATGACGGCATCCATATTTTAGATAGAGCAAAAGGGTTTAAATTGATTTGGATTTACGCCTTTCCACGACCACAGCCCTCGGTGTTGTTCTCTCAATAAGCGCAAGCTCAACCTCTATTATTTTCTTTATAACCGGATTTTCTTCGTTTAGTTTGTATAACCTTGTTTTTCCAAAACTTCTTGTAGCCTTTACCATCTCTGCTTCCACAATCCTATCCCAGTACTTGTAGAACGTTGCCTTTCCCAACCCGGTTTCTTCTATAATCTGCTTTTTTGTGAACTTTATGGTATCAGATGAAGAACTTAAGGTATCCATCCTTCACCGGCTTGCAAGAAAAAGAAAGTGGGGCGAGAGCCACACAGCGTTCGAGAATGTTGCAAAACTCTAAATGTCGAGAAAAGCAAGGAGATAAATCAGCTTATCAGGAAATACTTTCAGCATGAATCGATTTAGTTAGTCGTTTACTTCGCTACCATGAAAAAATTAATCATTTCTTTCATTAAAGCAAAGATGAAGGATTTTTAGGCAGTACTTCATCCAGCAAACCCCGCCTAAGAAGCGCTGCATACAAACCAGACTTCTTTTTGCCAAGTTCCCCCCTCCCCTTTATCTTATTCTCCTCGCAATACTTCCTTGCAAACTCAACTAAATCCTTGTTGCTCATTAAACTCCATTTCTTACTATGTTTTACTACAGGGATTACCTCACCCACCAAACCCCTCCTAAGAAGCGCTCCATACAAACCAGACTTCTTTTTGCCAAGCTCCATTCTCCCCTTTATCTTATTCTCCTCGCAATACTTCCTTGCAAACTCAACTAACTCTTTATCACTCATTACACCCCATCTCGTAGTACGTTTTATGGGGAATACCTCATTCAGAAGATTTCTTTTTTTAAGCTCAAAATAAAGCGCACGGTTATTTTCATAAAGTTGATACCTCCACTTTATATTATTTTCCGAACAATACTTTCTGCTGTATTCAACCAATTCTTCATCACTTAATCTTGCCAATTTATCCTTGTTTTTAGGCAGTACTTCATCCAACAAACCCCTCTTAGTAAGCGTTACATACAAACCAGATCTCACCCTACAAAGCTCCATTCTCCTCTCTATCCCGTTCTCCTCGCAATACTTCCTTGCAAACTCAACTAAATCCTTGTCGCTCATTAAACTCCATTTCTTACTATTTTTTACTACAGGGATTACCTCACCCACCAAGCCCCTCTTAGTAAGCGCTACATACAAACCAGACCTCCTCCTATAAAGCTCCGTTCTCGTCTCTATCCCGTTCTCCTCGCAATACTTCCTTGCAAACTCAACTAACTCTTTATCACTCATTAAACCCCATCTCGTAATACGTTTTATGGGCAGTACTTCGCCCAGCAGACCTTTTTTCGCAAGCTCAATATAAAGCTCAAAATTATTTTTGTGCAATTCTGATCTACTTTTTACTTCATTCTCTGCGCAATACCAGCAGGCATGTTCAATTAACTCATCGTTGGTCATCTCTCCCCATTCCATTTTCCTCTCGGTTAAGCGTAAAAAATAGTCATAACTACTGCCAAAAACATGATCCATCAATCTTCTTTTTCTAAGTTCATCATAAAGTAGCCTATTTTTATAACTAAGCTCGCTCTGATTTTTTATCTTATTTTCTTTACAATATCCAAAGGCTTCTTCTCTCAACTCATCATCATCCATGCCCCTCCAATTTTTTTCTTCCACCAATGGAAGGCCGTTGAACCTCTTTCCAGGATCTGGAGGTCTTTTTTTATCACTGCCCCTGTCAAATACTCTCATATCTCCGTGCATAACATTCATATGTGTTAATAAATATATTTAAATGTTTCGTTGTGGCTTTCAAAATAAGAGGAGGAATAGGACCATACTCGTCTTCCGGCACATGTTTAAATTGCAATCTAGACAAGCTCTTCCGGCAGAAAAACCCTCTCGCAATAAACGCACCTGTACATCCTGCCCTCTTTTTTAAAATGCCTATGCATTTCCTCATTGTTCGTTATGCAGCTTGGGTTTGGGCAGTGGCCTATCCCCAGCTCTCCGGGCGTCTCAACATTCTTTTTCTCCACAACCTTCGAGTCCTTTATTATATTTACTGTTGCTTCCGGAGAAATGAGCGCGATTAGGTTTAGCTTCTCATCCGAAGGAAAGAACCCCTCAAGCTTCACTATGTCTTTCTTTCCGAGTTTTTTGCTTTTTACATTTGAAAGAAGCGCTACGCTTCCCTCATGCTTCTCATCCGCCCCAAGCAATTTCAGTATTCTCGTTCCCTTTCCGGCCCTTATATGGTCTATTACAGTCCCTTCCTTTATAGCCTCAACCTTAAGCATGCTCCCCCTCCAGAATGTATTTTATAAGCGCCATACGGACAGGAATTCCATTCTTCGCCTGCTCAAAATACTTTGCATGCGGAGTTTTATCTATGGCGACGTCTATCTCGTTCACCCTCGGCAACGGGTGCATTATGATCATGTCTTTTTTCGCGTTTTTCAGCGCATCCTTTGTTATCCTGAATTTTTCCATTATCCTTTTTGCTTCAAGAGGGTCTGCAAACCTTTCTTGTTGTATCCTCGTGACATAGAGAACATCGTCACTGCTGAAATCCGGCTCCTCTTCTATGTTTATCTTAATATTAAACTTTTTCTCGATCTCCTTTATCCCCTCTTCGGGCATCTCAAGCCCGTGTGGCGCTGTAATGGATATATTCGCACCGAACATCGCAAGTGCATAAATTAGAGAATGCATGGTTCTCGCATGCTTCAAATCCCCCATCATCCTTACATTCAGCCCTTTTATTGCTCCTTTTTCTTTGAGCATCGTGTACAGGTCCAGCATGGTCTGCGTAGGATGCTGGTTCCCTCCATCCCCCCCGTTTATTATGCTTGCCTTGGCAATCTCAGCCGCATACCTAGCAGCCCCTTCATACTTGTGCCGCATTACTATAATATCGCAGTACCCGTCAACCATCCTTATGGTATCCGCGAAACTTTCTCCTTTTTTTACAGAGCTCAGCTCGGATATGAAATCTATGTACCTCAACCCAAGCCGAACAGTAGCGCTCTGGAAGCTGAGCTTTGTCCTCGTTGAGGGCTCGAAAAAAAGCGTCGCCACAACCCCGTCAAGCTTCTCCACCCTCCCGCTTTTCAGCTGCCTTTCCATCTCGCCTGCGGTCTCAAAAATTTCATTGAATATTTTTTTGTCTATATCCCGAACGGATATTATGTCCATATAACCCCCCTTTCTGATTGCTCAAAAAAGCATTTAAACCTTTTGAGGAAAGTTCATTCCATGCTGGTTGTTTTTGAAGGGATAGATGGGTGCGGGAAAAACACCCACATAACCCTTCTGCAGAGCGAGTATAAATTTGAGGTTTTGAAGTTCCCGCGGGACAAGTACTCCCTCCTGACAGATTTTCTGCGCGGCCAGATTGAAATAAACAGGAAAGCGCTTTTTCTCCTTTTCCTCTCGGACATAATGGACGGAATTTCAGGCATCGGCTTGGATAACAAAACCATTTTTCTAGATCGGTATTTCTTCTCAACCATCGCCTACGAAGCGAATGGCCTATCCTATGAGAACGCAAAAAACATAATAAATTCCGTTTCTCCCCCAAAACCAGATGCGGTTGTCCTTCTCGACATCCCCCCTGAAGTTTCCAGGGAGAGGAAGATGCAGCAGAAGGGATTGGACAGATACGAGAGGGATGTTGAATATCTCGCGAAAGTAAGGAGCAATTTCCTGAAACTTTACGAAGAAAAATTTTATGCGCCGAGCTGGTTTTTGATAGACGCAAACCGGCCTATAATGGAAGTTTATGAAGATGTGAAAGCAACTTTGGAAAAGCTGGGCGTAAGAAAGAGTTAAAAACAGTTACGCATACTTTTAAAAAACCTTTATATCATTCGCTCCGATAGTCTAGTGGCCAAGGATGCTGGCCTTTCGAGGAACCCTTTTCCGCCTTCGGCGCAAAAGCGTTTCATCGGAAAATGAAGAAAGCCAGTGACCCGGGTTCGAATCCCGGTCGGAGCAATTTAAGCAGAAAAAGTGAGAAAAATGCTGCCCAACATATATAAGGGAAATTACTTACTTGCGCTAATTCCGCCTCTTTTGCTTATAGCCTTGGCCATATGCTTCGTCCTCGCGAATGGAATAAATCTGGGGGTTGATTTTGAGGGCGGAACGCTTGCGACCCTCCAGACGAAAAATAGCGTAGACGCTTCATGGCTTGAATCTAAACTTTCCGAGGAAGGCTTCGCAAACCCGCATGTTAATGTTTTTCAGACGACATATGGATACAAGGTAGAGGTAGAGTTTGCGCAGAGCGAGGAAATAAAGAGGGCAGAAAGTCTTAAATCCGAGTTTCATGCGCTCCTGCCCGAGGTTTCCAACCTTGAGGTAAGGTACCTCTCAACCGGAGAGAACGGAGAGGAGTACACGCAGAAAAAAGGGAAGCTTTACTCCATTGCGGAGGAAATGATAAACGGCCTCGCCGGAATGAACGAAGTGGTTTCAAACAAAAACCTGAACGAACTCAATGGTCTTTTTGCCTCATCCTACAGCGCAGTTTACAAAAATTATGAAAAAAAGGTCGGGGCGGCGATAAACAAACACGTTTCTTACGATTCAATCTCCCTGCAGACCGTAAGCCCTGCGCTGAGCACGCAGTTCATAGAAAAAGCAGGTAATGTTGTATTATTTTCCGCCATCCTAAGCACCCTGTTCGTTTTTGTTGTTTTCAGGACCGCTGTTCCAAGCGCTGCAGTGCTCATAGGAGCGTTCAGCGATGTTGTGATAGCTCTCGGCGCGATGAGCTTTTTCGGAATTCCTCTTACTCTTGCAAGCTTTGCGGCTCTCATAATGCTCGTCGGCTATTCTCTCGACACGGATGTTCTTCTTACTATGCGGATGCTGAAGAGGGAGGGCGACCCGAGGGAGAAAGCGTTTGATGCGATGAAAACTGGGATTACGATGAGCACCACCGCCATAGTCGCATTCTCAGCTCTTTTCGCGCTTGCTTATCTCACAAGGATTTCAACCTACTATGAGATATCTTCGGTAGTGATATGCGGGCTTATAGGCGATATATTCGCAACTTGGGGCATAAACGCCGTAATACTTCTAAAATACATGCTAGGGAGGAGATGAGATGTTTGAAAAGCTTCCTTCGCTGGGCCAGCTGAAAAATGACAGGAGGTTTGTATTCATCCTCCTGCTCGGCGCGCTCATGTTCGCAGGAATGTTCATTTACCCCATATATATTGGGTTTCTGCTCATACTCAGCCTCCTGATTTTCGGAACGCTTTCAAGCGTGTGGAAGGAGCCCCACATCCGGTTGTCCGCCCTTTTTCTCCTTCTCATCCTTGCGGTTTCGGCGATCGCGGTGCATGGGATAAAATTCGGAATAGATTTTATGGGCGGGACGAGAATACCCATCGTGCTGGAGCATTCTGTAAGCGACCTTACGATGCAGGACATGGTGAATACTATAAAGAAAAGGGCGTCTGTTATCGGGCTTACCGAGATAAAAGTAAAAGCGGTTGGAAACAGCGAGATATATGTCGAACTGCCCAGCGCGGATGAGGAGATGGTGAGCAGGGTTGAGGATATACTCGAAAAGCAGGGAGTTTATCTTGGTGTTGTTGATGGAAAGACCGCAATCACAGGCCAGGATATTCTTCCGGGGACAATCTACCGCGTCCCCACCCAGTACCTGGGCGGAAGCGACTGGGGGGTAGGTTTTTCAATCACAAAGGCCGGCGCCGAGCATTTTGCAGAAATAGTAAAGGGAAAAGCGAACTATCCGCTCTACATGTTCCTGGACAGGCCCAGCAATGCATTCGTTGTTGTCAACAGAGAGCAGCTTAAGGAGTCCCTTCCGGAAAGCGTGGAGATGGACGATGCTCTCGCGGCCATGAAAGAGGCGCTGGAGCTCGATGGAGACAACACAATAATTGTTTTTGAGGAGGATGTCCTTCCGGGAATGAACCTCTCAAACAGAACATACGCTGTTTTAAGAAAGAACGCACCGCAGAGTGTAAAGGATATCTTTTCTTCGGCCGGGATTATGACAAAAGAGGTTGAGGACAATGAGATGATTCCGGAGATTTCGTACGGAGGAGTCGGCGGTGCCATGGTTGTTGCTAAATGGGAGGCAGTGGGCCTTCTCTCCTCCCCGTTCCTCTCCCCGCAGATTACAGACGGGATTCCCAGCTACTCCTACTCCATCACCGGCCCTGCTTCGGGCGCAGGGCAGGAGAAGGTGCTCAATGCTGAAAGAAGGGTCAAGGAGATAGAATCCATACTAAAAGGAGGGGCGCTGCCGGTTAGGATAACGCTGGGGAGCAAGACAACCATTCCGGCCCCTCTTGGCCAGGAGTTCCTGCGCCTGAGCTTAATCGGCCTTCTTGTCGCTTTCCTGATTGTTTCCTTGGTCATCTCCCTGACATACAGAAGATTGAATGTCATCCTGCCTGTCATCGTCGTTACATTAGCTGAGGTTATTGTTCTTATTGCGATCACGGGTTCGTTTACGATAGACCTAGCAACCATGGCTGGCATAATAGCCGCTGTGGGCGTTAGCGTTGACGCCCAGATCATAATCACCGATGAACTGCTCAAAAAACACGGAACAAAGGAGGAGAAGCTGGACAAGGCGATGTCGATCATAAACACAAACGTTACGGTTGCAATCCTCGCCATGCTTCCGCTCCTGTTTTCTGGCATGGTTGAGATAATCGGGTTTGCTGTCGCAACAATTCTCGGCGCCCTTCTCGGCGCGCTCCTTTCAAGGCCGGCATACGCTGCAATAGCAGGCGAACTTATATGAAAAAGATTGAGGAGTATCTGCTGAAAAAAGAAAAAGTTATGGACATGCTCCTGTCGTCGCAGAGGGAAATCATCCGGGAATGCTCAAAGGCTATAAAGGAAATTCATGAGGGAAAAATAAAAGAGGCAGAAAAAAGAATAGCAAAAGCCAATGGAGAATTCAAAAAACTTCCAAAGGATTGCTTTGTTTATCCTTATATTCTGCACATCGCCCAAGAGGTTTTTGAGGCCGAGATTCTTTTTAATGCCGTAAAAAAAGGAAAAATTCCAGAGCCAGAAGAGCCGTACGAGGCTTTTTTAACCGGCGCGCTCGATGCAGCCGGGGAGCTTAAAAGGGAGATGTACGAGATGCTCAGAAAAGGCAGGAAGAAGGAGGCAGAAAAATACTTCAAACTAATGGAAAAAATCTATGATGAAAGCTTGCATTTAAAATTCTCTGAATCCGTCCTCCCTGGGTTCAGAAGAAAACAGGATGTTGTGAGAATACAATTGGAGCAGGCGAGGGGGGAGCTTCTTTAGGATCTTTGTGCCTTAAAATACACAAAAACTTAATAGTTTGTGTATTAAATTACACAAAATATTTAGCTACGGGGTGCAACCTTCAATTAATCTCTTCTGTTTCAGGAAAAAGAACTCCCAATCTATCCATTTGGATTTTTGTATTAGCGCAGCCCTCTAAAATACTATCTTTCTATCTTCGCTTTCCCCTCAACAAATACCAAGCCAATACTAAAGCGCCTATAAGCACGAAAACAATTAGTACTATCAAGAGGATGTCCATCGGCTTCGGCTGCTCTGGTTTCTGCTCCCCAGATGGTTCTTCTTTTATGATTACGGATGGCTTTGGGGATATTGACGGCTTTGCTTTTGCATTCCCAAATACTTTTGTCAACGGATAACCCTGGATGTAGAAAGTATATTCCCCAGGAATATCCGCAACTACGCGGATATATCCGTTCTCATCAGAATAGAATATGTTTGAGGCTCCGTTCGGGAATACAACGACTACAGCCACACCCTGCGCGGGTTTTCCGTCTTCCAATACCCGCAGGACGAATTCATTTCCAACCTCATTTGCCCCCTTAACCATCTCTAGATCCAAAGCAGGTGCTGTTATGTTTTCTGAAATATTTTCTTTAGGCGTTATTTCCACGCATGAATGGTCCTTGATCATATAGCCCTCTCCGCATGATAGTTCAACGCACACTCCATTACTGCATCTCTCGTTGCTTGCGCAGTCGGTATTTCGCTGGCATTCCGGCTGGACTGTGAAGTAGAACTCTCTATATGCATACGCATCATCGCTCCTTGCCTCTGCTTTAAGAACAAATGTGCCAACTGCGTTTCCAATTATCTCTACTGTTGCATTCTTTTCCTTTCCTTCTCCAATAGAACCAAGGGTTGCGTTTCTGCATGAGAAAGATGCCGGACACACAAGGGTTAATCTAACATTTGTTTCGGTGTAGTCTCCTGTGTTCTTTACAATTACCAGAACTCCTTTCGCCTCACCTTTTCTTGCATACTGGCGGTCTATCGGCCCTATGGAGAGTTCATGCTCCCTTCCTCCTTCCCCTCCTCCGCTCGGCCTTGACCTTACAGTAAGGTTTCTTGTTTCCGAAACATTTGTTGCTGAACCATCGCTGCAATTCACATGCCAATTATAGTTTCCAAGAGCATAAGTAACAACAAAGTTTGTGTTTGTGTTGTTTATCACGCTTTCATTTGTCTGGTTTATAGTTCCGTTTATCCATAGAGAGCAGTTCAGGGTTGCGCTGTAATCATCGGTTGCCCGGAATACATGCGTGACTGTTCTTGAGTAAGAAATGTAGTTGTTTGACGGAGATATGAGAGTAACTACTGGAGGAGTATTAGGCGGCTGTGTTATATTCAAAATCCTCCCTTCGCTCATTGTTGAATTATACCCATCAGTGCAGTTTATTGACCAGTTATAAGTTCCAACCGCTAATGTTCTAACAAAAGTTGTATTAGTGTTGTTCTGCACAGAATTGTTGGTTAGGTTCAACGTCCCGTTGATGTATAAACTGCATGATAAGGTAGTGTTATAATCATCCGTAGCGTTAAACTCAAATCTAATTGTTGTGTTTGTCGTTGAATACCCATCCGGTGGGAACAATAGATTAACTGTTGGAGGCGCGTTGGGGGTATAGTTATTAGTCAAAGGCAGATAATCATAGTTGCTTCCTCCATAAATAGAGTAATTTGGCGGATTGTCTCCTATTCCATCCCCATCTATATCCACTCCTGAATAATTAGAATAGAAGTTTCCTCCTATGCAATCTCCTCCTATTATATTTGTTCCAGAGCAGTCCTTTGTGCTGTTCCAGAAGTTATTTCCATTATCATATACTACTCCTTGGCCTGTAGATGCGTTGAAGATGTTGTTGTAAATAAGATTATTGTTTGAGGAGGCTAAATAGATTTGGTATTGGGAGTTTTTATAGGCTGAATTGTTAGTTAGAGTATTGTTAGAACTGGAACCGACTTCGAAGCCGTACTGAGAGTTGTTGTAAGCAAAGTTGTTAGTTAGAATGTTGTTAGAACTAGAACCGAGATAAAAACCGGAATAAGAGTTGTTATAAGCAAAGTTGTTGGTTAGAATGTTGTTAGGGCCGGGATTGAGATAAAAACCGTAATTGCAGTTGTAAGCAGAGTTGTTGGTTAGATTGTTGTTAGGGCTGTTATAAAGCCTAAAGCCGTACTGAGAGTTGTTATAAGCGAAGTTGTTAGTTAGAATGTTGTTAGAGCTGGAACCGAGATAAAAACCGGAATCAGAGTTGTTGTAAGCAAAGTTGTTAGTTAGATTGTTATTAGAACTAGAACCGAGATAAAAACCGGAATCAGAGTTGTTATAAGCGAAGTTGTTTGTTATGGTGTTGTTAGATGAGGTATCGAAGACATTAACTCCATATGTATTATTATATACATCATTGCCCATTAAAATATTATCAGAACTTTGGCGAAGTACAATCCCGCTGCCAGCATTATAACTAGCATTATTATTCGATATATTATTCCTGGAAGAGGACCATACATAAATACCTTGGGTATTGCTATAAACAGTGTTGTTGAAGGCAAAGTTATTATGAGAACTTGGGTAGATATAGATACCACTACTAAAGGCAGAGCCAGTATTATTATACATTATGTTATTTGTCACATTGTTGAAATCTGAAGCGTAAAGGTGGATACCCCACATATTTCCATAAATATTAGAGTTCGTAATTGTGTTGCCATCAGAGTTAGAGATATAAATAGCAGAGTTGTTATTGTTGTAAACTGAGTTGTTGTTCATTATATTATAATTGGAGCCGGCCAGTAAAGATAATCCTTGATAAAATCCTGAAATATTGCAGTTCCTTATTGTGTTGTTTTGTTTGCCTAATAAATAAATTCCATAGTCTGTTCCACTATCGTCTCCATCAATTACATACCCTTGGCAGTCAAATATTTTATTTGAGAAGTTTTCTGGGTTATCTATGCATGTTCCGGAATGATCTGTTATATCAGCAGTCAAATTTACTTCTGTGCATT
>CAYXNY010000032.1:0-8239 GCA_964467175.1 Microcaldota archaeon | reverse complement strand
AACCCACCCAACCATGCTAACCCTTTGGGTGGGCTTCGGCGCAACCCGACTCTTCTAAATAGTTGGGTTGCACTTGCTTCGCCACATCAAAACTGAAGGGGGCAGTTGCCCCCTGCGGTTTGTCTATCGAACTGGGGATCTTTACCGCTCCAAAACCTTTTCCTTTTCTTCCGACTTATACGGAAAAGGCTTTGTCAGGGTAACGTCTTACCACTCGACTACGGGCCCTTCAGAGTTTATTTAATCCACAAAAAGTTTTTAATCATGCCTTTATTACTGGCTCTTTAATCTCAAAAACAGGATAGGATGTTCCTAAGTGGTGAAGTTCTCTCGCAACCTTTTCAAAATTCTCCGGGCTGTTTGCATAAAGAGTTGCAAGGTATCTTTCCCCGTTTTTCTCATCTCCGGCTTTGAAATACTCCAAAGCAATTTTTGCGATCTCCCCGTACTTCTCGGCTTTCTTCAAATCGTAGAGCATTCTTGTATTGGCATCTGAAAGCGCAGTTTTTTCTGGCACGTCGGAGTAATTAATAGGAAGGCTGGATTGGGCGCTATTTCTTTTTTTATATTCGTCTATTTTTCTTTCTAGTTTTTTTCTCGCAAAATTAAATTCATCCTCCCGGTAGGATGGAAGGTTCATAAAATAATTACGCTTCGGGGGTATTTAAAGGTATCTGAAAGGGGGTTGTTCTGGCAACTTGTTTAGGCGGCATGTACAGCAGGATTTAAATATGGGGTTGGAGAAATAGCAACATGAATATTCCAAATCGTGAAGAATTTCTTAAAGGCTGTGAGGAATTTGAAAAACATGAGAAGCGTGATGCCATGTATAAAGTAGCGACTTTCTTCATATCGCATTTCTGGGGTAAACCTTCGGATGTGGCAGATGGATTAGGCGTATTGCTGTTAACATGGAATCAGGCATTTTATAGATATGGTATTTTTGACTTTGACAAACTTGAAAAATCTATAACTAATAACCTCCAAAAAATTGAAAACTTCAGAAATAGAGATATTTTCAGTTTATCAAGTTCCGACGAAGATGATATTGAGCAGTTATTCAACGATTTTCTTGAGTCTCTGCAAATTGCTTCGGGCAAAAAACAAGGAACTAAGAGTCCCGTCGCCGTAGCTAAAGCTTTGCATCTCTTAGCCCCCCGTTTCTTCCCTTTATGGGACGATAAGATTGCACGAGCTTACGGATGCTACTATAACGAGCAGCCTGCCGAAAAATATGTTTCATTTTGTAAGATTACAAAAACCATAGCAGATAAAGTTAAAAACTACATTAGCCGGCGGGATAAAACACTTATCAAGTTAATAGATGAGTATAACTACTCAAAATATACGCAAAGATGGATTTAGAAAATGAACCGCCAAGCAAAACGCTTCGTCGACTTCGTTAAATCGTCAAATTATAGATTACGTTACTTAACAGCTTACTGAAACCCTTAAAAAATGTTTTAGAACAAATAAGAATGTGAAAAGAGTTTTGAAGGGAAGAACGCCAAAGTTTGCAGATCCGCACCCACGATGCCCTCTACTCTATGGGCTTATGGAAGAAGGACTAAAGCTGAATGAAACAGAAGGATGGAGAAAATGCCTTAAAAGAATGGCGTCAAGGATCATAAAACCAGAAGGAGGGTGCGTAGAAAAAAGAGCGCTTATCAATCACATTCTTATGAACGACCCCGAAGCGATAAGATACTGGATAGAATCCGGCGGGCAGATGGGGTGGGCGTTAGTTCCCGAACTTAGATTAAAAATTAGGAGGGTTAAATGGGTAAGGAAGATGGTTAGGACATGGAGCGTTCCAACAACAATAAAGCATGAACTTTTTAGAGGCATAGAAGAGATGGACGAGCTGAGGCCGATAGAGAGAATTGGAATTCGGGTTGGAAGAATTTTAAGAAAGCAGGGGTACATAACCCGGGAGCAGATAATAGAAATCTGCATCGGCGAAGGTCTAAGCAAAAAAAGCATTGGAAGGAACTATGCGGCATACAGGAATAAACTAATCAAAGAAAACTATATTGTAAAAAGCCAGGTGGTTGAGCCGAAAGCGAACAAAAACAAAAGAAAGGCCTTTCTGGAAGAGCTGGAAAAGTTCAAAGAAAAAGGAATAGAAAGGATAACAATGACGGAGTTGAAAATTCTTATGGCAAGGGCAGGGTATTCGGAAGAAACGATAAGGGCGAGGAAAGAAGAATTCTTAAAAATAGCAAACGAAATTCTGGCCATTACGGCCGCTCGATGAATGGTTTTGCAAAAAAGTAGTGTTTTTCCTTTCCTTCCAACTCGCTGATTATTCTCTCTACAAAAGATCCGACAGGGTCCAGCCATGTGGGCACCCTTTTCTTGACCTCCGCAAAATCCTCAAATGGCTTTTTCCCCCTTTCCTCAAGCAGTATTTCCATGTTCTTTTTTCCCACCCCGGGAATAAGCTCGAGCTGATGAACCCGTATGGAAATGGGCCCGGCTGTGTTTATGAATTTTATAAACTCTTTTTCCTTAGCCATTATTATCTGCCTTATCACAGGGCGCAGATTGTCCTTGGCTGCGGTCGTAAGCTCGCTGAATGAAAGCCTTTTCTTTATCTTTTCCACAACATCCCTAGAATCCTTTCCAACATAAACCCTTGCGCCGATCGCCGGGTTGGAGTTCTGCTTAACCGTTGCTTCGAGGAGGGTGAAAAAATTCTCTCCCGCAAGCTGGACCTTCGGCTCGCGCGAATAGGAGCCGGACGCGCCATACGGAAGGTAGTCTATAATGTATGCATACTCCTCCATCACACAACCTCCTTCACAAGCGAAATGATTTTTTCCTTCACGCCCTCTTCCAGCTTTATTTTGTACGGAACGAGAAGGGCGTCCAGAGTTTCCGGATATTTTGGGAGAACATCGACTATTTTTGTCGCCATCTCATCGGTTATGCTTTTATCTGCACCCATTATTTTTTTCTTCAGCGAAAGCGCCTCGCTTTTTTTCAGCTTGTACTTTGAACCGTGGTCGTATGCGATCTTTGTGTTGAAATCCATCTGCTCGCTTTCCTGTTTGGATACCGCTTCATAAACACTGGCGACTGGATACGCCTCGTTGGATTTTACCTTCATAAGATCACCCTGTTTTTTCTATATGCAACGGAAGAACTATAAAATGCTTTCTCTTCCTGCCGTCAAGAATTTCCACTTCATACGCACCCCCTCTTTTTCCAACAATCACGCCGCTTTTCCCCCTGTACCTTTGGTGCGGGATTCCGCTTCTGTAGTAGGGCTTGGGGTCTATCGCCACTTTGTCCCCTATCTTGAATGTTTTGTTGAAATCGCCGGCAGTAAACCTCCTCGCCTTCTTGAGTTTTTTCGTTCCCTTGCTGAGCATTCCTCGTGGTCTTTTCATACGAACACCCCTGTATATTCATTTATAAACTTTGCCTTTTTAAATCTGTATGAAAAGGTTTAAAAGGTGGTGCCATGGCCAAGGGGTATACTATAACGAATATGGTTGCGGCAGGCAACCTTGGCATTTCGCTCGATTTATACAAACTTTCGCTGACGATGCCGGCAATTGAGTATGAGCCCGAGCAGTTTCCGGGCGCTATTCTTAAATTTGACAAGCCAAAGGCAACCCTGCTTGTTTTCAAGAACGGAAAGGTTGTGTGCGTTGGGTGCAGGAGCGAGGAGGAGATAGAGAACACGCTGAAAAAAGCGCTCAAGCTTCTCCTTCCTAAAGCCAAGATGATAGTAAAGAAAGTTAAGGTTCCGGAGTACGAGGTGACGAATATTGTCGCCGCGGCCAATCTTAACATAAACCTGGACCTCTTCGGCATTGCATACAAGGAAAGGGACGTGGAATACGAGCCTGAGCAGTTCCCGGGTGCTATTCTTAAATTCAAAAAGCCGAAGGTTTCCCTTCTTCTCTTCAAGAACGGAAAGGTAATAATCGCCGGCGCGAGAAAGGAATCTGAGATAAAAACTTCTTTGAACCTCGCGAGGGGAATGCTGAAGAAATATGCCAAAAAGTGACGGCATACGGAAAGTTGTCCTGAAAAAACTTTCAGAAGTAATGGACCCAGAGCTTGGGATAGATATTGTAAGCATGGGGCTTGTGTACGGCGTTGAGGTTGATGAGGGAAAGAAGAGGGTTGAGGTTAAAGTGACCTTTACCACCCCTGCGTGCCCCCTGCTTGGCTTTATCCTGGGCAATATAAAGAGCAAGCTTGAGGAAATTAAAGAATGGGATTTTTACGTTGATGTTGTTTGGGACCCGCCCTGGAGCCCGGAAAAAATGAGCAAAGAGGCAAGAAAAAAACTAGGGCTGTAATCATTCTGCTTTAATATCAAATTCTCTCAGCGTTTGCGCCTTGTCTCTGTTCGCCATTGCTCTTCCTGCACAGAACAATGCTTCGTTATAAATTATAATAGAAAGCAGAATCCCAAATCCTGAAATGCCCGCGATTAAAGATTCATATTCGAGTGGAAGGATAAAAACAACCGGCGTAATTGCGATTGAAGCTAGCAGAACGGCGTGGCCAATCTTGAGAAGCTTCCTTTCTTCTCTTTTCTCAAATTTCGCTGTTTTTTCTGCATTTCTCGCATGCCTCTCAAGGTCTGCTTTTATCAACGGCCTGACTTCTTCAAGCTTGGCGCTTATGGTGCCTTTAAACATACTGGGTTGAACTATCCCCTCATATCTCTCTGTTACATCCTTTAGATAATTTACTGCATCCTTAATCGCCCTTCTTGTTTCTGGGCCGAATTTTGCATAATAGTCAATATTAATCAGGTCGCGCGCAGAGCGTATCTTTCTAACGACCATGATAGTATTTTGATGGAAAACATTTAAATACATTTATGAAAACAATTTTTTATGAACTGGCCCGCGCATGTTTTATTCGGCTTGATTGCCGGAGGAATTGCAGCGTATTTTTTAAATTTAGATTATTTTTTAGTTGTTTTTGCTGTGCTCGGCGCTCTCGCTCCGGACATAGACCATGATTCGAGCAAAATAAGAAAGATAGTGGATTGGAGTTTTCCTATTCTTGCTTTTTTTATGGCGTATTCCTATTTCAAAAAATTAGATGAATCGGTTTTTGTGCATGCGCTCGCGCTCATCGGAATCTATCACATAATAATTACTTATTTGAAGCCGAAGCATAGAGGGATTACGCATACATTTGTTTTTGCATTCTTGATTTCGGCGATAATTTGGTTTATTTTTTCGCTGGGCGCCGGGGTTTTGTTTTTTATTGGTTATATATCGCACCTTGTCGCTGATATGCAAGTAAAAGTTCTGTAGTTTATGCTGGCACCGGCACCAGCCTAAGAGCGCGCGGTTCTAGTTTTCCTTTTTCTTCTTCGAAACGTTCTTCTGATGTCTTGGGCGCTGTAACTTGAGGAGGAGCGAACGGTTCTGCATGCATATCGGACTGCGCGTAGAGTTGCATTCTGCAGGATTTTATTTTTTTATTGTATTCAGAAACAAAAAATTTGTCCGGTATTTTTTCCAAAATCCTTTCGGCAGCCCCAAGATAAGCCGGCGCGCGTTTTTTGTCTTTGTACGCCTCTGCAACAAGAACCTCAACGGTAGTTTCGTTGAAGCTTCCTTTTCTTATCGCCGTGGGGAGCTCGCGCATAGCATAAACATTATGTATACACCTTGCTTGGGGAACCATTTTTTTCACCTGGTCGCGTGTTGGAGGATTTGTTAGGGAAGATTTTTAAATATTTTGATGGCTAAGGTATTCCACAAAACAAAAAGGAGTTGAAAAAAAATGGAAGGTACAGTAAAATTCTTCAACGCGAAGAAGAGGTTCGGTTTTATAACCGGAGAGGACGGGAAGGACTACTTTGTCCACCTGAGTGGAATAGAGCAGGGAGTATTTATTCACGACGGCGACAAGGTAACCTTTGATGTTGAAGAAGGAGAAAAAGGGCCAAAAGCTGTGAATGTAAAAAAAGCATAATTGCATTTGCAGGAATTTGGATTTTATTCTTAATTTTTATTTTTGTTTTTTCGCAACTATTTTAAACTCTATTTTCTAAACTGCAGCATGGCGAAATTGAAAAGGGCGCTCGGCCTTCTTGAACTAACCCTGTGCGGAGTTGGGATAATTTTAGGCGCCGGGATATATGCGCTCATCGGAAAGGCCGCGGGAATGGCTGGGGGTGCTGTATGGATTTCTTTCGTAATTGCGGCTGTTGTCGCTGGGCTGAGCGGGCTGAGCTATGCTGAGCTTTCATCAATTTTCCCGAAAGCGGGCGCTGAGTACGAATACACGAGAAATGCTTTCAGCAGAAGGATCGCTTTTTTGGTTGGATGGATGATAGCGCTTAGCGGGGTTATAGGGGCGGCAACGGTTGCGCTTGGGTTTGGAGGGTATTTTGAAGCGGTTTTCGGAACGCCGGCTATAATTGCTGCTTTAGGAGTAGTCATCTTTTTTTCTCTCGTAATGCTTTTCGGAGTGAAGGAATCCGCCTGGTTCGCGATGGTTGGGACTCTTGTCGAAGTGGTTGGGTTGGTTATAGTGCTGCTCGTTGCGGTGCCCTATATCGGAAGCATCAACTATTTTGAGGTGCCATCTTGGAGCGGAGTTTTTGCTGCCGCGGCCCTGGTTTTCTTTGCGTACATAGGGTTTGAGGAGATGACGAGAATGGCTGAGGAGGCGAAGAATCCGGAGAAAAACATGCCCCTTGCGCTTATACTTGCAATAGCGATTACCACGGCGCTTTACATTTTGGTTGCGATTGCATGCGTAAGCGTTGTTGACCCCTCCTCGCTTGCGGAATCAAGCTCTCCATTGGCGGATGTTGTTTCCGTGGCGATGGGAAGCGGGGCGTTTGTTGTTTTCTCAATAATCGCGCTTTTCGCAACTGGGAATACGGTTCTGCTCATAATGCTCGCTGCCTCAAGAATAATCTATGGGATGGCTGACTCCGGTTCTCTGCCTAAAAAACTTGCCTATATCCACCCTGTGAGGCAGACGCCATGGGCCGCAATAATTTTAACCATGTTGCTTACCTGCGTCTTCTTTGCTGTGGGCGAGATTGAAAAAATTGCAAACCTTACAAACTTCACTGTGTTCGCAACATTCATCGTAATCAACGCCGCGCTCATAAAACTTAGGTATGAGAAGCCGGAAATTAAAAGGCCTTTTAGGGTTCCGCTTAATATCGGCTGGGTCCCGGTCCTTCCTGTTTTGGCAATAATCAGCACACTTTTTATGATGGGCAATGTTGGATGGGATGCTGTATTTTACGGGACTGTAATTCTCGTTTTGGGGATTCTTGTCTATGAGGGCATGAAGCATTCCTCTAATTTCCGGACAAATAGAAATAAAAACAAATTGAACGAAAATTCTTTGTGATGACATGCAGGTTTTCTGACCAATGATGAAAACCTGGAGCTCTGAATAATTATTTAACCGGAAGTCTTACTTCCAGAATTCCGTTTTTGTAAGTTAGTTTTGTGTTTTTGTAGTTAACTTCTGCGGGGAGTTTGAGCTCTTTGTAGTATTTTCTCTGAGGCGTATCCACTTTTATTTGGAGTGTGTCCGCTTCCCCGCTCACCTTTATATCCTCTTTCTCAACTCCCGGAACCTCGGCAACAACAACTATTTCGTTTCCTTCTCTAAAAACATCTACAAGAGGCTCTCTCTCTTCGCTTATTTTTTTCTTTTCCGGTTTTATATCCCCAAACTCTTTTACTATCGGCTTTCCATCAGGGCCCACGCGTATAGAAACGCCGTAAATTTTTCCACCTGACCTCCATGTGCTTTTGAAAAATTCGTCGTCTTGGTGCATCATCTCCTCTGCTATCCTCTCCATCTCTTCCCTTATCTGCTCGAATGGGAAGAAGAAATCATCGTCAAACCATCTCCTTCTCTTTCTGTCCGCCATGCAATCACGCGTTGTATTATAGCGGATGATGTTTAAAAAATTTTGCATGCCTGGTTTCTTTTCATGATACTACGCCATGATGAAATTTAGCAGTGAATTGCTTATTTACTACAATCGGTTTACTTCCTTTTGTCTATGAAGCCATCATTAGCCCCCATAGACCGTAATTCCTGTGCGCATAATGCAGGGGGAGGGATTTCCGAGCCTACCCCCTAAAAGCATTAGGGGGTTGTAGCTAGGGGGAGATGAGAAATGCGAAAGCTCCCCCTGGCTCTTCGAACCCACGTAGACCCTAGGTCACCAGATCCCTCATTTGCAGGTTTTCTTTGATTAAACTTTCTTTGG
>CAYXNY010000031.1:0-7312 GCA_964467175.1 Microcaldota archaeon | reverse complement strand
GGAAGCCTGGGAATCCTTCTTATAGCATCAAAGATTGCGGAGATACAGGACCCGGTCTATCTGTATTTCGGGGTGCTCGTGCTTGTCGCGATGATAGCGATAATGACCCTGCTCATGTTCTCTTCAAGGTTTGTGAAGTTTCTAAGATGGCTTTCCTTTTTCCTAAAACATATTCCTTTTGGAAGTTTTATTCTCCTCCCTGTGAGCAAGCTGTTGAACATGGTGGAAAGAATGCAGAACCATTCTGGAATAATCATAAAGGAGATGTGGGTGATAATTGCGATGATAGCGATAGCATGGCCGGCAAAGGCGTTGAGCTGGTATTTCGTAGCGAAATCCGTTGGCATAACGATAGACAGCGGAATGGACGAATTAATATTTTATTTGCTTTTCCAACCCATGCTTACAATTCTTGAATTCATACCCACCCCTACTCTAGCCGGGATGGGTTTGAGCGAAGGCGGTGCTGTCCTTGTTTTGGGTCTGTATGGAATAGGCAGCGCAAAGGCAGCTGCGTTTGCGTTGGTTGCGAGGTTTAAAACAACCCTTCTTTCATTGACGTTGGGAGCGAGCGAAACTGTGGAGCTTGCAAAGAAGGCAGGGAAAGAGCTGAAAAGTATTTTACAATTAAACTAACTGCTGTTTTTTCTAAACTTCTTGTACAAATATAAGCCAAGAATAACAATTCCGATCAAAAAAAGCACCGGACAGCAGTAATAGATAAAAAAGTAAAGGAGATAGTCTGCTTCTCCAAAAACAACATCGACGCAAGTTGGTTCTTCTTCTCCTGTAGGGTTAAGAATCTGAGCAAGCGTTATGATGCTGTCGTTTTTAGGTTCGCAGTCCAAGTCCGCCGAAGAAAGACAATCCGGATCGCATATTCCATCCTCCATTCTATCGCAAAAATTATCCAAACCACCGGAAGAGCAATCAGACGGGCAGGATAGAAAATTCTCCCTTCCACTGCAGATTCCATCCTCGTTGCATATGTAGTCGGAAAGTGCGCTTATAAAAAGAAGTTCATTTCCTTTTCTTATTTCGACCAATTGTGAATGATGTTCAAAAGGAACGATAACAGAGAAAGGAACCTCGGTCTCCTCGCACCCTCCTCGGCTTGGGGTGTCATAGCATAATGCGCTGTATTGTCTGCTAAAGTTTGTCTCATACAAAACACTTTGGTTCATAATAACCCTTAAGGTATATTCTCCTAAAGACGAGGCGGGGCTGTAGTGATAGACATATCCTACCAACACATTGCTAAGCGTTGGTCTTGAATCGACAAATGAAACCTGGAGCTCAGCACCATTTTCAGCGAACAAAACATAAAACAGAATAACAAAAAATAGGATTTTTCTCATCTCATACCCTCCAATATATTCTGAATATACCTATCCTCTTGGTCTGTAAACTTCCTTGATATCACCACACGATCGGGCGTCTCAACATCCGCGGAACCCATTATGTCGTATGTGTATTCACCGAGCTTGATACCGTAGCAGCAAACACCGGTGGGGGGGCAGTTTACGCATTCTGAGTTCTCCGGAGAAGGAGCAGCATTCGGGCATGGTAGTAGCAGCGAATTTTGAGATGCCCAGAGGTTTGGGTTGTAGGTGTCGCACAAGCCAAAGGTGTGGCCTATTTCATGGGCGGATATATGAGGAAATTTAGCACACCAAACTCCGTTGAGGTAGGCGGCAGGGACTATGCTTCTCAACGCATGACCGCATTCATCCTTCGAACAGGTGTCAAACCGGTCGTATCCAACGACCCTGTATTGATTATAAAAGATGCTGTTGATGTACCCTGTTTTTTTAGCATACCATGACTTGAAATGCATGTCTATTGATAGGGTCTCGACCCTGTTGAGAAACCCGCAAGAATCCGAAGTAACATCCATCGTTTCGTCCACTATTTTTATAGAGTCCATGGGAACTTTGTAATTATGCGAGATAAATTTTCCCTGCTCAACCACAACAGATAGAAATTCTGGGTCGTCCGGGGGCCTGTTTATGGGAACATAGAAGATATTAAAACGCTCTTTACCTTCAACACATTTTTTACCGTTGTAGTAGGTTCCAACCTTACAGCAAACTCCTCCGTAGATTTCTTCTCTCTCGTCGCAGTAATACCCTGGTTCGCAACCGCACTTTTTACAGTTATCTTTTAAAACACCAAAATAGCAGTATTTATAATCATGGCTACAATTCAGATTTTTTACTTCGCCGCAATTTGATTCAGCAACGACAAACGCAAGCTCGGTATTTTTGTCCAACGTTACGTTTTTTTCCTCGATTAAACGATTAAAATAAAAAACCTTAACCTTATACGTTCCATTGGGAAGCGATATCTCTCCCTTTCCGTTTGTTATATTTATGTATCCAACAAGAGAGCCGGCGTATATTCTCGCATCTCCATCCAGACCACTGCCATAGTTGTTTTCTAACCTAACCGAAAGAACAAAACTGCTTTTTTCACCTTCTCCGAATATAATCTCTAGGGTTTCTTCATCCAAAGTGAAAACCATTTTCTTTCTGTAGGTCGCCAACCCATATCCATGAGTGGTAATCGTGCAGTTCGTGTGTTTCGGTAAAAACTTTATAATCGCAGTTCCATTTTCATCACTAACGTTTTCAAAATGTCTGCCGGAAACAAAAGAAGCGCAATCTACCGCTATAGGAATTTTTGAAAGAGGTTTTCCGGAGCCATCTTTTACAATGACGCGGAGGGTCGCACTGTCAACAGTTATGCTTGTTGTATGGTGTGGCGCGGCCGGATCTTTGGTGTGGCATCCGATTGGAATATCGCTCATGGGTGCGCCGCTCCATTTAAAATAGGAGGAATAGGTGCCAGCACCGTAATAGGCCCTTACCTCCGCCATCTCGCCGGCTTGACAGGACTTGCAGATTGAGCGAACTATGCCATCTTTGTTGCTCTCTCCCAGATAGGTGCATGCGAAGTATGGGGGTTCAACGCTTGCTGTGTAGCAACAGATATCCATGACAACCCCTTCTATCGGTTCTCCAAAACGGTTCGTAACATTAACCTTGACCCAAGCAGCTTCATCATAAAAAGCTAAAACAAAGGAGCAAAAAACTAAAAATAATAAAGGAAGTCTCATGGTTTATCTACCCCGCAGAAAGTATAAAAGCTATTCGTTGGTTTAACCATGCTCAAAACCTCATCATAAATGTAGTCCTGTACACTCTTTTTCCTTCTTTCAAGCCAGAAAGCTTCCTGCTCAAAACAGGCTTAAGCCCAAGCTCTTTGAGCACTTCTGCGGCTTCTTTTGAAGAACCAACATATAGGTCTATTCCTTCTTTCAACTTCTCCTCTTTTGTAATAAATGTTTTTTTCCTAAGCATCCTTTCTATCTTTTCCTTTTTTCCAGCGTATTTCTGCGGGTTTCCTCTGAACTGTATTATCGCCTCAAAATATCCTCCTGCCTTTCTCGAGCATTCCGGGCAAGTTGTTTCAAGAATGGTGAAGGGGTAATCCCTTTCCACCCTTACCATCTCGTTGCTGTCAACCATGAAATAAAGAATTGCTTTTTTGTTCTTGAAATCTATTGCCCCTCTCTCGAATTTCTCCCCCTTTATCTTGCTCAACAAATAATCCTGTATTTCGCGCTCGATCGCTTTTTTCCACTCCCCTCTAATCCTTGCTCTTCCGCATCTCTTGCATATCTCTATCTGCACATTTCTGGGGATTCGTATGTTCCAATTGTAGCAATCTGCGCAGAAAAGGCCCTTGAACTGTTTTGTCCCTCTTTTTGCCCCGCACTTTATGCACAACTCTTCGCCCTGCATAAACATTTATATACTCTTATAATAAAAAAGCTTTCCATGGGGATGACTGAGAAAAATGCAGTAAAACTTACAAATTATATAGTAAGCCTGCCGTCTGTGGAATACCTTCTTTTGGCTATGGTTCTCCTTGGAGCACTTGCTGGCTTTGTTGCAAACCCTAGCTCCGAGGGAATGCTGAACGGATTTGCGATGCTCTCCCTTCCCTCTCTTCTCATTGCGGTGATGGCAAAAATTGTGATAAGGAGGATTCCTTTCAAGCAAATTGTCGCGACCTCTCTTTTCGGAGAGCTTGTGTATGCGTTTTTCTTCGTGCTTTCCTTCTACCTTAAATACATGAACTTTCCCTATTCGGTTGAAGTCATGTTCATTGCCTCGGCGATAGTTTTCATAGTGTGGTTTGTTATAGGGAGGGTCGTTTTCTCGGCAAAGTGGAGGGGATTGCTTTTCGCAACCTTACAGCTAATTGTTTATTCGTTTACTTTCACGGCAATGGGTTTTTCCGTGGAGAACGCTGTGCTTAAATTCGTTGCTTCCTCTGCTGTTTTTCTGGTGGCGCTGTACGTATTGTTTTTGATAATAAACGCGCCCATGAAAAGAAATCTTGGCGTGAGCAGTGTGGACGCTGTTTCCATGTTTATGGCGCAGTGGTTTTACGAGAGCAAGGAGCTTGAGGAGGCATTTGAAAAGGTTGGGGAGAGCGTGAAGACAATTGTCGGAGGGGTTTCATTTTCTTTTGGAAAAGAGAAGAAGAATATAGTGGTTCCGTATGTGCATTTTGGACCATTCGGAAACTTAGGCGGAAGCGCGTTTCCTTCACTTATTTCCAAAAAAATTGGCGAAAGTGTTGTTCTCCATGGCACAGCAACCCACGACTTCAACCCCATATCCGATGAGGAGAGCGAAAAGATACTGCGGGTTGTTAAAAATTCGCGTGGCGAAAAAAGCGAAACCGTTGAGCTTAGGATGGGCGAGTATGGAAAGGCGAAGGCTTATGCTCTGGTTTTCGGAAATTCCGGTATCATAAGCGTAACCAGAGCCCCGCATACTACTGAGGACATCGCATTTGGGCTTGGGTTGAGCATAATGGGGACGGCTGAGAAATACTTGGAAAAGGCGCTCGTTGTTGATATGCACAATTCGGATGTTGAGGAGATTACAAGCTTCGATGCCGGAAGCCCCGAAGGGTTTGAATACATGAAGGCGGTTGAGAAAGCTTTGCAGGGTGAGGGAAAGAAAAACAAATTAAAAGCAGGGTTTTTTTCATTCTATCCATCCAACCCGGTTATCGGCGGAAACGGGGTGCAGGTTTTTGTAATATCCTCTTCTCCACTTTTTGTCGGAATCGTCTTTGATGCAAACGGAATAAGCAGGAAGATGAAGGAAAGCGTGGAAAAGAAAGTCAGGGAAAAGTATCCTAATTTGGTAGTGTGTATATACACTACGGACAGCCATGAGAGGAACAACGTGCGCGGGGTTCTTAATCCACTCCCGTATGATGAAAACATCGTGGAGAATGTTGTTTTGGCTGTTGGGAAGGCCATTGGAAATATGAAGAATGCGAAAGCAGGTGTTTATAAGGAATGGGTGGATGTTGATGTTCTCGGCCACAAACAGGCAATAGAGATAGTTTCCACGGTCAATTCTATCGTAGCTGTCGCGCGCATCGTTGCTCCGATAATATTCGTTTTTGCCGCCGCGGCTGTTTTTTATATTGTTTCAACATTATAAGTACTATAAGCAGCCGCGCGCTGCATAATCGTATATGTTTTTCCTAAGACCGCAGAATAACAAATAGATAACTTCTCCCCTCATTTCGTATATGATTCTGTATTTGCCAATATGGATGCTTCTTTTGCCTTTGAGTACACCATGCAGCCTTTTTCCCATCGTTGGGTTCTCAACAATTTCTTTTACTTTTTTCTTGATTCCTTCTTGAATGTTTTTCGGCAGTTTAGAAAATAATTTATCAAATGTTTCGGTAGAGTAAGTTTCTACCATCAGAAAGCAAACCTCCTTACCCTCTTTTCCTTTATATCCTTTTCAGATAGTTCGATTATTTTCATCGCCTCTTCATCAGCAACTATATCCAGTGTTTCCAGCAGTTCTTCTAGGAGTTCCTTGGTTTTGTATATGGTATCAACAACTTCTCTTTCCATTACTATGGTCTTTCCTTTCATGTGTATAGTTTAGTCTTTACTTATTAAAAACATTTCGTTGTGCCTTCGCATCTTTGTTTTTTATATTGTTTCCACCCTCTAAACGAGAGGTTTTTAAGCACTTTTGCTGAGATTTTTTCATGGATATTGAAACGAAAATAGAGCTGGTGAAGAAAAAACCAACCATCGAAGTTATCGGCGAGCATCAGCTTAGAGAGGTTTTTGAGAACTACTCCCATCCAAAGCACTACATCGGTTTTGAGATTTCTGGGATGGTCCATCTTGGAACAGGCCTCATGACAGCGCTTAAAATAAACGATTTTTTGCAGGCCGGGGTAAAGCCGATGATATTTTTGGCGGATTATCACGCGTGGATAAACAACAAGTTAGGAGGGGATTTGGAAAGGATTCAAAAGATTGCGAAAGGTTATTTTAAGCATGCTTTTATTTCTCTCGGACTGGAGGAAGATAAAGTAAAATATATTTTGGCAAGTGAAATTTATGACAATGACTACTGGAAGGATGTAATAAATATAACTAGGCATACCACGATACACAGAATGCTTAGAGCGACGGCGATAATGGGACGGAAGGAGGGCGAGGCACAGCATGTTTCCTTTTTGCTTTATCCTGCAATGCAGGCGGCTGACATTTTTAAACTGGATGTGCAGATCGCGCATGCGGGAATAGACCAAAGAAAGGCCCATATGCTTGCAAAGGATGTGCATGAGAAAATAGGAAAGAAAAACTTTGTTGCTGTGCATACAACGCTCATTCCGGGATTGCAGGGCGTAACGAGAATGAACCCGAGCGAAGAGGAGTTTATTGAAGCGAAGATGAGCAAGAGCAAACCGGAGAGCTGCATCTTCATACATGATTCTGAGGAGGAGATAAAAAATAAAATAGAAAGGGCGTACTGCCCTCCAAAAGTAATCGAGGGAAACCCTATTATTTCCATGGCGGACAATCTTATTCTGCGGGATAGGAGCTTGAAAATTGAAAGGCCTGCAAAGTTCGGAGGGGATGTGGAGATTGGAAGCTATGAGGAGCTTGCTAAAATTTATGGAGAAGGAAAACTCCATCCTTTAGATTTGAAGAATGCGGTTGCAGAAGAATTGATAAAAATGCTCAAGCCGAGCAGGGAGTATTTTGCAAAACACAAAAAGTATTTAGAAGAGATAAAAGAAATAGCAATTAAAAAAGAGTAGGCTAGATTTTTCTATATTTTGCAATTCCCGCAAGCACAAGCAGAATCAGCATGCCGAGCAAAGAACCGCGGCACGGCTCTTCAACTTTTCCGCATTGGAACGCCACGTTTTTTATGCAGGCATCCGCGGCCGAAAAGCATGA
>CAYXNY010000030.1:0-18902 GCA_964467175.1 Microcaldota archaeon | reverse complement strand
TCTTAGACCCTGAAGAATTCACTTCGTCGCACTGATCAGTTCCACAACATCCCTATCTTTAAGCACCGCATCCTTCGCAAGCTTTCTTTTTGTCTTCACATCAAACCCGTACAGCAATCCTTTTGCAATATCGCTGTGTATCATCAAAGCCAGATCATAAACGGTTGCATTCTTTTCCAGCAAAAAGCAATCCGGCAATATTCTTCCATCTTTGTCCTTAAGCTTCTCGCCAACCGGAAAAACTGCTTTATATCTCAAAAGCCCAAACACAGCGTGATCCAACGTCTGCTGCACCCCTGTGCTTCCAAACGGTTTAAGCACGCTTTCCCTTATTTTTTCCAGCGCCTCTTTCTGTTCCTCGCTTAAATTTCCAACAATCTTAAAATCGATTTCCCCAGGTGCGTATTCGATTATCCCTGCTTTGCTCGCCCTCCTCAGCGCAAGCTCTGCTTCGGCCGAACAAGGAATAATATTTTTGTACTTTTCCTTCAGCCTTTCGTAATTTTCCTTTGCGCTAGGCAGGTCGATTTTATTCGCGGCAATAACCGTTGGCTTTGTCTGCATCCGCAAATTTTTTGCAATCTCCTTTATTTTCTCTTCATTCCACTCTTCTATCTCTCCATATTCCCTAACCGTGCTTTCAGCCATGTGCTCGAAAACCCTGAAAGAGGAAAGAATCTCCATCATTATCTCAACGCTTTTCTTTCCAGCCCTTCTCATCCTCTGCATTTTTTCCAGATTCCTTTTTATGACGTCGAAATACCATAAGTTCAGCTCCTCTTCCAAAAACAAAATATCCTTCTCGGGGTCGTGCTTTCCATATCCTATAAAATTTCCGTCCTCATCCATAGAACCGGAAAAATCAACAATGTGGATGAGCGCGTGCGCCTGATTCAGGTCATTTAAAAATTGGTTTCCAAGCCCCCTTCCTTTATGCGCCCCTGGAACAAGCCCTGCAACATCCATAAGAGTAAAAGGAACATATCTTGTTTTTCCAATTACAAACCCAGTTCGAGGATTTGACACAACCCCGAGCTCAGGTCCTGCATCCTCCACCCTCACATACCCAGTGCCGGTATTCGGCTTTATTGTTGTGAAGGGCCTAGGAGAAACAGGAACATTCGCCAATGTGGCTGCATTGAAAAAAGTCGATTTTCCGGAAGATGGCTTTCCCACCAGGCCGATTATCATTGCTTGAATTCTTGTTCAAAAAGATTTTTTAATCCCATCTCCAATCTCTTTTGTCGCCCTCACATACATCCGGCTCGGGTTGTATGCAAAGATTGCCTTATCAACGCTCTTGTATCTAGTATAGTGTGCAGCAATGCTATAAAGCACATCCTCCAAGCAGAAAACATCCCTTATTCCATCCCCGTTCCCGTCCCTAAAGCCCGTTGCCCATGTTGATGGCATCCACTGGCCAGGACCTATCGCACCAGCCCAGGAGGAAGGAACATTAAACGGGTCAAGCCCGAGCTCTTTGCACATTTTCAAAAAATCAATTATCTCTTTTGCCCATCTCTTCTTTCCTTTCCATGTCTGCGCCCTATTGTACATCGTAAGCAACGCATATATTGCATTATGCTCGCCAATATATCCGCCGTAATCGGTTTCAATTCCCAATGTTGCGGCAATGTAGTATTTGCTTACACCAAATTCTTTCTCGAGTTTTTCTAAAGCCTCCCAGTTTTCTTTTACAAACTCAACCCCATGTTCAATTTTTTCATCCACTTTCAAAGCCCTTCGATATTCCTCATATGTTTTTAATTTTTTCAATTTCTGGATATCATATATTCCAGCATCGCTTCGCGCAAACAAACTATCCAAAAATAAGCTATCAACCCCAAAACCCAGCAGCTCTTTCTTCATCCTCGCCATTTCTTTCTCGCTTATTTTTTTATCCGGATGCTTCAATTTCCACTCTCTTTTCTCTTCAACTAAAATTTCTGCTTGGATGCTGATGATTTGTTGAGCCGGTGCCGGCGGTTCAGGAACCTTTACCGCGCTCGCTCCCCTTGTTGTTGCGCACAAAGGCATGAAAGAAAGCATTGCGGCAAGCAAAAACTTTCGCATGATTTTAATTATGAACAAAAGTGTTTAAAAAAGATAATTACTTAAAACGCCCCTTTATAACATTGTACGCCTTCACCATATCTTCCTCCTTAAGTATAATGCTCAGCTCTGTGTATGTGGAGACAACCTCAACAACATTTATTCCGTGCCACGCGAGCTCTTTCAAAACATAGGCGATAAAACCCGGAGAAGACAATGTTTCCTCGCTGAACCTCAGGGAGATCGCCCCCAAACCGGTAATTTCGCCTATAATTTTTTCATTTTTTAAACTCTCCTTTATCTCTCCCAATCTTCTATCGCTGAAAATTATTGTTGTCTCGTTGTTACCGTGTATAAAATTAACTACATCTCCTTTCGCAGTATCCACCGCTTCATAGACCTCATCCATTATCTCCTTCATCCTGCTAGTTTTTGCTATGCTTATCTCCGCCAGATTTGAGCGCGTGCTTATCTCTTCTATCTTATACGCATAGTCCTTTTGTTTTGTCCTCACTTTTTCCGCAATCCTCTGCAGAGCCATCGCTATTGCCCCTATTTTTACCTCTTTTCCTAGCTCCTTCTCCACCCTGGGTTTAAGATAAACTGCTGTTCTTGAATAGCTTAAAAGGTCTAATGCAAGCGCCTGCTCTAAAGATGGGTTTTCCCTAACCATTTTTTCAACTATATGCGCAACCGTGACCATGCTCCCACGGATGTATTTAACAAATAGTTATGTTTAAAACACTTTGCTTTTTTTTGTGTTTTATATTATACATAATTTATATATAAAACTTATGAGTCAAACCAGTTATGCAAGCTACCTCAATAGGAAAAATAGGGATCGAATTCGACCAGAGAAATAACAGAGTAAAAGGAATAATCCCAAAAGTGATCGGCAAAAATACCCTGCCAATTGTTGAGGAATATCTTACGCATTCTGATCATTTGGCGGATAAAACCGGCGCGACCAGGATTACTATGAGGTTTTTTTCTTCTCACACCAGTTACGATTCAATTAAGGAACTCGGAAAAAAATTTGGTTATACTTTAGAGGCTATTATTCCATTTGATGGTATTTCTGTTTATTATCTTGGAAAAAATGCTGATGACCGAAAATCTGATCCTTCTCTTCTAGCTATAGAGCGGAAAAAGGCACTCGAGATCCGTAGAACTTTGTCCAAAACAGAGGTTACTCTTGGACCTAGTTTCAGAATAGAAAGAATGGCGGACGAGCATGTGGAACAACTTCATGAGCTTTATAGATTGACATTTACACAATACCCTTTTGAATTGAACCCTCAAACTTTGAGGAGTATAATGGAAAGCGCTAAGGTTCTTGTTGCGATAAATAGCGAAGGAAGGATTGTTTCCTCTCTTGTAGGCGAAAGTATAGAAATTCCTTTGGAAAATTCAGAGATCGAGCGTATCAGGCTTGTCGAGCTTAGCGAAGCCGCAACCCATCCGGATTACAGAGCGAAAGGACTACTTTCTTTTTTGGTCAGGCAAATGGTTGAAACAATAAAAAAAGATTCTAGCGTAAAAACAATAATATACGGAGAAGCAAGGGCTTCACATATTCCGGCCAATGTAATCTTAAGAAAAAATGGAGCTGTTTATGCGGGCACTCTTGAAAAACACTGCTTAATAGAGTCCGTCAGGAATATACCCGAAGAAGGAATTTTTGAAAATTTAAACGTGTGGTATTTTCAATGAAAAGGTCGGGCGGTGATATCATGGATGTTTTGATGTATCTATCCGAACTGGTTTCTATCAACTCTGTTTTTCCAAACGAATGTTCTCTGGCAGAATATCTTGAACAGAAATTAGAAGAATTTGGATTCGATGTGGAGAGGCAGTATGTTGGCAGGCGGAGGTACAACGTCATTGCAAAAAGAGGGAATCCTAATGTAGCTTTCTACGGACACATGGATACCGTCCCTCTGTATGGGAAGTGGAGTGCAGACCCATTCGAACTAAAAGAAAAGAACGGCCGGCTTTACGGACTCGGAAGTGCTGATATGAAAGGAGGAATTGCAGCAATACTTTCTTCGTTTCAAAAAACAAAAAAAGATGTTATGGGTATTTTTTGCGTAGATGAGGAAAACATTTCTCTAGGTGCGAACGAGTGTATCAAAAAACACTCTTTTGAGAAAATAAAACTTTTGATATCTGCCGAGCCCAACGATTCTCCTATCCAAAAACCAAACACCGTTCTACTCGGACGCCGTGGAAGGATTGTCTTAAGGGTGGAGTTTACCGGAAAGTCTGCGCATGGTGCCTCGTTTAAAAAAAGCAATATAACAAGTGGATTGAGGAGATTCCTCGAGTATTTTGAAAAATATAGTTGTCGGCTTAATAGGAAAAAAACTACTATTGGAACACCAAATGCTTTTATATCCGCCATTAATTGCGAGGCCACCTCACTTTCAATTCCGGAGAAGGCAGTAATAGACATAGATAGGCATTTCGTTTTAGGAGAAAACCGAAAAACCATCTTAGAAGAGGTTGCGGGGATCGTAAAAAAATCCGGTTTGAATTTTTCTGTTGCAGTGAAAGAAAGAGAAACCCCTTATAGCGATTACTTCATTACGGATAAAAGTAATAAATATGTAAAGATGCTGGCGAATGAAGTTTCTGCTGCGTATGGCGACGTAAACTATTCGTACGGAAGAAGCGTTGCTGATGATAATGTTTTTTCCAGAGTCGTTAATGTTGTTGGTTTTGGACCGGTCGGAGGCAACATACATTCTTCTGATGAGTTTGTAGACAAAAAAAGTCTGCTTAACGTTGAAAGGGTCTATACCAATCTAATAAAAAATCTTTGAGGGTGGTTGTATGAATCTAAAAAGCCTTCCAAAGGACCTTCCTACCCCTGCTTATGTTTACTCCATAGAAGCTGTTCGTAGGAATATTTCAAAGCTTAAAGAGCCGATGCCTCCGGAAACTATATTTCTTTACGCATGCAAGGCGAACAGAAACCCGGAGATTTTAAAAGAAATAAAAAACGCTGGCCTTGGAATAGACGCCGTATCTGCGGGCGAAGTAAAAGAAGCGCTTTCCCTGGGATTTCCACCGGAAAAAATTCTTTTTACCGGGGTTAATGTTGAGGACAGCGAGATGAGGTTTGCTGCTGAAAAAGGCGTTATGGTGAACATAAATTCTGTTGCGCAGCTGAGAAGATATGCAGAGCTTGGGCTGGATGCGCCGGTATTTCTTCGCATAAATACCGGGGTAGGTTCAGGTTCCCACAAATATGTAATTACAAATGGAAAAACAAAATTCGGCATCCCCTTGGTCGAAATCGACGAAGCGGTGAGATTTGCAAAAGATGCGCGCATAGAGATATTCGGCCTTCATTCCCATGTGGGGTCGGGCTTGTTGAACCCGGAGCCATATATAACATCAGCCGAAGAGCTGTACGCAATCGCGACGGCATTGGATGTTAGAATAAAATACCTTAATTTTGGCGGAGGATTTGGGATCCCCTATAGGCCAGAAGAAAAAGAGCTGGACCTTAAGCCAATAGGCGAATTCCTTTCCTTTGTAATCGATCGGGGATACTCTGTCATGGTTGAACCAGGCAGATATGTTGTAGGAAACGCTGGTTATTTTCTCGCAAAGGTGGTTGAGGTAGGCGAGATTTATGGCGAAACATACGTAGGAATAAACACCGGCTTCATGCACTTTCCGAGAACTGCTCTATATGGTGCCTATCACCATGCAGAAAACATAAGCAGAAATGGAAGAACCTCTAGAATAAAAGCAAAAATCGTAGGCAACATGTGCGAGAGCGGGGATGTTTTCGGTGTATACCGCATTTCTAAACCAAAGATAGGTGATGGGATAGCATTTGAAAATGCGGGCGCATACTGTCACGTAATGGCCGCGCCATACAACGGAAGGCCTGTTCCTCCGGAAATAGTTCTCAAAACTTAACTTTCATTCCTTCTTTTATTTTGAATTTTTCGCAAAATCCCTTTTTCACTTCAAGCGCGTATTTTGCTTTTTCGCATTCCACTCCTTTCAAATCCCAGGCCTCCAAAAACGCGATTTTCTTTATTTTCAATCTTTTATCCAAAAAAAGCACATCAAGCGGAAAGCTTACAAAAGGGCTCCACAATTTTATCCTCTCCGGAGCGTTGAAAACCAAAAGTATTCCCTCCTTAAAAGAAGGCTCCTTTCTAAACATGTATCCTAAATATTTTTTCCATCCCGCCGCAACCTCTGCGTTGAGCGCCTTTTTCCCAACTTTTATTCTCATGTTTTCTGTTCAATTCTTTATTATTAAAAACATTTCTGTACATAAACAACCCTGTGGTATAATGTCAAGCGATGAGAAAGGAAGCAAACTTTCGAAAATAGAAACCAAGGAAGGAGGAGCAGCTCAAAAAGCAGTTCCTAAAAAAAGCATCGATTCCAAAACTCTTCTCTTAGAAATTTTTTCAGAAGATATGATAAATCAGTACAAGCAAACGCACGAGAAAGAATTCAGAGATTTTTGCAGAGAGTTTGGGATCAGCGAAACTGAAGAGAATTATGAAAAATGGGCAAGACTTTCGCTGGTATGGAATGCATTAAGGTATGCCGGGCTTTTTAGTATAAATTATAAGACTGTTGAAGAAAGAAAATATGAACTTCGAAGCAAGCAAAGTTTTCGCGAGCCGGATAAAATTCTTTCAGACCTTTTTTCTAGCGAAGGTTGGGAAAACAAAACAATAGATGGCAATTACTCTGGGCGTTATAGTTCGTATTTTGATTGCGATGAATCTGCAAAGCTTTTTAGGGATGTGGTCGACCTTCTTTGGCCAGGGTATAACCCAAAGGTTGTTCTGCTCGGCGATTCTCACGCAGGCGTTTTGATTCAATTTGATGGTAAAGAGATTGTATTTGACCTGACGCATGGCTCCATGGTTAAGTTCGAACCAATTCCCGATAATCCTTTGGTTAGTATATACGCAAAAAATACAATCTCTGCCTTGAGTAAAAAAGGAAAAAACCTAACTGAAGACGAACAGATATCCTGGGGATATCTATCTTTTGTTGAAAAAATTAATCGTTATAATTCGCTTGAGGATAAGGATATAATTTATTCCAACAAAAGAAAAGAGGAGATAAGTTCATTCTACAGAATGTTTTTTTCAAAACCTCAACAAACCCTTGACCTAATAAAAGAGATGGAAAGATTATACTATGGGTATGAGCCCCGTCTTGGCTCATACGTGCCTTTTCTCTCAACGGCACCGCTATATCTTTCACCAAAAGAACTGGAGTTTCTTGCCGATATTTTTTTAACAAAGCCAAATATAAAACCAGAAGGAAAGAATTTTATTTTAGAAAAAATTTCTGAGGCAACAACAATCGAAGAAAAGACGGCCATTCTTTTGTTTACGCTTATTTGCGCGGGGTCTTTTGTTCTCGATCGCGGGAATGCGGAAAATATTTTTGGCATTTATTCCTCTTTAATTAGACAAGGCAACGAATATGCCCTTCAACCGTTGTATTCTGTTGCTCTTATATCCGAAGACGTTAATTTTTCAGAAAGAATATTGTCCGGCGGCTTCAATCTTACTCAGCTGCCGTGGAACTGCCAAGGGGCTCTTTATAATATAGTACTCGCAACGCAGAATCCGGATTATGTCAAATTGATCGAAGACCTTGTTTATGTTGATCCTGATATGTTTAAAACTTTTGTTAAACGGCTTGTTGACAATAAAATTGGTTCGCCAAAAATATGGGAAGTCGTTATTCGGGTGGTTGAAAAGAACCCATCTATTATTGATCCTGCTCTTAAATCTTCTTTTGTTGAAGCCCTAGCATCAGATGCTCTCAGTCCATACCTTAAAGTAAAAGTCAGGGCAATCATTAGGGTTTAAAAAATGTTTGCATATATGTATTTATGTGAAAATATATGAACATCCTGGCTGCGTCTTTGATGGGCCTTTCTTTTGCCACCGCCGTGCCAAAGGTCTATCCTGATAGCGCTGTTAGCAATTATATGGAGACAAACCGAGAGAAAATACAGGAATTAAGAAATCGTTATCCTCTTGTGGAGGACGTTCAGATTTCGCGTCTTATGCTTGTATATTATTCTATAAAGACCGGTGGAATTTTTGGGTTTAGGTATTGGAACAATTCCGCTGATGGAAAATTGTACCTGCCCAATCATCTAGTATCCCATCTCAATAGAGGCCATAAGGTTGATTGCGATGAATCCTCTGCTCTCCTTGTTGGAATACTCAGAGCTCTCGGCTACGATGCACATCTTTATGTGCCGTTCGCCGGCCATGTTATAGTCCGGGTAGAAATTGATGGGTACAACATTTTCATGGACCCTACGCTTGGTGAGTTTGCTGACCCGTTCGCCGGTGGTTCGGTATATGATTTTTACTTTTCCAGCGAGGACGTTAAAAAACACATGCTGAAATTGGATAAAAACTATACAACCAAAACAATTTCTTATCTAGATTCGCTTTCTTCATACATTGCTTTCGACCTAACCGAAGGTTCGATAGATTCGCTTGTTGAGAAGGTGAATATTCTTTCTAATCTTCCGCCTGAAGTTTATGCTGCCTTTGTTCGCGCATGCGGAGGTTATTGCTACGACCTTTCCTACGACCCTTTCGCGGATGCGATGAAAAAAACATATTCAAAAGAAGATTTTGAAGCGGCTGCAAAAGCTTATAGAATATATTTTAATGTTGATGTTTCTTCATTTGAAGCGATAGGCTACTCTTGGGGGGTTCGGTTTATCGTATGGCTGTGCCAGTATGGAACTGACGAGCAGATAAAAAAACCAGAAAAAGCGTTGGAGGATTTCATGAAAAATTACTTCTAACCCCATCCCTCAAATTTTATATTCTCTTTTTTTACCCCCAATTTTTCAAAAATTTCCTTAAGCGAAAGCACCATTTCCATCTTTCCGCACATGAAAACCTTAAACTCGCCTAACTCTGCCGGCAGATATTTTTTCAGCATTTCTTCCCCAATCCTTCCATGTTCAAAACCCGGCGCTTCTTCGCGCGTAAATGTGAAAACCACTCTTACCTTTCCAGCCTCATGCATCCTTCTCAACTCTTCAAAATAAACCGTTTCATTTTTCGTTTTGTTGCTGTAAAAAAGATAGAATTCGCCGCTTATGTTTTCCCTCTCTATTGTTCTTAGCATAGACATTATCGGTGCTATTCCAGTCCCGGCAGCAACAAAAATGCACCTTTTTTCGCCTCCGTATTGAATGTGCCCTAGCGGGCCTTCGATTTCAATCTTATCCCCTTCCATCAGCGTATCCAGATAAGAAGTAAATTTGCCCCCGGTCATTCTTATCGCGAATTCCAAAAAATTCCATTCGGGCGGGGAGGCGATGGAATACGGTCTGAACTCGCCCGTCCCCGGCTTTATAATTTTTACAAACTGCCCCGGCCTGAACTGTATATTCTTTCCATCTTTCGGCTCCATTCGTAATATTTTCGTATCCGCGATCTTTTCAATTTCCCTTATCATATACATTTTCTTTTCCATGCCGCTCCCTCATCCATACACCGCTACCTTTGCCCATCTTGCCCTGCCAGTGTACCCGGCCGCTGTTTCAAAAACCCTTATTCTATACCGGTGCCCATCCGGGCTTATCCAATATGCATCCTCTCCGGGACAGATTTGGAGTTTTTGAAGGCTTGAACCATTCTCCGCCCACACAATCTCAAACAATGCGCAGTATCCCTCTTCGTTTCTCTGCATAGAAATATCCCTTAAAACAAGAACATACGCACCGTTTCCAAAGTACGTTCCGTCTATTTTCGTTTCATTTTCATAATCGTTGTTGTTTCCATATGTTTCGTTCGCAATATTCGGGTCTGTTGCATTTGTTTCACTTTCGCTTAAGTTTGTATCCGTTGTACTTTCGCTTCTGGAAATATTCTCTTCCGTACCTTCGCCTTCTTCGCTTTCATTATAAATTTTTTCACCTACTATTCTTACGCTTTCGTTTCTGTTTTTTTCCTGCGTATTTAAAACACAGCCGGCGAACAGCAGGAGCGCAGCCAAAACTAAAAAAAATCTCATGCGGTTTTTTCGCGGGGGTTGTTTTTAAATTTTTGGAATAACGATGGTTCCGTCCTTTCCCTTCAACTCTTCGCAATTTCCGCGTGCGTAGAGCAGACCGGTTATTGCGCAAGCTATTGCATCCAACTCATCCTGGGTTTTTGCCTTTCTTGCGTTTATTCCGAACCTTCTTGCCCATCCAATAATCTCTTTTTTATCTTTTCTCTTTACCCCAAAAACATCATAAGCCGCGCCCGGAAAAACCTCAATCACCTTTATTTTTTTATCCATTTTCTCAATTTTTTTCTTTATTTCCATCCCCCTTTTTGTAAGCATCCTCATCGGCCCAAGGGTTATCGGAAAAAATTTTATCTTCCTCTCCATTAACATTCTATCGCATTCTCGAAAATGATTATCGCTTCTTTTTTCAATATTTCTCCTTCCTTTCGGCAGGGAAAGAGGTGCGTCTATTGCAACAACATCCGGCGCCTCTTTCTTCACAATCCCAATAATTTTCTTTTCTGTACGCACTACCCCAAATTCGGCATTTTTGTTTCCTAGGATGCAATATCCCGTATTCCTTTTTTCGCTTCCGGCTAAGTCCAAGCCCAAAATTTTCATTAAAAATAGCTGAGCTAAATATTTTTAATGCGTTCGCATTGAATAATCAGCATGGACATCGAAGAGGTTATAAGAAAGTATGCGCTGAAGAACGCCTACGACTATGGAAAAGCCAGTCCCGGAGCGGTTGCGGGAAAGGTTGTTGCAGAGTTTCCCGAAGCGAAAAGCAAAATAAAAGAGATTATGCAGAAAATAAACAAGATAGTGGATGAGATAAACAGAATGAAAAAACCTGAGATTGAAAAAGAGCTCGCAAAATACTCTTTTGAAAAAAAAGAGGAGAAGAAAAAAACGATCGTTCTTCCCGACGCGGCAGAAGGGGCTGTTGTCACACGCTTTCCGCCGGAACCGAACGGCCATCCCCACATAGGGCATGCGAAAGCGGTTTTCTTGGATTACGAGTCCGCAAAATCATACAACGGAAAAATGCTCCTCAGGTTCGATGATACGAACCCAAAAAAAGAAAAGCAAGAGTACGTTGATGCAATAAAAGAAAGCCTTAAATGGCTCGGAATAGAATGGGAAAAAGAAACCTATACCTCTGATTACATTCCAATTCTCTATGGATTTGGAGAGAAGCTTATTTCTCTTGGGAAGGCCTACGTATGCTTGTGTGAGCAGGATGAAATAAAGGAGAACAGAAGGAGAATGAAAGAATGCGCACACAGAAAACAGAGCGTTCAGAAAAATACGGAACTGTGGAAGGAGATGTTGGCTGGAAAATTTGAGGAGGGAGAGGCCATCCTCAGATACAAAGGAGACATGGGGGCGGCGAACACTGTTATGCGAGACCCGACGCTTTTCAGAGTAATAAAATGGCAGCATTACATGCAGAAAAACAAATATACTGTTTGGCCGTCTTATGATTTTGAAGCGCCAATTCTCGATAGCATAGAAGGGGTTACGCACGCGATGAGGAGCAAAGAGTATGAATTAAGAGAAGCCATTTATTATGCCATCCTAAACGACTTGGAGCTTAGAAAGCCGATTCTAATACATTTCGCCAGGCTCAGCATAAAAAATGCACCTATAAGCAAGCGCCTCCTTATCCCCCTAGTTCTCGAAAAAAAAGTTTTGGGTTGGGACGACCCCCGCCTTCCAACCCTCGCGGGGCTGAAGAAAAGAGGGATCCTGCCAGAGGCGATAAAGAATTTTGTTCTTCGTTTTGGATTGGGAAAAGCAGAAAGCGAACCTGGATGGGAAATCCTCCTCTCGGAAAACAGGAAACTCCTTGACCCTTCTGCAAAAAGATTTTTCTTTGTAAAAAACCCGGTTCTTTTGGAGGTTGAAAACTCAAAGCCTCAAACAATTCTCTTGAAAGAGCATCCGAACCTAGAAAAAAGAACGCGCGTTTTCAACGTATCTAGCCAATTTTATATCCAACATGACGATGCAAAAAACATAAAAATCGGCGAGAAAATTCGCCTTAAAGACCTGTTCAACATAGAGGTAGTAGAAAAAAACAAAGAAAAACTAAAGGCAAAGGTTGTTGAAACAACCGAAATGCCCCAGCTGAAAATACAATGGCTCCCAAAAGCCGAAGTTATGCCATGTAGAGTTTTTGTTCCTGGCGACCTCTTGACCGAAGATGGGAAGTATAACAAAAAAAGCTTAACGGTTGATGAAGGGTACTGTGAAAAAAATGTTGAGGCCCTGTCGGTCGGCGATGTAATTCAATTTGAAAGGTATGGGTTTTGCAGGCTAGATAAAAAACGAAAAGAAATAGAATTTATCTATTCCTGCTGATTATTCGAATTTTTGTCTTAGATCTCTTTTATACTTAATAAAATCCATTATACCATTAATGAAAAATTCTTCTTCTGCTATTTTATATTGTTTTTTTCTCATTCTAAATAATTCCACATAGTTTCCAAATCTTTCGAGTATTTCTTTCGTTTCCTCGGGTGTTTGGCCGTTTATCTCATTAACCAGCACCTTTATGATTTCCCTAAGCCTCTCAAGATACACGAGGTCTGCGTTTCTTGCCGCAACATGATGCATGTCGTCAAACGCAACCAAAATGGATGCGATCACATCCTCTCCTGCCTTCTTTTTGCATTCTACAAATGCAGGCAGAACACGGTTGGTATAGATCTCTGCGATCTCCTTATTCGCAAGGTTTGTCTGATATGTAAGCAAAATACTCCCAAATACATCTGCTGCCTCCCTGTACATTTCATTTTCTTTGTAAAACTCTGCAAAGGCATTTCCGGCTTCGATTATTGCGCGGGGATGCTGTGAATCGATCATTTCCTTGAAAAGTGTTTTCAGAACCTTTTCAGCTTTTTCATACTTTTCGTTTGATGCGAGGGAAGCCGTAATTTTTATTTCCTGTATTGCTTCCTCTGTTTTATCGAGAGATAGAAGGGTCATTATACCCAGCGCCATATCCTTTACTCCATCTTTTTTTCTTCCTGTTACATATTCGCAAAAACCTATGCTTTTGTAAACTTTTGCGAGTTCTGGACTAGGTTCTTCCTCCTCTTCCGCCCATCGTTTTGCTTCTTTAATAAGCTCTCTAAACTTTTTCATATTTTTTATCTTTTTTATCTCAGCTTCCAGCGCGCGATATTCATCATTCAAGGAGAGCATACCTACGGCTACTGCCTCGTAGTATGCATCTGCCATTTTTTCTGCTACCAAACTAATAGTTTCATCAGGGCCAAACTCCATGTTTATGATATGTGATATTTCTTCGCTTAAACCATACTTTTTTTCTCTTGCAAATCCTATAGGGCGTATAGGTGGGCCTGTTTTTTCTTCACTTACCTCCTCCTTTCTCCCAAATCCGATCGGTCTTTTTCCCATATATCCACTCTCTAATCTATTTTCGAAAAGCATGTTTTTATTTGTTTAGGTTGTAAATATCAAATATGCTCATTTCACCATATAAGCACATTAAAAAGCTTAGATATCTTATATGGGACCTTACCGGAACTATAGACGCCCTTCCAATTAAATTAAAAAAATTAAAAACAGAAGAGAAGATGCATTGGGTGTGGCGCTCCATAGATATTTTTACGGAAAGAGTGCCTCTTTCAAACCAACAAAAAAAAGAATTCAAGAAGATCGCAAAAAGAGCAAGAAAAAGCTTTGAGAATCAAGAGGAAGTCAGTCCGCTGTATTTTATAACATATGTAGGGAGCACCGCTCTTTATGAGGGCATTCTTGATTTTCAAGAAAGAAACAAAAGGCTGGAAAAGCTATTTTTTGAGCTTACTAATTCTATTTGCCTGATTGAGAAAGAATACAATGGATATGTTCCGGACTTTATCCTTTCCAGCCGTGATCGTTTTATCCATTACCTTGTTACAAACCTTCCCAAAGAACCTGCAACAGTAGTTCTTTCAAGAATGGGGCTTCTCGATGCTTTTGAAAAAACTTTTTTCTATGTTATAAAAACAAGACAAAAATTCACTCATCTTTTAGAGCGGGGGATTATAAAAAATAGAAACAAAGAGTTATTTCTTGTAATAGGGGACGAGTATTTCAAAGAAATAGAGATCGCACACGACGCAGAGATCCCAACCGCGTGGATAAACCCAGGCCGGATAAAAAAAGAGCACTACTTCCATCCAACTTTTGTTGCGAACTCTCCTGATGAGCTTGTTTTTTATCTTGAAGAGAATTACTTTTAGGTTTTTACAATTTCTTTCAAACTTTTCTCGCTGAAAACAATTTTAACTGCATCCTTTATTGCTTCCTTATGCACCATAGAATAATAAAGCGGCGGAAGATAGCCCATTACAATCCCAATAGGATGGTAGTCAGTGATCATGCTATCAAGCCGCATCTTTACTTTTTTTGATGCAACCCCTACTTGAAGCATAAGTTTTTCTTCAAGCTTTCCTATCTTTTCATCTGTAAGTTCTTCTATGATCTGCACGGGTATATCTCCAACAACTTTACGTGCAAATCTCTTTCCGCAGTAGTGCGCTATCATTTCAATAAGCCTATTTCTTGTTTTTGTATAAGGCGAATCTGGTTCTGGCTTTTTACCAAAAAATTCATTTAAAGAAGGAGGAAAGGTTTTAAAAAAAGAAAGAAATTCGTGTTTTGGCATGCTTACACCGTTATTACGTTACTACCTTCTCAGCGGTACAAAGTGCAATTTTCCTGTTACTGTGTCAAACAAACAGCGACCAGCTGCTGCTCCTCCACCTGACTTGAAAGCTCCTGCAGCATCAAGCAGCTCTCCGCCGCCATAAAACTCTTTAGCACCACGTATTCCATTAACTATTTCTTTTAGGTAAATAAAAACATTTTGTTTTGGGTATATCCATGGAGCTGTTGGTGCATCTGTTGGAACTGTTCGGAAAATACCATGCGCCGCAAGGTTTTCGCATACACGGTCCTTCACAAAGTCTATGGCATACAAGCGCTCAGCGGGCGTTAGATGTATTCCATGCTGGGCGGCATACCAATCGACTGCTTGCTCAGCTCCGTTCCATACGCTTCCTCCTGGTTCTGCCGTATAGACATAACAACCGTTTGCTGAGTTTATCTTGTTTAGTGTGGCATGCGCACCATCCTTGACATGGTCGCCGAATCCAACTCCGCTAGCTGCAGTATCATGTGCACTGAACAAGCTTGTTATTCCTTGCCATACACCTGTGATCATACCAACAATTGTTGCTGCGGCAATAGATAGAATTCTCTTTACTATTCTGTGCCCTCTTATGTTCCTTGTAACATCGAGCCCTCCTGCTACAATCCTGTCTGCGGTGACGTCTGGGCCCATATGTACTGCATCTATTATATCTTCTTGTCGTATATCCCTGTTTGTCATAGTGCTTCTTATTATTCTGTGCGCGCCGTCTTCTCTGCTCCTTCTCCAAACATGATTTAGTGCATCGTAGCCTCCTTCCACAGCCATCCATGTAGCGAACCCGTTCCAAAGTCCTCTGGCTATTAAAAGTCCTGCGCCGAGAATTGGATTTACGAACATCGCGGCAATTCCTGCACCCAGCATTCCAAGTCCAATCACCGTTCTAGCTACTGGATGCCTTCTCCACCATTTATTAATTCCATCTCTTACTGTTTCATGATAGGTTACGCTTTTCAAAAGCTCCATTTCCTGTTGGAGTATCTGAGCCCTCTCGTTGTCATCTTTACCTGCAGACAATCTCTGTTTCAGGTATTGTTTGTAATTTTGTACTATGAGGTTTTCTCGGCTTAGAAGATCTTTTACATGGTAGCTGCCCTGGAAAATTTTTTCTCTTGCTCTGAGCAAAGCAGCGTATTCGAGTACGGCTGGATCTATCTGAATAACAGAAGGTACATTTTGACCTGGGCTTCCAGGAGCTGTTGATGTTTGTGTCCCAGGATTGGCCGGTACAATCGCCTTTTGAGTAGAAGCTTTGGTTGGTTTTCTAGAACCTTGCGGAACTTGTGTCGCTACTGCTTGGGTAGTAGGTTGAGACCTAGGCATGCTTGAGAGTGGATCGCCATAGCGTTTGTTGTACCTAATATTTGACTCAACTGCACTTATCAGCTGTTTTAGATTTTCTTCTTCTACTGCGTCTCTTAGTCTTTTTATAATGTCCTGGAGCGCTCTTTTTTCTTCCTCATCAAGCGTAGGAAGCTGTTCCTCTAATCGGTTAGCAAGGTACAGCGCCTTCTGCTTCACATGTTCATCCATCCGTTTAACAGTGTAGATGTAGTTTAACAGTGCTTCTGGAAGTGTGCGCCTCTGAACTTCATCTGAAAGGTCTACTTCCAATTTTGCCGCTTCCGCGGCCATATCCTTCCCATTTGTCATGTTCCCACCTGTTTTTTATTTTGTACCGAAATGTTTTTAAATATTTCCATGTATGTTCTCATTTAAACACAAGAAAGACATTCAAAATGATAAAATCTTTTAGAATTTCTAAATAATTATTAGAATTTACTGCAATATTACTAATGTTTAAAAGCATTTTCTATTTCAAAATCAAAAAGCGATCCTTATGAAAAAATATCTTTTGATACTGTTTGTTCTCGGGCTTACGCTTACTGGATGCATCACCCAGCCGGAAAATAAAGAGAATGCAACAGGCAACATTACCGCTCAGAACGAAACGCAGGTTAACGAAACCGAATCCGATAATTTAATTTATGTCGAACCCTCTGAGATAGGGCTTTCTGATGTTTTTGGAAAAAAGATTTATGGCTATTCGCTTATGCTCACTTCAACCAAAAACGAACTTGTTTTTGAAGGAAGCGGGCCGTTCAGCGACGATGAAGTGGACCAGCTCGATGAACAGTTGAAGCTCAAATTCAACAAAACCGTAAGAGCGGCGCGCTACAGCAAAAATGAAACGTTCTCAAATTTTTTGAAATTGAAAAAAATGAACTACACAAACCTGAACCTTCCAGAACCTCTCCGAACACTTTTTGATGCTATCAGGCCGGAAGAAGAGTGCGAGTTTATTTTGCTAAACCATGGCAACAACAAAAACAGGATTTTTCCTGTTTCGGAAAATTGGTTTGAGTCAGAGCCGGCATACCTGCAAAACTACACAGATGCTTTTGTTGTTGCCTACCGCATACGCAAAAACTTTACAAACGAATCCGCGTTTTCAATGTTTGATGAGTTCCTGAACAAAACGGATGCTGAAAAAACAGAGGAGTACGCTGTTTTTTTGAATGCCGCAGAAAGCCTGAACTTTACAACCTATGTTTCGCACTTTGCCTATGTTGGGTATAATGGGCTGCTTGTAATCGAAACGAACAGCGAGGATGACCGGGTCCAGATAACCATGCAGGTTGTAAAGTTTGAGTAAGTTTGTAAATTAACCAAAAGGATGATTTTTTATCCCATTGGTTTATTCATGCTTTTTGTTTTTCGCCATAGAAATTCTTCCATTTTCGTTTTTTGGCCATTTTATTTATTCTCCACCCTACCTTTTGTCAAAAAACTCTAGCAAAAATTGAAATGCTTTTTTCTTAAATAATATTAGAATTTCTAAGAAATTCTTTTCTTTAGCAATTGGTTTACTATTGCAATGTGCCAGTTGCATAATTAGTTACCATATTAGTAAACCATAGTCCAATGAGCAGATGGGCCACCCACTGAGTTGGTTTACTATAATGATGTGATGGGGAAAAAGTGGGGAGTGGAAGCGGGGTTATAGGCCAAAAGTACCATAAAAGAAAGAAAAAGCAGGGAAAATTGGTAGGATGGTTTACCGTAGTGGGGTTTTGGAAGGAGGAGGTTTACTTAAATAGTAATTATTGTTTTGATACAACTCTAATGACTAGCAAGATATCTAAAAGTGGCCTTGTTAATTCTAATTATATCTTTTGCTGTCTTGTCTATGCTTTGAGCAATTGTCTCACTAACAGTGACCTTATTGGTTCTAAGGTCAAGTATTTCAATCGAGCGTTTTCTCTTCATCCATTTCACCTTGATTTGATTATATATAACAAAAGCTTTAAAAAAACGAACAGTTTGTAAAATGTGCCTTTCTAAAATATTTTTAGAATTTCTAATTTTATTTTAAACTCTCCTCAATTATTTTCTTTTCTTCTTCTTAGAAACCGCCACAGTCCTACCTGGCTAAAATAGAAAGCGGAAAAGCAAACGCAGGCTATGGATTGATAAAAAAGATGGTTGAGTTTTACATGGCAGTTGAGGAAGAGAAAGCAAAAGAAACAGTGGAAAAATACTATCATAACGGGCTAGAATGGGTGGAACCAGGAGAAAAAATAAAAGAAGCTGCGAAAATAATGAAACAAAATAGCTATCCCCAATTGCCCGTAATAGAGCACGGAAAAAATGTCGGAAGAATAACTGAACCTATCATAATGAATGCAAAACTGCGGTGGGGAGAAGGGGCAGGGGAAAAACAGGTTAGGGGAGTTATGGGGCCACCATTTCCTGAGTTTGATATTTCAACCTCAAAGAAAGATGCGCTTTACATACTGAAAAGAGTGGAGGCAATTCTGATAAAAAAAGAAAGCAGGATAGTTGGAATTTTAACAAGAAATGACCTGCTTTAAACCCCCCTTCCATCTTTGGCTCTTTTTCCGTTTTTTTGTAAAATAAATTAAAATCTAAGCGAACGTAAATATAAAATCAATTAAAAAATATAATAATTGAAGCAACCATCCAACAATATAAAAAATATAAAAATAAGTTGAATCATCGTTTTCTCCACTCGCATTACTAATTTTTAATATGATTACAAGTGACGCTATTAATCCTAATATAT
>CAYXNY010000029.1:0-10470 GCA_964467175.1 Microcaldota archaeon | reverse complement strand
TGAAAAAAACAGAACCCCCAAAGCAAAAGCCGAAGCCAAGGGTGGGGATGGACGAACAGACAAAAGAGATGTATGTGGAAGCTATGGGCGCGATAGCGGTTACAAAAGGAATGGATTCTTTTGAATATGCCCGGGGGATGCTCGTTGAGAAGTACTATTCACAGAATGTTGGAGCGAACAAATGGGTGAACATTCTTTTATTCGGTGATAACACAGCGTGGACCTTTCCAACAGCAAACATCGGAAAGCCGTTGGGCGAAAAACCAAGCATAGATGTCGGCGACATTCTGCTGAACCACATAGGAAGCGCGTATGTTCTCTCCGATAATCCCGACGGAAGCGGATATCTTATAGCCTACCACGATGCAAAGAATGGGCTGAGGATAGTGAAGCTAAGTTTGGAGGAAATAAAAAGCGAGTTTGACAGGGTGCTGAGCACCAGAGAGGCAAACGAATTTGCGAAGGAGAAAATATGCGAACAGCTGAACCTGAACCCAGAGGAATACAACATTAGAATGAAGCCGCTCGTGTTTCCTACAGATTACAACTGCGACAGGCGCTGGGACGAGGACCTGGGCTGCTGGGTTGGAGATGCCCATGATTACGGAGCTCAGAGGGAAGGAGGGGCGAGAAGGCATGAAGGAACAGACCTTTACGCGCCTTTTGGCGCACCGGTCTACTCGCCTGTTGATGGGGTCGTTGTTGCGGCCGGATGGGGCGGAAAAAAAGCCGGAAAAAGAGTGTGGATTAAGGGCGTAGACGGTTATTATTATATGATGGCCCACCTTGACAGCGTAGCCGTAAAAACCGGCCAGTTCATAACTGCCGGAACGGTTGTAGGAGCAAATGGAGAAACTGGAAATGCAAAGGGGCTTGCGCCGTTTGCTGCCCACAACCATCAGGAAGTGCACATAGGAGGAATGAACAGCCCTATAGACCCAGACAAAAGGATTTACGATGAATGGTCTATTGGTTTGGAGAAAAAAAGCAGAATGCAGATGGCAGCGGAAGAAAGATATTTAAAAACAACAGAGCCAAACACTTCCCATGAGTGAAATTGAAGCGAAGCTCAAAGAGATCTACGGAGATTCTTTTGAGGAAAAAATCAGCGAAACGATAGCAAAATACGAAGGCCTGCTTACGCGCGAGGTTGCGATAAAATTGCTTGCTAAGGAAAACGGGCTGATAAAGGACGAGCCGAAGAAAATAAGCGAGATAAAACCCGGAGCGAAAAAGGTCTGGCTGAGAGCGCATGTTAAGGAAATGGAGCCCACAAGAACCTTCGATGAAAAGAGAATGCGCGCAGTTGTTTTGAAGGATGAAACCGGCGAAATAAAGCTCAAGCTATGGAACGACCAGATAAATATGCTTAAGAAAATAAAAATCGGCGACCTTGTTGAGGTAAAGTATGCGTATGAAAAAAACGGGCTTTCGCTTTCCTACGGCGCCGAGCTGAATGTTGTTGAAGAGGCGAAGCTCACTCCTCTAGCCCTTTTAGAAGAAGGAAAGGTTTCGCTCAAAGAGGTTGTGGATTCTGTTGAGGGAAAGGTGCAGACAAAAAGAGGGGGGTTTTTTGTCTTCTACATAACCGACGGCGAGAAAAAAGTAAAATGCATACTGGTTGAGGGGATAGACAGGGGAGAACAAATAAAGGCAGGGGAGGAAGTGCTGATACAAAACGCGAGCTACAAAAACGATGCGGTGTGGATAAATTCAAAAACGCGCCTGCTCGTGAAAAGAAAAGTTGCGAAAGGAGTGGTTGAGGACATGTTTGTTGAGAACGGAAAGCTGGTTGTTGTTTTCAGGGATAACGGAAGGAGAATCCTGGAGAGAAAGGAAGCGCTCGGGTTTTTGGAAGCTGATGTATCCGGCGACATAGAATTAGAAACAATTTTAAACCTTAAGAAAGAATATATTATTGGAAAAGAGGCAATAATACCTTAGTCGGCCGGTGGTTTTATGAAGAAAGAAGAAGTAGTATTAAAAGTCTCAGAGGCTCTGCAGAACGATATAGGGAGGGGTATCGCCAGAATAGATTCAAAGGCAAGGAATGCTCTGGGAGTGAGCGCAGGCGATGTAATACTCTTGACCGGAAAAAAACAATCGCCCGCAATAGTATGGCCGGCCCATGCCGAGGACGAGGGGCTGGGGATAATAAGAATGGACGGCATTCTCAGGCAGAATGTAGGGGTAGGGCTGGGCGACAGGATAAAGGTTGCAAAATCAGAAACAAAAGAGGCGTCCAAGGTTGTTCTCGCCCCGCGCGAGCCCATACGCTACACCCCGGGCTTTGACCAGTATGTCCACCGGAGGCTTGTGGGGAAGCCGATAATAAAAGGAAACATCCTTCCGGTCGGGGTTTTTGGAACAGCCATTCCGCTCGTTGTTGTCCAGACAAGCCCATCCGGACCTGTGATGGTTACCGAGTGGACAAAGCTTTCCATAAAGCCGGAGATTGTAAAGGAACTGGAGAACGTTCCAACTGTCACCTATGATGATGTCGGCGGGTTGAAGGATGCGATTACAAAAATAAGGGAGATGGTTGAGCTTCCGCTCAGGCACCCGGAGCTTTTTGAGAGGTTGGGAATAGACCCTCCGAGAGGGGTTCTTCTCTATGGGCCTCCGGGAACAGGAAAAACCCTTCTTGCAAAGGCGGTTGCGAACGAAAGCGACGCCTCGTTTTTTTACATAGGCGGGCCTGAGGTTGTGAGCAAATATGTCGGTGAGAGCGAGCAGAGGTTGAGGAAGATATTTGAGGAGGCGGGGCAGAGCGCGCCAAGCATAATTTTCATAGATGAGATAGATGCGATCGCCCCTAAAAGGGCCGAGGTAACCGGCGAGGTTGAGAGGAGGATGGTGAGCCAGCTCCTAACCCTTATGGACGGGTTGAAGGGAAGGGGGCAGGTGATTGTTGTCGCCGCAACGAACAGGCCAGAGAGCATAGACCCCGCCCTAAGAAGGCCCGGAAGGTTTGACCGGGAGATAGAAATAGGGGTTCCGGACAGGGATGGAAGGAGCGAGATACTCAAGATACACATCCGCAACATGCCTCTTTCAGAGGATGTTAATCCGGATGAGATCGCGGATATAACATACGGGTATACAGGAGCAGACATATCTTCGCTTGTGAAAGAGGCGGCGATAAAGACCCTCAGAAGGATTCTTCCGGACCTGAACATAGAAGAGGAGTTCATTCCGGCGGAAAAACTGGAAAAGATAAGGGTTACGAGGGAGGATTTCTTCAATGCGCTCAGGGAGATCCAGCCGTCCGCGCTCAGGGAGGTTTTTGTTGAAAGGCCGAATGTGAAATGGGAGGATATAGGCGGGCTTGAGAAAATAAAGGCGGAAATAAATGAAGCGGTCGAGCTTCCTCTGAAAAACCCACAGGTGTTTGAGAAGATGGGCATAAGGCCGGTTAAAGGAATCCTCATCTTCGGCCCACCGGGAACCGGAAAAACCCTTCTCGCAAAAGCGGTTGCCACTGAAAGCAGAGCAAACTTCATCGCAATCCATGGGCCCGAGGTTTTGAGCAAGTGGGTGGGCGAAAGCGAAAAAACAATAAGGGAGATTTTCAGAAAGGCAAGGCAGGCCGCGCCGTGCATAATTTTCATAGATGAAATAGATGCAATTGCGCCCAAAAGAGGGCTGGGCGAATCAACTATGGTGGTGGAGAGGGTTGTGGACACCCTGCTTACAGAACTGGACGGACTAAGAGGGTTGAGAGGGGTTGTTGTAATTGCAGCAACGAACAGGCCTGACATTCTGGATGTTGCGCTTTTGAGGGCAGGAAGGTTTGACAAGCTTATAGAGCTTCCGGTGCCAGACCAGAGAACGAGGCTGGAGATACTCAGGGTGCACACAAGAAAGATGCCGCTGGATAGGAGCGTTGATTTGGAGGAACTTTCAAAAATTACAGATGGGTACACAGGTGCGGACATAGAAAACGTGGTGCGAGAAGCAGGAATGATAGCCATAAGAACCGGCTCGAAAACTGTTTCCATGAAAATGTTCATGGAAGCGATGAGAGGGATAAGGGCGTCCGCGGGGATCGATGAGAAAAAAAGGATAGAAAAATTCAAGGTCGAGGGAGCGATGTACGGGTGAAAAAATGAAAATACTCAGCATAGTAAAAATATACGCGCTTCTTGTTGCGCTTTCCCTTCTTACATTCGCGCTTATCCCCAACGCAGGGATTATGGACCTTGTGAAGCTTTTTGCAGGAGCAACAGCAATCACGATCTTCTTTGCATTCCTCTACCCAATAATTAGGGGGGTGAACAAGGGGGACGAGGTTGTTGTGGTCTCGGAGAGCATGCCGGTGTTTTTCGGCAAAATGGGAAGGGCTCTTGTAAACGCGAAAAAAGGAGGAGAGATAAAGGTCAAGCTGAACGATGGGAGGGAGGTGGTAGGAATTCTGGAGGACTACGAGGGATTTTTTTCTCCGCCAAAGGTAAAAATACTTTTTGAAAGGACCGCCAAAAAAGGTGAGTACTTTTGAGCGAACTCCGCGACATTCTGATTTCAATGCTCGTGCTCAGCTTAGCGGTTGCGATCGCGTTCTCGGGCCCTAAAATCCTTACCGAATTGCCGAAGCTTGCAAAATACATGCTCATATTCATCGCAGTGGTCGGCGTTGGATTTGTTTTCCATGAGCTTGGGCATAGAACTGTTGCCCGGTCTTTCGGAGCCCAAGCGAAATTCAAAATGTGGCCTTTCGGTTTGGCCATAGCCCTTCTAATGTCTTTTGCGGGTTTTGTTTTTGCAGCCCCGGGTGCAGTTTATATCTACTCTTACAGGCCTCTTACCAGGGAGCAGAACGGCCTGATCTCCATCGCAGGCCCGCTTGTAAACATTTTTTTATTTTTTATTTTCATCGTTTCCGCCCTGTTTTTTACGGTTTCCTTTGAAGGGCTCAACGCTTTATACATAGGCGCAAAAATAAACGCGTTCCTCGCATTCTTCAACCTTCTTCCGTTCTTTCCCCTGGACGGCTCAAAGGTGATCGCATGGGACAGGAACATCTGGCTTTTTGCAATGATATTCGCATTCCTTTGTTTTTTAATTTAGGTGTAGAATATGTGGAGGGGGGCTGAGGCGAGGGTTGAAAAGAAAAAATTCCTCGGAAAAAATGCAGTAGTAAAAGACAGGTTCGCCCGGGACTACAGAATAAAGGAGATAGACAAGAGAGTAAGGTTTGAGAGGACAAAAATGGAGGCAAAGCTTCTTCACAAGGCAAAGCTCGCAGGCGTTGATGCGCCCGTTGTTTTTTCTGTAAGCGAAAACGCCATAATTGAATCTTTCATAGAAGGGGAAAGGCCGGAGAAAATTAGAGAAGAGCTCGCAGAGGAGTTCGGCCGGATTCTTGCAAAGCTTCATGCAAACGACATTATTCACGGGGATTTTACGCCGGCGAACATCATAAAAAAAGGAAAAAAACTCTATGTGATAGATTTTGGCCTTGGCTTTATTTCAAACAGGATTGAAGATAAAGCGGATGATGTTTTTGCCATGCTGAGGGCGATAAAGGGGTTTGAGAAAGATTTTGCAAAAGGGTATTCAGAATACGAAAAAAGCGAAACAGTGCTGAAAAGAGTTGAGGAAATAAGAAAAAGGGCGAGGTATACCTAAACAATACTTTAAAAACTAAACACTAAAGCTCTCCAACCCTTCTTTTCATCTTCCTTTTAAGTCTTTTTCTTTTTTTCTTTACCCACTTCCATCGCATCCTGTTCTTCTTCTTCCATTTTCTTGGCTTCGCTCCCAAAAGAATCACCCGATAGGAAATTGTTTTTATATAATATTTTTTAAATGTTCCCATCGTTCTATGCTCATGAAATCAAAAACAGAGTACTTGGAGTTTAACACGAAAAACAAGATAGAGTTTGTTCGGATTACGGAAAAGGTTCAGCAGGTTGTTTCAGCCAGCGGGGTGAAGGAAGGGCTCGTTCTCGTCAACCCAATGCACATAACCGCAGCGGTGATAGTAAACGATGATGAGGAAGGGTTGAAAAAGGATTTTGTAGATGTGCTCGAGCGGCTTGTTCCGTACAAAGCGAATTACAGGCACAATGTGGGCGAGGACAACGCCGCGGCGCATATATGGAGGCAGCTCATGGGCCATCAGGTTGTGATGGCAATAACAAACGGGAAGCTTGACCTAGGTCCGTGGGAGCGGATATTCTACTGCGAATTCGACGGGCAGAGAAGAAAAAGGGTGCTCGTTAAGGTGATCGGAGAATAACTATTTTTAAACTTTTTGACACATAATAAAAACACAAGGTGGTCGCATGGGATTTGTATCTGAAAATAAGTTCAGACTAACCCACATGGAAAAAGCCGGAAGAAGGATTGGAATGGCCCATGATGTCGCTGTTGAAGGAAGGTATACGCGTTTTGCGCTTCTTGAAAATATATGGAATAGGCTGAAGCCTTCTATTAATAAAAACAGCGAGATTGAGAGATTTCTGATGGAAGTGGGAAAAGCAATAGGCATTGGCGATGATATTTTCTCATACATAAGGAAGAAGAAAAATTTTGGAGAGAAAGAAAAACTTCTCCTGGCCGAGATAAACGATTTCTTAAGAACAAAGGAATACGAGGAGCATTTGAAAAGTTTTAAAGACATGAGCAAAGGGCAGGAGCCAACCTTGATATACGCATCAAACAGCGAGTACGTGGGCCTTTCTGAGATTCTGGGGGCTTCGTCCTCTGAAGTAAGGAACATGGTTTTGTACGGGGGGGTTTTTGGAACGAGCATAAACATAAGAAAACAGGAGCATTTGAAAGGAGTTCCGGAAACGGACTTTGCAGAAGTTTTTTATATGGTCGGGCATCTTTCCCACACTAAAAACTTGGAAAAACTTCCCTACATTCTTTTTATCGGAAAGTATGACGAGCAGACGAGAGACAGGGGAGAGGATAATTTTAAAGAGGTTGTAGAGCTTATAAAAGAAAGAAAGAGGCGCTTCATAGAGCTTGCGGTTAAAGCAGGGAACAGGGTCAGCAACGATGTTCTATACTATGGAGAAAAGCAAATACCCATTCTTTCTGTTGTATACTCGGCGCACGAAAGAAAGTTCTATGTAATAACAGAAAAAGGCTCTATGGCGTTCATGGAGTATATAAAAAATATGGGGGTAGAAAGCGAGGTAGCGATGAGGCATTTAAAGTCTTTGGAGGGGCATCTTGACGATACCAGCTATTCAAACATAGCGCTGTTCAAGAGGTTCTCCCAATCCCTCCACTGCGTAGATTCAAGGGAGCAGGAATTAACGAAATTCTATTCAGTCGCAAAAATAATGGGCGGCATCCCTTCTGATGAGGAGATAGAAAGGCTGGAAAAACATAACTATGCATTGAGAACAGACATTTATCTCCACACCCACTGCGGGTATTTAAATGTGGCCCAAAATATTCATTATCTAATTGTGGAAATCATAAAAAAACTCAACGAGAAAACAGGCATTCCGGCAAAAAGCATTCTTGAAGCCTTTGTGGATATCGCCGAGCGGAGAAGCGCAAAGATAAGCGACAACTACGCCGACGAGCTCCAACTCTCTGAAGAATCAAAAAAACTTTTCAAGGCGATATTCCATGAGAAGAACCTTAACATGCAGAACATCCTCAGGCATATGTTCGAAAGGGGCGTGCTCAAAAAAAGAAGCACTGTGGTATCCGGAGAGCCTGCGTATCAGCTCTACATGCCGGCTGCGGAGGCCGTTGAGAAGGCCCTCTCTGAGATGGGCTATAAAAAAGAGGATGTTGGGAGCGAGTTATTTTCCTATCTTGTGCTTGAGGAGGTTGGGAGGGAGCAGGAGAAGAGGATAAAGGAGAAAACAGACGGAAAATTGAATTTTGTAATCTTGATCCACAGCCTAAAAACAGGAAGGATATTAGATATTCCACCCGGGCTTAACAAATGGTTTGTAGAGAACAAGGTTAGAAGGGACGCTTTCACCGGCGAAGTTTTGCTCCTTCCCTTATCGCCCTAACCATTTTTTCTATTTTTTCCCTATTTCCATCTTCTTCAAAGGCAGTTCCTACCTGTACAGCATCAGCGCCGGCTTTTATAACGTTTTTTGCCTCTTCTGGAGTTTTTATCCCGCCGGCAACAACGTATGGGATGGAGATAGCCTCCCTTACAGCGGATACCATCTCAAGCGGGACATGGCCTGTTTTTGGGTTTGATCCGGCGTCTGTTATAAAAAATCTGAACCCCATAAGCTCTGCAGCCATCGCGTATGCCGCCGCAAGCTTCGGCTTTTCCCTAGGTATAAGCTCAACCTCCCCAACAACACCAACGGTTCCGCCGGGCTCAACAACAACATATCCGGTAGGCAGGGCCTCTATCCCGTATTTTTTGACTACCGGTGCCGCAAGCATCTGCGCCCTTGTTATCCAGTACGGGTTCCGCGAATTGAGAAGGGACATGAAATAAAGAGCATCCGCGTGTCTAGTAATCGTTGCGATGTTTCCGGGGAAGAGGACAACAGGAACGCTTACTTTATTTTTTATCTCCTTCACCGCATTGTCCAGAAGTTCTCCCTGCACCCCTGTGGAGCCACCAACGAGAATGATATCCGCTCCTGCTTCGCCTGCATTAAAAGCCGTTTTGACAGCATCTTCAGGTTTTTTGTAATCCAACGGGTCTATTACAGCAAAAAGCAGCCCGCCCTTTTTTTCAATACTCTCCTTTATATACTCTTCAACCCTTCCCATACCTACCACTGTTTTTTATTCATCAATGTTTATATTTGTTTTTGTAAACAGCCACCATCTCGTCCAGGCCTTTCCAAAGGCTTCTCGGCGAAAACCCAAGCTCGTTATATGCTTTTGCAAAATCAAAAACCCTGTCAGAAGAAAGGATGTCAAAATGCTCATCCGTGAATTTTATCCCAGCCCAGCCCGCAAGTGTTTTTGCGATCTTTGGCGGCAGGCTTAGCCAAGGAGGTTTTTTTCCGAGCGCTTTTGCAACATAAGCATATATCTCCTTCTGTTTTTCGGCTTTTCCGGAGAGTATGTATATCCCATGCGCGTTCTTTTCATACGCGAGCTTGAATGCATACGCAACATCCTCCACATGGACGAACGGAATCCTGTTCTCTCCATTTCCGAAAATAATCATCTTTCCTTTATCAATGAGTTTTATTATTTTAAAATAATCTTCGTACTCTGGCCCGTAGATCGTTGCTATCCTAAGGGCGACATTCCAGCTGTTTTTATTAAGGATAATATTCTCTGCTTCTAGTTTTGCCCGCGCGTACGCAGAGTCAGGTTTGAGCTCCGTATATTCATCAGCCGGAATCTCAGCAAGTTTTTTTCCATAAACAGCTATGGTTGATGCGTATATTATTTTTCCTTCCGGAAGCGCTTCGGCAAGGTTCTCGGCGATTTCCACGTTCCCTTTTCTCAGCTCTGCTTCGTTTTCAAAATCCATGCTTCCTGCGGCATGCAGAACAACATCATTTTTCTTCAAAATTTTTTCAAGCTGGCCCCTGCTATAGTTCGTCAAAATGCTCTTTCTCCCAAGGATGGGCTTTCTTGAGAGAGGAAGGGCCTTTGGAAACACCTCCAGCAAGCGTTTTCCCAGCCTTCCGCTCGCTCCGGTTATGTAAATCATACAGAATATCTTGGTGGATAAAATTTAAAAAAACAGAAGGGGAGAAAGACTAGTTTTGTTTTTCTCTATCTTTCCAATAAAAGAGTAGAAAATCCTAGACCCTACCCGTACATTCCTTCCTCTTTTTTTTCTTTTCTTTCCTCTCTTAAACCCAGCTCCTTGAACATAGGGCCTATAACATAGTTTTTGCTCTGTTCTTTCCATAGTTGAACAGCAGACCTCTCTTCTTTTAATGCCTCCTTAAAATCCTCCATCCTTATCTCTCTTTCCCTTCCTTCCAATGCATCCCTGTAAGCAAAAAGGGCAGCCTTTTTGCATATGTTCTCTATGTTTGAGGATGCCATCCCCTCAGTTTTTCTTGCCAATTCCTCAAAATCTAACCCTTCAACAGGGAGGTTCTTCGTATAGTATTTAAAAAGCTCTTTTCTTGTCTCCTCATCAGGTTCTGGGATGTAAACAATGCCGCTAAATCTTCTTGCAACAGCAGAATCAACCATCCATGGCATGTTTGTTGTTCCTATCACAAGCACATCCAATTTCTTCTTTTTAATCTCATCAAGCTCTTTTACAAACTGGTCAACCAAACCAACATTGCATATCCTAGATTCCCTTATTCCTCCCAGCCCTTCCAGTTCATCAAAAATAAGAATACATGGCTGATTTTCTTCAGCTTTTTCAAATATCGCTTTCATGTTTTTCTCAGCATTCCCTACATACATACTCAGTATCTCTGCTATATCAACCTTTATAACCTTTGTTCCAAGCTCTCCTGCAATTGCCTCTGCGATCAAACTCTTTCCACATCCAGGAGGGCCATATAGCAAAATATTCCCTCCCTTTATCCCGTACTT
>CAYXNY010000028.1:0-49265 GCA_964467175.1 Microcaldota archaeon | reverse complement strand
CTTGTACGAGAATGGATATGCAAAGGAATACTTTGGCTCTTTAGATTCTTCCAGGGTTGTGGTAAGCGCTACCGGAGAGAGGTCCTATCACATAATGCCAACAGACATCCCGCCCGGCTACAGAGACCTGCTTGTTGGGACAATCCCGAGAGAATTAATAACTACAAGCAGAGATGGAAAAAGAGGAGAATTCACAGCAACTTTCCATCAAAATACTGAGATGGCCGAAGGACTAAGGGGGGTTTCTGTAAACTACTACATGAATTATACAGGCAAACTGCCAGTTTCTTTCGAATTTGCCAACCTACCTGTTTCAATTGAAACGCTCGCAAGCAAAGATAGTAAAACAAGAAAGGCAGCCATAAGCCAGCTTCTTTCACTCTCTCAGAACCCAATGTCTCCTGGTGAGGCGTCAAACTACATGGGCCTTATTTCAGAAGTGGAGGCAAAATGGAAGAATGTTTTGGACAAAGAGGATAGAAAAAACCTCGCCGAAGCAAGGGCGAACTTTGAGAGATATTCCGGAATGGTTAGGGCTGGGGAAATGGCTGCGGGGGGTTCTGAGAGATATCCAACTAAAATTGAGGCACCTACTCCGCCTTATGTTGGGGAGGAAGAAATGAGACCAGCACCAGACAAGGTTATACCCAGAGATTGGATCAAAACAGTACCTCCAAAAGAGCTCGATAAATGGATGCCCCGCTTTGAAGGCGCGTATATGAATATGTGGGCTGCTTTTGCCAAATCAATTGAAAATCCTGATGACCCTTCAATAAAAAATTATACACAGAGTTTTATGAAAAATATGGGTCTGCCAAGTTCTGCTGATTATGCTTCTTTATCTCAAGAAGAAAAAATGAAAATACAATACTTGCTTTTTGGCGTTTCCAATGTAGAAGATGGCGCGGTTATAGCTTTTCTTAAAGCATTCGAAACAGGCAATGTTGATTACATAAGAAAGATGGCACAAGAAAATCCACAATCGCCCATGCGCGTACTTCTTGAAAATCTTTCTAAATTCAAGGTAATGATACCACAGGCCTTGGTTATGACTGGTGTTGGCGGCACCATATTCAGGTTTGAAAGCGAGGGATACATAGGTGGGAAATACGGCGCCCCACAAAGGGGGCTTGCATTTGACCTAAGCGCATTTGTTGATTTTATTTACGAAGGATGGAGAGCCAAATACATTACACTCAACTTCGAAACTGGAGAGGCAAACTTTGCAAATGATTATGTTGAGCGCTATGGATTGGAGCCAAAACTTAAGGCGAAGATCGAACAGCGGTTTGCTGGGGGCGAGGAACTTTATGCAGAAGGCACCTATGGAATCAGGCTGATATTTGATGATTTAGGCCGGCTAGCCACAGGCAAACCGAAAACCAGCTATGGTGTGGGTAAGTTTGCTGTAGGAGTCGAAAACGTTAGAATCGGAAATGTTATGGTTGGTATTGAAGGAAACTGGGAAAGATTTCCAGTATTTGAAGGAACTGCCGATCGGTATTCTGTAGAGGGAAAAGCAGATTTCCTGCTTCTTTCAATACCTTGGGAAGTAAAGGCAGGCGGAAGAACTACGATAAATGGAGAGATGGCTGAAAAAACCGCTTTTGCGATAGTCACAGCAAAACTTGTTGAAACTGAAGGGGGCTACTCCATACAACCGTTTGTTGGAGCTGAGTATAAAGGGATTAATGATTATCTGCAAAGAGGAGGAGGAATCCTTTTCGGCTCTCCTTTTGGTCAAACAAAATTCGGAATTTGGCAGAGAAACGATGGTAAACTTGTATTTGATGTTGGTATAGGAGTTGAGTTCTAATGAAAAAACTGGTTCTTCTTCTGCTTATATTTTCCTTTTTATTCGCTTCCGTCAAAATCGACAAAACAGTTAACCCAACACTATATCCCAGCAATGCATACGACCCACTTTCCACTGATGTTTATGCAGAAAATACATTTAAAGTTTCCACGACTGCAACGGTCATAGATTCTGCTGGCGGAAGCCCATCTGATTTAGGAGACGGTGCAATAATCTGCCCAGGAGAAGTGACATTCCACAGCAAAATTTACTCAAAATTCGCAAGAAATACATGGTCTGCATTCCTTTCTGTTTCTTCTAGCGATGACAATCCATCCGATTATATTAGTTATGCAGGCATAAATAGTAAAGAATTTGTGTATTCTTTCTCAAAATACGATGCCAATTATAATCAAGGGGAGGTTTCTGGTTTATCGCCCTTTCCTACAGTCAAAGAAAGGGTTACGTTTTCGCCATATTACGGATTAGAATTTAAAGATAAAGAGGGCTACGCGGGCGGAGTAATAAAACCTAAAATCACATTTTTTATAGGTGGTTCTCCTATCCACTCCTCCTTTTTAGAGAACGATAATATCGAGTACACCACAAATCTTGGCGAAGGTTCTTATAAGTTGTCTTCTCAGCTTGACCTCGCAGGAGTTTTGATCACTGTAACACGCGACCACCCAACAAACAACGCACTTGATAGAACGGGCTATTATTCGCTAGTCGGTCCTTGGGGCGCGCCTTACACTACTTCTTTGCCTGAGGTAAAAATAAACATAAACGTCATCAACGCCAACAACATAAACATGGAGCTTGTTTCTCGGTCTCCGAGCGACCCTGTCCCAATACCAACCGACATGACAATTGTAGTAAAAAATACCGGCCAGGTTCCGATAAAAGTTACTTCTGCATCCATAACGCAAGGCTTTAAGATAACGCAAATTTCTGGGTTTAATCAAGAAATTTCAGTGGGCGGCGAGCACACGCTTAAGGTTCATCTCGAAGCAACCCAAAACCCACCTCCAAATTCAGCAACCATCACCCTTGATTATAAATCATCCGGGCCTACGTGCGATGGAACAGTAAAAGAAAAAGACCTTAACTTTGCAATAAGCGCACAACAGCCAGGAAAACCAGACCTTTTCCCGAAGATAACATTCTCGCTGCCTTTTCCTTTTTACAACGGGGACTCGGCCGGAGTAAAAATAGAAGATTGCAATCAATTCGCGGTAGCAGGAGCGCACAGTTCGAGCTATTCTATTAAAACGAACAACGGGGCGACCGTTGTAGAAGAAAAAACAGTGCAGGTCAAAGGATTGCAACCTGGCGAATGCGAAACAATTTACAATAAAAATGTTGTCTGCGACAATAACATAATTGTTACAGCCTGCGTTGATGTGAACAATCAGGTGGACGAAGCAAACGAAGCTGACAACTGCAAAACCGAAACCGTATCCTGTTCAGGAGAAGAGCCGGGAGGAAAAAATTGCACCCTCACCCCATCCTACGCAATGTTCATCCCGCCGTCTTCCAAATACTTTGAGCTCTTATGTGGTCTGGTTGCATGCTCAAGCGCGGACTGGAAGCTTGAAGATTTAGACAGGCATGTGAGCGCAAGCGTTAATCAATACGGCGCGACCGTTTATGTTGATGCTGAAGCCCCTCCGCAGAAGGGAAAACTTGTTGCGGATGCAAAGGACGCGGTTGGAGAAAAATACACATGCTCTTCGGTAATAGATATAATAAAGAGCGAGTGCGAGGATTACGTATAATTCCGCTCCAGCGGAAATTTTTATGCATTTTTGGTCGGTAGAGCGGAAACCTTTTAAATCGTTCCACCCAAAATCTACCCATGGAAAGCGGAATAAAAACATTCGTCATGAACCAGATTGTCTATACCCCTCAGATAGTTAAAGAGGAGTTAAAGGACATAAAAAAAGAAAGGTTTTTTGTACAGGAGTTAAGGGAAGCTATAAAAAAAAGCGGGCAGAGGATATTCCTTCTCTCAGGTTTACGGGGCACTGGAAAAACAACCTCTCTTTTTCATCTTTTTACCTCTCTTCCGGATGAATCAGTGTTCTATGTTTCCTGCGATGAGCTTTTTTCAAGGGGATTTAAACTTGAAGAGATAGTTGATGTTTTGGACTACATCCACAAGGAGAGCGTAGGGGTTAAAAAGGATTTTTTCCTCCTTCTTGATGAGGTTACCTATCTTCCGGGATGGGACCTTAAGTTAAAGATACTCAGGGACAAAAGGCCGAAACTGTACATTGTTGCTACCTCTTCTTCTTCCATTCCTCTCAAAAAGAGCGTTGAGCTAGCGAGAAGGGTTTACGAGATAAACGTTTCCCCTTTATTCTTTAGGGAATACATCGCGCTGAAGTACGGTATAAAAATCCCGGATGAGCTTTCTTTGAGAATAAGAAAAAAAATAGGAAAAGAAAGCCTCGAACCCGAGTACATAAAGGTTCTTTCCATTTTTGGCACTCGCAATATTTTTGCACTTTTTGATGAGTACATGAGGCACGACCTTCCCTCTTCCTTAAAGCTGAGCGATCCCGCTTATACTTCATCGATCGAGAACATAATAAAACGGATTGTATACGAGGATTTTTCGAAATACGAAAAGTTCGAAACAAAGATGCTGACCGCTGCCGAGATACTCATAAAATACATGGCAACCGTGCCTGCCGATGGTGTTAAATTTTCAACTCTTTCAGAGGTTGTAGGTATATCCAAAGAAAGCGTTGCTAAGCTCCTAAACTCCTTTGAGCTTTCAATGGTTATCAGGGGTATAAGCTATAAAGGAAGGGGCAGGATGTTTAAGGTTCCAAAAAAATGGTTTTTCTACTCTCCGTCTATGCGGTATGCCCTAGCCTCTCCTGTTGCCGGTAAGGCTGAATGTATAGGTAACCTTAGGGAAGACGCAACTTTCACCCATCTCTCAAAAGCTTTTAACTCTCTTTTTTACAGCCATGACGCTGATTTCATAGCTAACGGATTGATGGTAGAGGTTGGAAAAGGAAAAAAATCAAGAAAAGGAACAGTAATATTTGACATGGAGGATAAAATAGCTGTCGATAGGGTGCCACTTCCACTAGCTCTTTTAATGGTTTAATTCCGCTCCAGCGGAAATTTTTATGCATTTTTGGTCGGTAGAGCGGAATCATTCCGATACATATCCGTAATAGCTTATGTTAAGTTTTTTTATTCCCTCTATGGTTTCCACATCGTTCCCTATGCATGTGATGTTGAAAAAAACCCCACCGCTGCATTCTTCAGCCCATCCTGGACCGGTTAAGAGTGCGCAGTTCTCCCCATGGGTATTTAGCCATCCAACCCCTTCGGTGATGAGCGTCGTGTTAAGCGCCCTTCCGCTTAAAACGCTGTTTACCTTTTCTGTGATGTTAAACATCCTGTTCTTAACCCATACCCCGTTTATATTTACACTATCCCCTCTGACTTCAGTATAATTCAGGGGGATTACCGGAGGTCTGTAATAGTTGCAGTATACCAAGAACCCCTTCTTTCCGAGTGCGTAGCTGGTATTCTGGAATTCATACACATTTTTGAGCTCAACCCTTCCCGCATGCAGTTCGTCCACGCCCTCGTTGACAAGCAGAAGGGCGATTAAGATAGAAGCAATGATTAGGAAAATAAAAACTATTGCCGCGGGCGCAAAACCTTTCATTTCACCCATACTATCCCCTTCTCTCCATTGTATAGGTCTATCTCAAAAATCACGCCGTCCTTTTTCGCTTCTGGAAAATAGGCCGTTTCTATGTCTATCCCCCTTTCCTTGCATATACTATCAACATATATCGGCTCGCCGTCCAAGACTACATAGCTTTGCCCCTGAGCAATGCTGTCCGCGACAAGCACGAGAACGCTCCTTCCTTTGTACGTTTCGTTCTTCGCTTTTTCTATTGTCGCGAGCGCGCCGACATATTTGTAGGATAGTTCAGCCTGTTTTTCGACTGCAGATTCCCTCTCTGCGCTTACGTACATGAGCGCCGATGCAAGGATCCCGAGCGCAACGATCGCTATGACTATGCCTATGACATCATCCATCATTCTAAAACCCTCACCTTCCCGTTCTCAACCATTACGAGTAGATGGTGCGCCCCAGGTAAAAGCCTCCCATCTGTTGCGTTGCATCTCAAGCCATAGCAGAGCTCTTTGTTGCATATTTTTTTTCCGCTTATGTTTATTTCCTTCTCAACATAAACCGTTTCAAACATCCTCTTTTCGTTCAAGCACGCTATATCCATCAGCCCCTTTACTTTTGCGATGTCCTCCCTCCCGGAATGAAATCCTTCTACTGAAAATTCTTTTCCTTCGTACCCTAGAAAAGTCCAGTTTTTCTCTGCGTTTATTTTCAATATCTGAAGCGCGTTCAGCCGCCACCGTTGGTCCCAGTATTTGTCGTAGGCATTTACCACCATAACGTTCGCGAAGAAAACTATCGCGGCGATGAGAAAAACAAACATCACTTTCGGAAAAATGTTCAGCTGCCCGCGCATACGATCCTCTCCTTCCCAGAGCAGTGGATTTCATTTGTGAATGTGAATTCGCCAGACGCGTTCAGCTCGAGCGGATAAGGAAAGTAGCTTTCCTGCCCATCCACGCTCGCAAAAACAACACCCTTCCCTATCTTCACCCGTCCGCCGCGTTCAAAGCTCGCATTGCTGCCGCCCTTTTCGTAGCTTTCCATTATCAAAAAACTCACTTCTTTTGCGATGTCATTCGCAATGAATTTTTTCTGCTCGTTTATCTGAAAGCTTATCGCATTCCACATTATGGCAATTACGATCAGAACCGCTACGAGCGACCCGACATTCACTATAAAATCAGTTGTCGCAGTCATGGATCATCCGACGCTCCCTTTCACACGGACAACGCCGTCTTTTTTCTCTATCACGAAAACATACTCGCTTTCCACGCCCGCCGGAACGAAAAGCGAAGTAATATTGGTTTGGCATGTTATATTTTTGCAGAGGTCGTTCTTTCCTCTTATGCAGAATTCGTTGTTGTACCCGGTCATGACGAGTTCCCCGTAAACTTTTTTTGTAAATGTGAAGGTGCTATCGTTGGGCATGGAGCAGAAGCTCTCCAGCTTGCCAGAAAGCTCGTCAAAAAGCCTTTTCTGCTCGTTCGAAACAAAGTTTTCCTTGAAGGAGCCGAACGCATTCCAGTATACCATTATCACGATTGAAGCAAAGATGAAGCTTGCAAGAATCCATATCCACAAACTCGGCGCATCGCCCTTATAAGCCCTAGGGGGTAATACCCAGCCCATGGGGAACTTTATTTTTTTCTCCTCTCCTCCTGGCGTCCCCACCCCCTTTCGCATTTTCTTTGTCTTCTCTGTTCCTGGTTTTAATGCGTCCAAAAATATCACTGCATGCATTCAAGCTCCCCTCTCTTTGTTTGGGGGAAGGCAATCGTATACCAGTGATATGCCAAGAATTTGTCATGGCAGGTTCCGGGGTCAAGGAGCTCGTTCACCCTCGCATCCAGCGCACTTCCAAGCACCCCTAGGCTTGAATAGTACGAGCATATCGCTTCACTGCATCTTTTTGCATCCACATTCGGGCATTCAACAAGAAGGAAGCACGGAACCCTTTTCTCGCAGCTTCCAACCCCTCCAAGCGAAACCTCAGCAAACACAGATTTGTCCGAGTAATCGTTGGTATCCCCATCCCCGTTAAGGTCTATCTCGTTGAAAGACGTGCAGAATTCCACAAGGTTCTTCTCGCTCGCGGACTTCTGGTAATTGTTGCATTTTGTTTCGCAGCTCTGCACCATTTTCTGCACCGCCATCTTCTGCTCCTGCGTCAGCTGAATTCCCTGAAGCTTCTCGCTTTCCTGAGCCATGTATTTTGTGAATATATCCAGCACGACATAAACAACTATAACCAGAACAAGAAGAACGAGCACAATCTCTAACGCTTTACTCTGACCTTTCATAGAAACCACTCGCTGTTATTTTGTGTTGTTTCAGTTTTTAAACATATCCTTCTGCTTCGGCAAAAACCTTCTTTTTTGTTTTCCCCCAGAAGAGCGCCCTCTTCCCTATTTTTTCCGCCTTCTCTATATCGCTCTCGCTAAAAACAATTACATCCCCAACAAAATCAATGCCTTCGGTGTTTTTCCAATCTACCACCTTCCCCACGAGGAGTTTTTTGTTTTCCTTGAATTTTTCGAGAGCTGGGCACGGAAGCTCCACGACCACCCTCGCCTTTACCCCAAGAAGTTTTTTTATTATTTTTTCATCGCACGGCGCCTCAACCTGTATGTTGATTATGTATGTTAGCTTATCGTAAATGTCAAAATTCTTCATCGTCTTTATTTCTGGATCTTCTATATGAATTAGTTTTATCCCCGTTTCCTTCATTTTTTTTGCGACAACCAGCGGGTTTCCGACGAGCCTCAATCCCTCTTCCTGACGGATAAAGAATTGTTTGTCCTTAAGGATAAAAACAGCAACTTTCATAAAGAAAAAGGGCGGCAAATGTTTATAAAAATGTTTATAATACCTGTTGAAAAAAATATATCATGCCCGAAAACAAAGCGTTCTCGCTGGCGTTAATCGTCTTGGCAGTAGTTGCAACATCCTACTCTCTTGGTTTTGATGAAAAACAGATCGTTGCGATTGTCATAATGAGCTCTTTCATCGCAGGAACGCTTCTTTTCTGGGACCAGAGGCTTGCGTTTGCTTTTTTGGGTGTTAGCACCCTTCTTGTTTCAGGCGTTCTGGATGTAGAGCATTTTGTACACTTTGCTTCTCTGGATATAATCGCGTTCCTCATCGCGATGATGATTTTCATCGGCTATCTTGAGAAAAACAAATTTTTTGAGTTCCTGCTAAGCCGGCTCATCCCTCCGCTTGCTTCAAACCCGAAGCTCATGCTCGCGGTCCTGTTGCTTTCATCCGCTTTTTTTGCGGCGGTTGTTGACGAGGTTACTTCAATACTCTTTATGCTGAGCGTAGTATTCAATCTTACAGGACGGCTCCGCATCAACCCTGTGCCGTTTATACTCATGGTTGTTTTTGCAACCAATATAGGAAGCAGCGCCACCGCCATCGGCAACCCCATAGGCGTAATGATAGCGTTGAAGGGAGGGTTTTCATTTTCGGATTTCCTCTCGAATGCAGCGCCCATAAGCTTTATTTCCGTCCTCATTTTAATTCTTGTGTGTTTTTTTGTTTTCAGAAAAGAGATAGCGGAAATGCGGGGAAGGATTTTTGAGATGAAAAAAGAGAAGCTTTTTGAGGATGTGCAAATGGATTTTTCCATCATCAAAAGCGCTCTTCTCTTTTTCAGTGTGTTTACCCTTCTTGTTCTCCATCACCAGATCGAAGAGATGCTTGGCCTTACAAAGAACAACATCCTGCTCGGCGCGGCTTTCCTAGGCGCAGGGATGGCAATCCTGCTTGAGATGGAGAAGGCTAGGTCTCTTGTAGAAAGCAGGGTTGACTGGTGGACCCTGACATTTTTCATCATGCTTTTCGCTTCGGTAGGCGCACTAAAATACGTAGGTGTCACCTCATGGGCTGCGGATAGAATAGTTTCCGGCTTCGGGACTGCGCCGGAAATACTCACCGGGGTAGTTTTCATTTCCTCCGGAATCATAAGCGCAGTGCTGGACAATGTGCTTGCTGTCGCAACGTTCATCCCGGTTTTGGAAAGCATGGGCGCGCTTGGGATCTCTTCTGATAGCTTCTGGTGGGCGCTTCTTTTCGGCGGAACATTCTTCGGCAACCTCACAGTAATCGGAAGCACGGCCAACATAGTTGCCGTCGGGATTGCCGAGAGGAACTGGAATGTGAAAATAGGGTTTTTGCAATGGCTCAGGGTAGGGGCCGTTGTCACTTTTCTCACAGTAAGCGTTGCGCTTTTCCTTCTTTATGCTCAAAGCGGTTTGATCGAGAGTCTGCTGGGTGGTGTGTATGGTTAGGGTTATAAAAAAGGATGGGAGGGTTGAGGAATTTTCAAAAAGAAAGATGGCCAAGGCCATTGTAAGAGCGGGGGCAAAAAAATCAGACGCGCAGGCGATCGCAAAAAAAGCCCAGAAGGAGTTTGCCAAACGCGACGCGGTCACTTCTTTTGAGTTGAGGTCGTTTGTGATCAGCGAGCTTGACAAAATAGAAAAAAACCTTGCGAAAAATTTTGCCGAGTTCATAAGAGTGAAGAGAAAGATCGCGGAGCGCGAGGAGGCTCTTGACAAAAAGATTCTTGCCTTGTGCGGGAAGCACGGAAAAGTCCGGCACGTTTACGGCGGGTACGAGATAGAAGTTATAGATGAGGTCGGGTTCGACTATCCGGCGATTTTTATAGAGCTTATCAAAAACAGAAAGATGAAGGTTTCCGTGGAGGAGAAAGAGGGAAAAATCGTAATACTCGCCAGGCCGTAAGTCTTTCAGGCGTATACGTTAACTTTTTTTGCGGCTTCCTTCACACCCAAGAATTCTTCCTTTCCCGTTTTCATATCCCGAAGCATAATTTTCCTTTCTTTTTTCTCCCTCTCTCCAACGACTGCGGCATAAGGTATTTTCAACGCATTTACATACTCAAGCTGTTTTCTTAAATTCCTCTCGTTCAAATCAACCTCGGCGCATATCCCTGCCTTCCTGAATTCTTTTGCAACCTCAAGCGCGTAAGGATAGAATTCTGGCTTAACGTTTGCAACAAAAATCTGCGTTGTTGTTTCGCGCGAACCCTCTTCCCTTCTGCTCTTTATTAAATATATAAGTCGTTCAATTCCAAAGCTTATTCCGGTTGCATACTCTCCCTGTCCGTACAATCCTATGAGCCCATCGTACCTCCCACCGGCAGCAACGCTTCCAATCTCCTCGCTCAGTTTTACTTCAAATATCGGTCCTGTATAGTATGCTAGCCCTCTCACCAAAAATAGGTCTATCTCTGCTTTTGGGAAATAGGATAAGATTTCTTCAACCTCTCCAGCACCTTCTTCGCTGTATTCCTTTGCAAATTCTAGCTTCTCCTTGTTCCCTCCATCAACTTTCAAGCTCTTCATTATCTCCTCGCTTTTTTTCTTTCCGACTTTCGCTTCAAGCTCCTGCGCAACTCCTCTTTCGCCGATTTTATCCATCTTGTCCAAGCTTCTAAAAACATCATCCCGGGCTTTCTCTTCTATTTCCCAGCTTTCTGCCAATCCGTTCAGAATTTTTCTGTTGTTCAGCAAAAACCTCGCACCTCTCAAATCAAACCCCAATTCCTCAAGCACACCATAGGCAAGATTAAGCAGTTCTCCTTCTGCGCGCATGCTCTTTGTTCCCACAATATCTACATCCGCCTGCATAAACTCCCTATATCTCCCTTTCTGCGCTTCTTCATTCCTCCAAACCTTCCCGATCGCGTATCTTTTGAACGGCTTCGGAAGTTCTAGGTTGCCCGCAACAAACCTTGCCAGCGGAACGGTTAAATCAAACCTTAAACCAATATTCTCCTCTCTTATTCTGAAAATCTGCCTCTCTATCTCCTCGCCGCTTTTCGTGGTCAAAACATCCAAAAATTCCATCGCCGGGGTATCCAGAGGCCTGAACCCGTAAATCCTAAACTTTTCCTCTATCTTTTCCACTACCCATTTCCTTACTAGCATTTCCTTCGGGCCAAAATCCCGCATTCCTGCTGGTGTTTCCATGGGCTATTCTTTCTTAAAATATGCTTTAAACCTATCGCTTTACTCTTTTGTTCTTAAGCTGGTTCCGCCTTTTTAAAATACGCCCTGAACTTGTCAGTTAAATAAATTTTTTTGCTCCTTCCCGCTTTCACCTGCTTTACAAAACCTTTTTCTGTTATTTCTTTTATGTATGCGTATGCTTGAGCCCCGAGCACCTTCACAACCTCGCTTTTTAAAATTCCGTTGTTGTTTGCAACATAAGCCAGCACCTTGACAGCGCCTTTGCTCATCTCGGTTTCCTTTGCAAATTCTTTTACAGAAGGTAGGTATTCCTCCCTTACACTCATTATATATTTTCCCGCTATTTCTTTTATCTCAACCGCGCTTCCCCTCTCCCGGTACTCATCAGCCAGTTCTTTTATAAGATTTGCTATATGGCCCGGCGCGTCAATTCCAGTAACTTTTTTCAGCTCCTCGGGAGAAATTTCGCGCGATGACATGAAAAGCGCTGCTTCTATGAGCCTTTTCTTATCCTGAGCGCCCTGCTCCATTCCCTCCATGCTATCACGCCTTAAGAGCTTCTGGCAATACTTTTATAAAAATCTCTCCGAAATACTCATCCTGCCTCAGGTCAAGCTTTTCTTCCTGCGAAAGATGGAGGATTGGAAGGAGCTTTTTCACAACCTCCCTCGGCTCGCTCGTTTCCATTATTGAAGAAAACATCACCCATCCCTCGCTGTCCATTTTCGCCACCAGCGAGGATAGAACACCTTCAATCTCCTCCTGCATATTTCTGTGTTCTATCTCATAGAACACCTCTTCAAGCTGGATTGTTTTGGCAACATTTTTTCTTTCGTACTTCATCACCTTCTCCATCTCTTCAAGAAGCTCATTCAGCGTAATCGGCTTTTTGGGCGGTATTCTGGAGAGCATTTCCAACTGCGGAACCGCTCCGGCATCCGGAACAACCATCTCGCCTCCATTTCCATCCTGCTCCTCAGCAGTAATGGGCAGGTATAGGCTTTTGAATTTCAGGAGGATTGCGCACGCGAGAACGATGTTTGCGGGCAGCTCCAGCTCTATCCTCTGCATTTCTTTTATTTTTTCCAAAAAGCCATCTGTAAGCGCGGTAATGTCGATATCCCAGGGGTCGAGTTTTTTGGTTGTGATAAGCTCTACGAGCACTGTTCTCCATGTGGGTTTTTCTACCATTTTCTCGATGTCGAGGGAGGACATACGTAGGTTTAATAAACTGTTCTGTTTTTATACTTTTTGGATAGTTCCTTTCTGGTGGTATTATGGCGTACATAAAGGCGACAACTCTTGATTCAAGCGAGCCCCTCTCTAAAGCGCTCGACGAACTTTTGACAACCGGGACCGCGGTTGTGATCACAAAGGACGGGAAATACCTAGGAATAGTCGATGACAGAAATGTGCGGGCGGGGATAAGGGATGCGAGCACCGTGAAATGCGAGTCCGTTGCAGTAAAAGCACCGCGCATCTACTCCGACCTTGCCCTGCCTGAAAAACTCTCCCGCTTCTCCGCAGGATATTTCAAAGCCCTAGCTGTCGTTGACAAGAACGACGCTGTAAAAGGGATGTATACGCTGGATATGCTCCTGGAGGATATGCTGAAGGAAAATGTCATTCCTTCTCTTCCGGTTTCTGAATTCATGGCAAAGCCAGCATACACAATAGAGCACACCGAGACCTTCGGCGCAGCGAAAACGAAAATGAAAAAACTCGGCACCCACCACCTTGTTGTCGTTTCAAAGGGAAAGGTCGAGGGGGTGGTTTCAACATACGATTTTCTTGCATTCATCGGCCGTTCCAGAAGCAGGCAGAGCTTCCAGCTCGTGAGCGAGGTGGCGAATGAAAAAGAGTTGCCGATATCGGGTTTTCTTAGGGAGCCGGCGGTGCTCATCCCGCCTGAGCTCAGTTTGAAGGAAGCGATAAAAAAGATGGCGAACCGCAAGGTTTCTCACGCGGTGGTCGCGGATGCGAACAAGAAGCCTGTTGGCGTACTCTCGGTTGCCGATATAATAAAAGAAAGCATGAAGAAATTTGCATCCGTTCCGGAAGTTGTTGTTGCCGGTCTTTACGGAGAGGACCTTTACCATCACGATGAAATAAAAAGCGCGGTTGCGAAAGCCCTTGAAAAATTCTCAAAATCCTTTGACATAGGCGAGTGCAGGGTGCATGTAAAAAAGGGAAAATCCACATACAGAATGGATGCGACAATTGTTGTCGACCTTAACCCCATCCACATCCACATGGAAAAGTACGACATTGCAGATACCGCGAGATTGCTTGTGGACCAGATAATTACGGTGCTTAGAAAATTGAAGGAAAAAAAAAGCAAAAAAACCGCAACGCTGATTGAGAAGGAGGAATACCTATGACAAAAAAAGCACAGGTTTCAACCGAGCTCATCGCCGTTATCGCATTTGTGCTGTTCCTTTTCATACCTACGCTGTTTTTTGCTTACAGCAAGGCCGGCGAGATCACAAACGAGCTTGATGTAAGGAAAGCTTATGTTTCTGTTGAAAGGCTCTCCTCCCTTTCGAACTCCGTTGGCTACTGCGGAGAAAATTCCTCAATAATCGCCGAGATAGATGTTCCGGCCAATGTCAAGGAGATAGAGTTCAAATCCTACGCAGACGGAGGGGAGGTGGTCGCCCGTCTCGTTGACGGTGGCGATATTGTAAAGCCGGTTTCCTTCCAGATTGAAGGAAACTCTCTTACTCCTGGATTTTACAGGATTGAGATTTCTTCCGACGGCAAAAAAGTCTATGCCAAAAAATTTCCATCCTGATAAACCAATCTTCCTTCCTTTATTACTGCCTTGACTCTTCCCCTGAGCTTCATTCCTTCAAAAGGGCTCCATTCTGCTTTTGTGTTTAAATTTTCTCCATTCACTTCCCATTCTTCGTTCAAATCAACAATCGTCAAATCCCCGACAAACCCCTCTTTTATCCTTCCGATCCCCTTAAGTTCGAATATTCTTGCCGGATTTTCGGCCATTTTTTCTTCTAGTTCGTCCAGAGTGGTCAGCCCCTTATTGTAAGCGGTCAGCATGAGCGGGAGGGAGGTCTCAAGCCCCGGATAGCCCTTCGCCCCTTCTTTTTTCTCTTTTTTTGTATGGGGTGCATGGTCTGTTGCTATGCAGTCGATTTTGCTCATCGCCTTCCACAGCTTTTCCGCGTCCGCCCTTTCTCTTAAAGGCGGGTTTACCCCTCCCCACTTTTTCATCGCGCTTTCGTCCAAAAACAAATAATGGGGGGCTGTTTCAACCGTTGCCCCAAACATTTTCGCTAGCATTACCTCTTCATATGAAGTTGCATGCGCGATGTGGATTTTTCCTCTTGCTATTTTTCCCAGCGCACACGCCTTTGCGATCCCGACAATCCCAGCCGGCCATCTTTTCATTTTTTCCCTTTCCATCGCTTCTATTGTTTTTTCATCCTCAGCATGAAAAACAACTGTTTTTTTGAAATTTTTCAAATGCTTCAGGATTGCCTCTTCTTCATCCACAAGCAAACTCCCCGTTGTTTTTCCCATGTACACTTTCAGCCCTTTCACTTCTTCAAATTTTTCAGCTTTTTTTGCCTCAGAAAAGTTGTTTTTTGTTGCCCCGAAATGAAAGTATACCCTCGCCAGAGATTTTTTTGCGAGCTTTATTTTTTCTTTTAGTTTTTTTATAGTCGTTGTTGGCTGAGGGTTGTTCGGCATGTCTATTACGGTTGTAATTCCGCCCGCTATCGCGGCCCTTCCTCCGCTTTCAAAGTCCTCCTTGTGCTCAGCCCCGGGCTCCCTAAGATGCACATGGGGATCCACCAGGCCCGGAAAAACAAACATCCCCTTTGCATCAAACCTTTCCTCGCTTCCCCCGTCAAAAATTCCTATTTTTTTTATTCTTTTATCAAGCAGAATATCCTTTTCCACGACTGTTTTTCCATCGTAAAAAAACCTCGCATTTTCTACTATCATGCTATTCAACCTTCGTTTTGACATCCTCAAAAAGGTTTTTAAATATTCGTTGGTATATCAGATGGGCGACAGAATGACAGCGTTAATCCATAGCGGCAGAGCAGTGGGGGTACTATTTTTTGGACTACTACTTTTGCTCCTAAATTTAGCGGGCGCTGCTGATATTTCAAGTTGTACCTACATAAATACGCCAGATGATTACTTGCTCACTGCAGACCTAATCGGGAACAAATCCGATGGAATTTGCATTACTATAAATACTTCTAATGTCACTATAGATTGTAATGGTTATAGTATTACGGGGGATTATGTATACACCGGCCTCACAATAGGAATAGGAAATTATGATGCAAGAAATAATGTAACAATAAAGAACTGCTACATAACCAACTACACATTTGGAATCTACGCAAACCTCTCAAACCAATACAATATTACAAACAATTCCTTAATAGCAAACGGAAAAGCAGGAATTTTCTTTGACTCTACAGAAAACTCAACAATATTGAGCAATACTATAAACGATACTTTCTGGACGGCAGAAGACCCAGGAGGAAATTACTTCCAATTCTGCTACTGGAGCTCAGCTAACTTTTATAAATTTGAAGGAGGAATAATTCTCTGCTCTTCTAATTACACGACAATCTCCTATAACTACATAAAAGGAAATGGAACATGTTCAGGTAGTGGTTGTTTAAGCAATCACAATGGCTCTGAAGCAGGAATATTCACTTACAATTCAAGACTAAACAATATTACCTACAACATTTTCAGAAACTCTGGAGACAACTACGATTCTCTCTATTTCTACTCTTATGATACAAATTATTGGTACAATGACCAGAACGGAACAGACCCATCAACAGGGAACTGGAATGTGAATGATGGAATTAAACTAGACAATTCAAAAAGATTTAACATCTCCCATTCAAATTTCTCAAACAACTACGAGTGGGGCATCTTCTTTACATGGGGGGATGATTCCTACATATACAATAATACTGCAAGTTATAACCAATATGTAGGAATTCGTTTAGCTCGTTCAGCAAACAACACAGCCATCTCGAACACAGCCTTCCAAAATCAAGAAGGTTTTAGAGTTGAATATGCAGAGGCCATTAATAATACTCTTGCTAATAATATCGCCTACAACAACTCCTACTATGGTTTCTACCTCTCCTCCAGCTCCAACAACACATTCACCAACAACTCCGCTTACAGCAATTCTCGGTATGGTTTCTACCTCGCTTCCAACTCCAACAACAACAACTTCACCAACAACTTCGTATACGAAAACTCTTACAACGGCGTCTATCTCCACTCCAGCTCAAACAACACCTTCACCAACAATACAGCCTATAGCAATCAGCAGGGGTTCTATCTCTTTCTCAGCTCCAACAACACCCTAACCAACAACTCCGCTTACAACAATACTTACTCCGGCTTAGTGCTCTATCTCAGCTCCAACAACATCTTAATACAAAATAACATGAGCGACAATATACATAATTTTTACATCTATGGCTCGAGTTGGAGTCATTTCATACAAAACATAACTACCAATAATATTGTTTACGACTCAGCTATAGATACTTCGCCAAAATACATCTATTACTATGTAAACAACTGCACTGGAGATGTTTTATACTGCAACACACAACCGGTTCCTATGAACGCAGGATTTTTTGGAGCCATAAACTCAAGGAGCATCCTTGCTGAAAATCTTACAATGCATAATAACTCCCACGGTGCTCTCATTTACAACTCAACGAACATAACCCTCAGGAATAGTGAAGTTTTCTATACATATTATTCTGTTTATCTTTATTACAGCTCCAACAACACATTCACCAACAACTCCGCCTACAGCAACTCTTACAACGGCTTCTATCTCTTTCTCAGCTCCAACAACACATTCACCAACAACTCCGCCTACGACAATACTTTCTACGGCTTCTACCTCGCTTCCAGCTCCACCAACACCCTCTCCAACAATTTTGCTTACAATAATCCAGGATACCAAATCTATTTAACTTCTTCTTCAAATACTAATTCCATCTACAATAATATCTTCAATGCTTCCGCAGGCCAAGGAGTAGTTTATGATGACAGCTCCAATTTCTGGAACACCTCCTATAGTTGCTCCACTCCTAACATAATAGGAGGCCAATGCATAGGCGGAAACTTCTACTCCAACTATACAGGAGTAGATGACGGCTCAGGAGCATCCTATCCACACAACATAGGAGGAGACGGAATAGGAGACAACCCAGAGAATTATTATATCTACGGAGGAAGCAATATAGATTATTTACCTTTAACGAACAATTATACCAATAACCTAATCCTCATACCCGCAGTAGGTTCTGTGCATGGTAAAAGAGGGGAGCCAACAGTGATCCAGCTCAATCTTTCAAACATAGGCGTTGGAGATGTATTGAATGTTCTTTGCTATCCAGAACCAGGAGCAACATTCATAGAAAGTATAACCCCCTCAACTATCCCGCTACTAACTGCAGGCAATTCAACAAACCTTACTGTTGTTCTGCGCTCAAATTTTATAGGCTCATTTAATGGAAGGGTTTTTTGTGAAAGCGGACCCCATTCAGCAAACAGTTCCATCTACTACACGGTTACAGGCGAAGAAGGGGGCGGAAGAAAGGAGCATAAAATATACATCCATCCAATAAACGACCAGAATGCAAAAAAAGGAGAAACAAAAAACATTCAGATAACTGTTGAAAACACAGGGGACTATGCCGAGATAAACACAAACCTGTCTGTTGAATGCCCAGATTCTTTCTCCTGTGGAAGTGCTAATCTAGGAACGATAGGAGAAGATGTAAAAAAAAATGCAATAATAGCGATAACAGGGAATGTTGAGGGAAAATTTGTTCTGAAAGCAGAAGCAAAGAGCAATGATGCGTATGCGTACAGGAACTTCTATTTTACTGTGTTGCCTGAGTGTATAGATGATAGTGATTGTCCAGCCAATCAGACGTGCCAGAATGGAACATGCGTAAAAAAGAAGGAAAAAGAAAAGGAGAAGACTGTTGCCGATTGCAAAGAAAATGAAGAACTGATCAATGGGAGCTGTGTTCCCATCGTTTGCATCTGCGGGGAAATCAGGAACCATGAATGCATCCCATATGAGTGCTGTAAAAATGAGGATTGTGCGGCGAATTATCTATGCATTCAGCATACATGCACGAAAAACAAGCTGAATGTAGAGGTCATAGGAAAAAACATGACTGAAGGGGAATATGTGATGGTTGTTGCTACTGATTTGCTGAACAATCCTGTGAAGAATGCAAAGATATACACCGAAACAATGGTTGCCTACACTGGTGAGGACGGAGTAGGAAGGATAAAGATACCATACTCAGGAGTAATAAATGTAGAGGGCTTTGGAGAAAAAGTTTCCAGCGAGCTAAAAATTACAAAACTTGCGTTCATACGCATAGCAGGCTCTGCGTATCTTGGGGAAGAAGTCGAGGGAAATGTTATCGACAGCAAAAATAACCCGATAGGCGTTGTGGAACTCTTCTATGATGGTAAAACCATACAAACAGATGAGAATTCACAGTTTAAAATAAAATTTGACACGCCGGGAGCAAAGGAGATAAGCGGAAGCAAGTATAATTATTTTGTAAAAACTGCCGTTATAGACATGGTTGAACCTCCACCTGTTTGCTATTTTCCATGTCTGCTTAATCTCGTGGAGCTTAGAGGAACTGATATATTTGTTCTGTGGGCAACAGGTATCATTTTAGGCGGGCTGAACTTTGCGATGTACAAAAAAAGAACAGTATCAAATCAACTTAATGCATTCCTTTACTCATTCGGGCCTTTAATTCTTTCTTTATTGAACATCTGGCTGCTGAGCATCTGTTTTATGGCAAACATAATCATCATCCAGTTCATAGCGGAAGGAATTCTTTTCTTAAAGGGAGGGAAGAAGGAGTTTAGGTACAAGTATTCCCCAACTAATCATTAGCTTCTTAAGAACGTGATATACTATTTTTAAAACTTTCAACTAAACTATTTTTGGTGTTCTTATGAGAATAGAGAGCATAAAGGCAAGAATGATTTTGGATTCAAGAGGAAACCCAACAATAGAGGTGGATGTGAAAACAAAAAGCGGTTTTGGAAGGGCGGCGGCACCGAGCGGCGCTTCAAAAGGCACGCACGAGGCGATCGAATTAAGGGACGGCGGAAAGGATTGGCATGGAAAAGGAGTTAAAAAAGCGATCGAAAATGTAAACAAAATTATTGCCCCTGCGTTGAAAGGGATGGATGCGGGCGAGCAGGAAGAGATAGACAGAAAAATGCTTAAGCTGGACGGAACGGAAAACAAATCAAAATTAGGCGCAAACGCAATAGTTGCAACTTCCATGGCTGTTCTTAAAGCAGCGGCTAGCTCAAAGAACAAACAAACCTACGAATATTTAGGAGGGAAACTCCTTCCAGTCCCCATGCTTAATGTAATAAATGGCGGGGAGCATGCAGGAAACGACTTGGCCATTCAGGAGTTCATGCTGTTCCCGACGAATGTCAGTTCATTCAGCGAAGCGATGCAGGCAGCGAGCGAGATCTACCAGCAATTAAAAAACGATCTGGTAAAAAAATACGGAAAGAGCGCAAAGAACGTTGGGGATGAGGGCGGGTTCGCACCGAATATGAAAGAAGTCAAGGAGGCGTTTGAGATTCTAGTGAAGGCCATAGAAGAAACCGGATATTCGAAAAAAGTTTTTCTTGCCATAGATTCTGCGGCAACGAGTTTTTACGAAAACGGAAAATATAAAATTGATGGAAAAACAATAGGTGCAGAAGAGCTTCTTGATGTATATACTGAACTTGTAAAAACCTATCCGATACAGAGCATAGAGGACCCGTTCCAGGAGGAAGATTTTGAGAGCTTCGCCGAGTTGAACAAAAGGATTGGAAAGAAGGTGCAGATAGTGGCGGATGATTTGGTCGTTACAAATCCGAAGAGGATAAAGGTCGCAATGGAAAAAGTAGCGATGAATGCCCTTCTGCTAAAGGTAAATCAAATAGGAACGGTTACGGAAGCAATAGAAGCTGCGGAAATGGTTAAGAAAAATAAAATGAATATTGTTGTAAGCCACAGGAGCGGAGAAACTGAAGACTCTTTCATCTCCCATTTCGTTGTGGGAAAAGAATACGGAATGATAAAGACAGGCGCGCCGGCGAGGGGGGAAAGGATAGCAAAATATAATGAATTGCTGAGAATAGAAGAAAGGGTGGGTAATAATTATGTGGCATTCGGGCTTTAGCGAAATAATATACTATGTTGCAAAAGGTGCGGTGTGGCTTGCAGACATTTTTTATTTTTTTGCTCTGGTTTTTGCTCCGCAGAATTTATTTCTCATTGGTGGGATATTCTTCGCTTTCTTGATTCTCCAAACAATCGAACTTGTGCTTGCGCTCAAGCACAAAAAAGAAATGGAAAGGATTCTTCAGGGGGACATGGTTTCGGAGGCAGCGAGGTTTTTCTACCTTCCCGGGATATTTCTTCTATTCTACTTTCTCCTTGCTTCAAGGTATGAGATATTCTTTGCGTTTGCCTTGGCGCTGATCGCGTTTATAAAAATGTCCGCCTATCTGATAAAGCGCTACTATGCTGAGAAAAATATGCACGCGCGCCGCGCACAAAAGAGAAGGCTTTTATAATTTTCTTGTAATAAAAAACCCTGCTTTGCTCTGGTGGTGTAACGGTTAGCATAACGGACTGTCACTCCGTTGACCCGGGTTCGAATCCCGGCCAGGGCGTTCATTCTGCCTCTTTTACTATCTTTTCAATTTCTTTTTTCAATTCTGGAATATCTTTTTTCAGAGTTTCCCAAACTATTTCGAGATCTACATCAAAATACTGGTGTATTATTACATCTCTCATTCCCGCAGCCTTTTTCCAAGGAACAGCTCTGTATTTTTTCTTGAAATTCGCAGGAATGTTTTTTACTGCTTCGCCTATTATTTCTAAACGTCGCATTGTCGCATCTTGCAGCCACGTATCCCTCCTGAAGTCGTCAATCGTTTTTTCTTTTGTATACTGCTCTATGGCCCGAATCGATTCTAAAATATGTTCCAAGAATGGCTCGCACTTTTCATATGATCACTTTCATGTCCTTCTCTATATACGGTTTTATGAACTTGTTTATCGAATTGAAGGTAATTATATCTACCTTTTTGTTGAGGGCCCTTTCTAATCTCTCTTTTACTTCAACCATATCAAAAAGAGTAAACTGCTTCGGCGGCTGAATTATTATGTCTATATCGCTGCCTTTTTTTTCTTCGCCCCTTGCAAAACTCCCAAATAGCACTGCCTTTGTAATATTGTAGTCTTTAAGTATTTTTTTTATTCTTTCAACAATCTGCCTTTTCATGATTTCTTATCGTCTGGATTTAATTTAAACCTTTCGTTTTTGGCGGTCTTAGAAATCCCGGCCAGGGCGTTTAAAAACATATATAAATTTTGCCAGGCATTTCTGCTCATGCTCGTTTCAAAATACAGGCCAAAGAAAATGCACGATGTTCTAGGAAACGAAGAGGTTAAAGAAACTCTTGTAAAATGGCTTCTCAAATGGCTGAAGGGCGAAAAGCAAAAGCCCATTCTCCTGTGGGGGCCTGCGGGAACGGGCAAAACCTCGGTTGCGCATGCGCTTGCGAAAGAGTATGAACTCCAGCTTGTGGAGCTGAACGCCAGCGAGATGAGGGACAAAGCGAGTATTGAAAGGATTGTAAATGGCGCGATGCTCTCCTCCCAGCTTTTTGGGAAGGGAAAAATAATTTTCATAGATGATGCGGATGCGATGGCGACAAAGGAAGACCGGGGCGGGATAACTGCGCTGGCTTCTATACTGAAAAATGTAAATGCCCCGGTTCTGCTTACCGCGGGAAACTACTGGGACAGGAAGATTGCACCCCTGAGGACCGAGGTGCATGCGCTGGAAATGAAGAGAATATCTCCAGGGGCAATAGCCTCACTCCTGAAAGAGGTTGCAAAAAAGGAAAAAATAGAACTAAGCGAAAAGGAAATAAACGAAATAGCGAAAAATTCTGAAGGGGATGTGAGAAGCGCGCTCAACGATTTGGAAACAAAAATGCAGGGAAAAAGGGACAGGAAAAGGGAGATATTTGAAGTGATGAAGGCGATATTCAAATCAAATGATTTCCCGACCATTGCAAGGGCCGTCTGGATGGCTGATATAGACCATGACCTCCTCAAACTCTGGATAGACCAGAACATACCCGTAGAATACGAGAACAAAAAAGACATCGCGGTTGCGTACAACTGGCTGAGCAGGGCGGATGTTTTCGATGGAAGGATAATCAACAGGCAGTGCTGGGATTTTCTGCGCTACTCTACATCCCTTATGTCCTATGGCGTCGCGTCCGCAAAAGAAAAAACCTACATGAAATTTACAAAATACCAGTACCCGACATACCTGAGAAAGATGGGCCAGACAATGAGCGCAAGGAGAATGAGGAAGGCGCTTTTCCTGAAACTCGGAAAAAAGGCGCATCTCTCCTCAAAGCGTGCATCCGAAATGGCCGGAATTTTCAAAGAGATTGCGAAAAAAAACAAAAAAGAATTTTCTGATTTTTACAGGCTGGATGAGGATGAGAGCGAGTTTCTGGCAAAAATTTAGCGAAGTGCAAACCTTTAAAAGCATTTGCTTCGAAGAGAAAACGACGAAAATGTCTGGGGGATTTGAATGGGAATGAAAATCGGAAAAGAGAAAATAAAGAGGGAAAAGGGGTACCTCTACTATATAGGAAGGGATGGCTGCGTTTGGGCAGCACCGATGAAGTCGAACAAGCGCGGAAAGAAAAAGAAAGTTGGAAAAGAGAAAATCAATAAGAAAGAGGGCTACCTGTACTACATCGGAAAAGACGGCTATGTGTACATGGCGAAGATGAAGAAAGGCGGAGTAAAAAGAAAAAAGAAGGGAAAGAAGAAAAGATAGCCCAATCATTTTTCTTTCACTTTTTTTGTTTTCCTAAATTTTTATTTTTTGCAACAAAATACGTATGGATTTAAATACTTTCCTAAATAAAACAATCATACGGTTTCTGTATAAAGGGGGAGGAAACTGGTCGCCTTGCCAGCACCTAACGGTGCTGGCCTTTTTCTGTCGACTTGGGGGAAACTATATGTATTCTTTATGTTCCCCCATCTCGCCATCCCCCTTTAGGTTATTCTCATGCTTAGGGGGACTTCGTCCCCCTGTAACACACCCCCGACTAGGGGCTATATCTTCTCCTTATACCCCATATTTTTTCGGTAGGGCTCGGAGCGGTTCGGCTTGATATGTTTAAAAATCCTTTATCCATATTCTCTCTGGTGGTTTGATGAAAATAGTTTTTGAGATAAGCAAGGAAAAGTTCAAGGATGCGAAAAAAATACTGGAAGAAAATCCTTACGCCGAGGACAGTTTTGCAAAGGCCGGATATGTTTTGAAGGAAGGAAAAGCTCTTGGCGAGGATGAAAATTACTATGTCTACCTGGACGCAGGCGAGGATTTTGTGAAAAAAGCAAAGGAAAAGTTGAAGGATGTCGCAAAAGCGGTTGAGGGAGAAAAATCAGAGAGAATAATAAAAAAGGTTGAGGAAGAGCAGAATTCTGCTGTAAGCGGGTTCGGCTCCCTTTTTGGGTAAGAAAATGGAAAAAGAAAATAAAAAAATCGCGAGCAGGGGAATTCCATCCGAGTTTTCATTCTACCTTCCAGCGTACAACAGCCCGGAGCTTAGGAAGTTCGAGGACGACACCGAAACACCCACCCGCAATTTGTGGCATCTTGACGAGGTTGTTAATTTTATTTTCCCGAAAAAATACCAGCAAACGTACAATGAGATTGCCCTGAAATTTCTCGAGCTCCTAGTAAGCAGGGTGGAAATAGAAGGAAAAGATATCTCAGAGTTTTTGAAGCAGAACAGCATTTCCAAGGCGACATTCTACAACCGGGTTTTTCCCAAGCTTAGAAAATTTGGCCTGATAAAGGTCAGGAGGGAAACGATAACAGCGCTGGAGAGCAAAAGAAAATACAGGCCCATGCATGTTTCCCTGAGCAAAACATTCGGAAATTACATAAATAAAATAGGCGAAAGCTGGCTCGCAATGGTGGATGATGCAAGAACGAGAAAAAGATGATCAAGATTAAGGATTATTCAAAATCGAAGAGTTTTTCCCTCTCCTCCTCTTTTTCCCTGATAGTTTTCTCAAGCCTTTTAACTTTCCTCCCCACGTTCTCTTTTGTCGCTTTAAAGCTTTTTGCCTTCTCCTTCTCCCTGAGTTTAGTTGCAAGCGCTTTGCTTTCTTTTATCAACTCCCTTATGCGCGCCTTTGACGCGGAAATCCTCTCATCAATGTCATGCTCAACCATCGTCGCCTGTTCCATCTCTTTTTCAAGCTTTTCCGCCATCTTGTCAAGCTCTTCAAGATATTTCTGCAGATATTCAACTTCTGCGGCTTTCTTCACTTTAAGCATGTCCGCTTCAGCATTTTTTATGCTCGCCTCAATCTCATCCATTTTCAGCTCGTAATCCTTGATATAATCATGTATCACCTTTTCAACGCTTTTCAGTTTTTCGAGGTCCGCAACCAGCGAGCCTATTTCAGCAGTTCTTCTATCTACTATTATTTTTGCTCCTTCTATTTTCTCGCTAAGCACGTACCTTATCTCATTCAATTTCACAAGGAGGTCGTTTGCAGCGTCCATCTCCATAAGGATCGCCGCCTCCCTCTCCTTCAGCGCCTCCAAGCTTTTTTCAAGCTCTTTCTGCTTGTCCTCTATTTTTTTCGTTTTCTTCTCCAGGTCAAGAATGACATCCATCTGCTTTTCAAGCTCCTCCTTCGCTTCCTTCAGCTCTTTCTCAAGCGCCATTTCCACTTCCTTTACCTCGCTTTTTATCCTGTTTATCTCGGCCTCAATCGTCTTTACAATCGTCTTTCCCTCCTTCTTTATACCCACAACCGCCTTGACATAAGAATCAGCTTCGCTTACTTTTTCGGGTATTGAGATGAGCCTCTCCTTAAGCCCTATTATCTCTTCTTCTATCGCCATTACCTTGTCCGATATGTTTTCATAAAGCGCCTCTGCCTCCTTCTGGCTTTTCAGGAGCTTTGTTCTGTATATCTCCTCCTTCTCCTCCTTCAGTTTTGCCATCTCCCCCCTAAGTTTTTCAATTTCTTTAAGATAAACATCAAGCTCCTCCCGCAGAGCGATTGTTTCTCTTTCCTCTATCGTTAGCTCCTTCTCCTCCTCTGCCATCTCCTCTTTCTTTTCGCCCTCTTCCTTGATTTCCTCTGTTTTCTTCTCGACCTTCTCCTCAACCTTTTTAGGCTGCTCGGGTTTTTCTTGTTTTTCTTTCCTCTCCATTACTATCTCGGGCGCAACAATTTTTTTCGGCTCTTCTTCTGGAATGACGATCTTTACCGGCTCCATTTCCTCAACCTTCTCCTCCTCCACTTCCTCCCTTGGTTTGGTGATGCCCTTTATAATTTCTTCTTTCGGAACGACAATCTTCTTCTCTTCCTTTTCTCCGGCCTCTTCAAACCTCTCCTCTTCAGTTTCAAGGAGCCATATAACATAAACCTTCGTAAGCTTGTATTCAAGTTTTACGAACCCCTCCTCTTCAAGAACATGCACCCATTTTTTCAGGGTTCTCTTGTCTACGCCTGCCTCCGCCGCAAGCTCGTCCATCTCAACCCTTCTTTTTCTTGAAAGTATCTTTATTATCTTGTCCATTTCGGTGCTTATGAGCGCATCATCAGATGGCAAAGCTACCACCTTCTTTTACAACTATTTTGAATGTTCCGGTGAGCTTTCTGCTCGCCCTTCTCAGCGCCTCCCTGATGAGCGGAATGTTCTCCTTGTAGGAATAGACAGTGATTATCGGCTGCCCTTTCTTCACCTTCGCCGCCTTGTCCACCGGCCTGCCGAAAGAGTTCCTCATCCCCTGCTGAATCCTGTCCGCACCTGCTCCCGCAACCATCTTGTTCTCCCTTATTACATGGTGCGGAAACGGCCTGACCCTGAAAAAGTATCTCTCCGGAATCTTTTTTTCCAGGTAGCCGTTCGAGCTTTTCCTCGCGGCTTCGAGCGCGTTGTCCCTGTGGTAGTATTCATGCTCCGCGACCAGGTCCACCTGTACGTTGAAGTCGCCCTGCCTCTTTCCCATTACAAAAGTGTGAATGTCCTGGTGCGGAATAGCCTTTATGAAATTCTTCTTTTTCACCTTGCTGTGCCTAGTCCATGGCACCTTGTCTGTATCCCGTATTGTCTTTGCCGGTCTTATCCCCATATTAACACCTTTACCTTCTCTTCGCTTTTTTGTTTTTTGTTATTTTACATCAATATACTATTTAAACCTTACTCTATTTTTCCTATTCCCGCGAGCATACAACAAATCCATCCGAAGTTTTTCTTATCGTGATGTTTTCGCCCTGCGCGAACGCATTCTTTTCCATCACTATTATTCCCTTCACCGGCCTGCAGTCCTCCATCACCACCGCATTTTCAAAATCAAACAGACTGAACCCCTTTGATGTTGTGTTGTACATGCAGTCGCCCTCGCTTTTTTCTATTGCTTTAATCTCGCCGGCTCCAACGCTTGCAAAGTAGCACATCCCTCCTCCGCCGCCCCCCGCGGTTTCAACCTCAACGCTTCCGGAAACCTTTTCAACTATCGCAACACCGGTAAGAAGAAGTATGACGGCGAAAAAAATCAGCGCAACATGCTCGTAGGCAATCTCCATCGCACCACCCTACCTTATGACCACCCTATCATCGCTCACCCTGTACCCTATCACAACCGTTCCGCCTACGTTCCTCTCAACTTCCGTAAAATTAAGTTTTCCGGCAGCCCTTCTAACATCATTTGGGTCTACGCCCACAACAACATAGCAGTCCTCAACCTGCCTTTCAGGTACTTGCTGGCGCCATCTGTTGTAGCAGTCCTGCATCAGCCCGGCAAGCCCCTCTTCGCTTATGAGTCCGTGTATTATCTCCACCCCTTTTTTTGTTTTGTTCTGCTCGAACTGCTCGAAGGAGATTTTTGAGAAAAGCGTGTTTATCACTCCTATTATAATCGCAAGAACTATGAGCGCGATCGCAAGCCTTATTATGCTCTCAAAAGCAAGCTCAGCCAACTATCCCCACCCCTTCCTTCGTTTTTTCTATTTTTATTACGCTCTTCCCATTCACATTAGTAACATTCACCTGAAAATTCAGGCCCGCGCTGTCCAACGCGGAGAGAAGCGCGCTCTCGCTGAACCCTCCTTCCTTGTACGCGACAAAGCAAAGCCCCTGCTCTTTTGAGTTGCAGCTTATCGCCATCGCGACAACATCCCCTTCCCCGCTTACCTTTATGCTCTCCTGCTTCGGAGGGCAGGATGTTTCTCCTCCGAAAAGCGCGGCGAACGAAGATGCCTCGCAGTACTGCTCTTCGCCCGCGCTTATTATTTTCGGTATGATGAGCAGAAGAGCGGCTAGGCTTATGAACGCAATCGTTATATAAACAACGCTCCTTAATGCTATCTCCATGCTTTAATTTCCATTGCAAAGTTTATATTCATTTTGCTTTTGTTAGCTAGAGCCTGCTGCAGATTAAAAACCCGGACTCGGAAAAAACAAAAAATAAAATAAAAAAATCAAAACCCGCTTCGCTCCGAACCGCGAATGGGGAACTTTATCTTTTCCTTATGTGTTATTTTTCCTATCTTTTAGAGGAAGCAAAGCGAATAATTTTTTTTATTTAAGCGTGCGAAATGTTTTAAATTTGCAACACCCCATCAGCTTTCACGCGGTCACAAACTCCCGAATATTTTTTCCGGCTCTTTTTTGAATTTAATACCACCGCATAGTATAACATCCTTTCGCTTGACGGCAGCCTCAAAAATCTTCCTGTATTTTTTGAATTTTTTTTCTCCAAACAAAACCTTTCCATCCCTCAAAACTTCCCATGCGATAGGGTTGTACTGCTTAAGCATCCCTTCAAATTCTTTTGTTGTGTAGCATACGGCCTCAACCGCTCCGGGTCCTTTCCACAGGTCAAGAACCGAAGCGATCCTTCTAAAAAAATCCTTTTCAAACCTATCTGAAACAAAAAGAATATCGTAGTCGCTTGAAATCAGGTTGTCTCCTCTTGCCCTTGAACCAAACAAAACTGCAAATTCCAGCTTGCATTTTTTATCAACGTTCTTTATAAATTCTGCAAGTTTTTTTTCGCCCATTCAAACACCTTTTTTGCTTTTGAGAGAAGGTTTCTGGCCGTTTCCTCAGTGTATATCTCAAACGGCGCACCTCCTATAGCGTCTGGATATCTTGATGTTATATAATGCGGGGTTAAGTCCCTCGCCGCGAGCGATATCTCCAGAGGTGCATTTCATAAGTTTTTCAGCATTTTTCAGGTCTGATTCTGATTGCCTTATTAGGTATATGCTTTCTTTCCTCATGCTTTTTTGTTTGCGTCCTACTGTTTAAAAAGATACCTTTATTAAAATTATTTATATTTCCGCTACTTCCCTTTCCACGCACTCACAACAACCGTTCCGTTTTCCCTCGCAACCTTTATTTCCGTCGCCCCCTCTTCCCAGTATTTTATAATTATTCCGTTCTGCTCAAGCACAGTTTGGTTCACGCTCCCTATTTTTCCAACATAGCATTCCTTCCATTCCCCGCTGCATTCTTTTGCAATCCTCAGCACATCATCTGTATTTACAAAGTCCCTTGTCTGCAGAAGCCCGCTAACTTTCGCAATCACAACAAAAATCAAAATCAAAACCGCAATTACCGCGATCGCTTCTATGAACAGCGCCTCGCCCCCTCCTTTGAAAAGTTTTGCCATAATTATATGTTTAGGGGCATATCATTTTAAATCCGTGATTCCTCAATAAAAATTATGCAAAAATTAATAGAAGAAATAGAAAAGTATAAGGAAGAGATACAAAGGAAAATAGAAAAGTTTCCACTATCTGAGACTATTCAAATAAGCCCTACTGAAAAAGTTCCTATGACTTCTACTTCCTTCGAAAAAGAAAAACAGCTTGCTTTAGAAGCCCTTAAGGACCCAGAAAAACTAGTAACTGAAATTGAAAGAGGCAACGTTATTTTGTTGATCGGAATTATGAGTGCTGCACCACATATTGCAAATGAAATAATAAATCTAAGTGAAAGCAAGGTACTTGAAATCAGCGGCATTTACAGACAACATTTTGGTTTAAATATTGGTGGCGAAATGAGCACGGATAAAGAAATAGAAAGAAAACCAGAAACCGAGCGGCTTCTTGTTATCCCAGCAAATATAATGGATGAGATAAAAAAGGAGTGCGAAGGAAAAAGCTTGGATGAAAAATTGAAAGTAATCTATATTTTCTGTAAAAATGATGGCGCACTGGGCCTGAGATACAGTCCTGTTGCTACTCCCTTAACAGTTCAGGAATTTCTTGATCAGAAAGAAGGAGAATGTAATGAATTTTCAACTTTAATTTATAGTGTCGGGAGACAGCTTGGTATCCCAGTTCAGATAATCTCTCTACGCGCTAAAATACTCATAGAAAATGAAAATGTTCTGGATAGTGCAGAGAAAATTTTTGGGTACTATAAAGGAAATCTAGATGAAGTTGTTTCAAGCCATCTTGATGCATCATTCAAAGGCTACTCGCTACTTGGTTCTTACTTTGTTTCCTCAAATGATTCGCAAGTGAAAGGAATCTACCTGGCTGAATTTGGTGTTTCTAGCCATCATACAGAATGGCTAGAAGACGCTTTAACCTACGGCTATACTCCAGATTATGTTTATTTTGCTCTCGCCTGGCTTGCTTGGGTGGATAAAGAAAATGAAAAAATAGCTTTAGATTATTTAGATAAAGTAAGAACAGAAGATGAGTTAACTCTTTCCTTGAGGGGCGCGCTGTTTTTTTGTATTGGAAAGTATGACGAATCCGAGGCAGTTTACATTAAGCTTAAAGGGATAAACCCATACATCAAAACTCCTTACATAGGTCTTTTAAAAATTTATAGTTTCAGAGACGACAAAGAATCAATGACTAAGATCCTAGAGGAAGCTGAAAAAATCGGTGTAAAGATTGTGAAATGATTTAGTGAATATGCGCCATGATTACAATCGTTATCGTCTCACCACCATCAAGATGATAAGCCCAATATCCCTCTTTTTTTAGTGCGAGTTCAATATAACGCACTAACTCTTTTTCTTGGCTTGGCACGTTTACATAACCGTTCTTTTTTGCATAATTTACATAATTTTGTATCTTTGCTTGCCTTTCTTCAGAGCCTAGTTTAACCGGAACCAAAGTCGAATCAAACCTCCTTTCTTTTCCCACTTCCTGAGCAGTTGGCATATTTTCACCCAAATCTTTATGTTTTGTGAATACACGATTACAACTAATAAGGCATATAGTGGCTGAGACCATTGCAACGGTTGCCAATCCTTTTAATATCTTATACGCACTCACAGGTTATTTATGCTTAAAGCAATATTTAAGTTTTTCTACCTCCATCTTATTCGTCGATTTCCCTGATTATATGGCAATTCCCGAAATCAATAGGTTCAGCAGCGCCCAGGATGCAATTAGAGAAATAATATAAACAGTAAATCCTACAAAAATATTCTTTGCAATTGTGTAAGCCCTCCCCACCTCATCGTACCCTTGCTTTATTCCGCTCTCAAACATTCCGAGTATCACAAGCATTTCAAGAACATAAAATCCGATAATGAACTGCATATCCACAGAAGAAAAAGCAGCCCCCCCGAAAGAGAATATTCCGAACCCTTCGGCTCCATGAGCTTTTTTGCTCATCACAAGTATAAACTTTGCAATCAGGTCTCCGAAAGCCACAGCAACCCCCCCTACAAGAGGCATGATGAACGTGCTCATCATGGAAACCGTGTTCGTGATTTCCGAAAGCATCTCGTTTACGCGCGCGTTTATCTCAAAAGTTCTGTCCAAATACTCAGCGGCTTTTATTGTTGATGCTGCCGTCTGACGTGGGCCCTTCTCAGCGCTTTCTGAAATCACATAAAGTATATCCGAGATCATCACGCTCGGGTAGTCTTTTATCACCCCTTCCCTTCCGAATATTGCCCCCTTTAAGGTTTTCCCCTCAACCTTTATCTTCTCCAAAATTTTCCCCCACAAATCTACTGCCCCTTTTCTCAGCGTTCCGATTTTTCTTCCCTCCTCGACCATCATCGCAACCGCGTTCTCTATCGGGATGTTCTGCCTGAGCACGACAGCGAGCTCCTTCAAGCTCGACCTGAAATCCTTCTCCATGTCGGAAATTTTGTTCCTTATATCCATAAGCCCGTGTGACCTGCCGAAATAGTATATCCCGATGGCTATCGCCGCTATGTACACAACCGCCGCGCTCTCAAAAAGCCCGAAGTTCAGGGCGAGAAGGCTGAGAAAAGGAACGGAAATGACAAGGAAGATTGCAACGCCGGCAATCGGGCTGAAAACATTTTCCCCTATCCTTATCCCGCCGTACTTTTCCCTTATCTCAGGCGTTATGTGAACCGCGAGCGTTCCGGGCCTTTTTGCAAGAACGGTCGTGACATAGTAGTACGCAACGAGCGGTATTGTTATGTTGAACACTATGAAAAGAAGGGATGGCGGAATCTCGCCCCCCAAGAATATCCCCACGATCGGGATCATTATCAAAAGCATCATCGGGAATAGCATCAGGAATGAGAAGATCAATTTCACCGGGTTGGAGATCGCCTCAACATACCTCTGCATTTTTTCGTTCGTTGCTGAAAGCTGAAGCCCGAGGGCCTTGTCTATTATATCCTCGAACCTCGCCCCCTGCTTTTCGCTTATGCTCATCTTCAGCAGTTCAAGCACCTTAATGAAAGTATCATCCAGCTCCCTCAAAACAGAAGCGTGCCTGTCCAATGCCTTTTCAACATTGCTCTCCTCCCTCATCTCAACGGACCAGCTCACCCTCCGTAGAATATCCCCCACGATCCCCTTCGCGCTCCTTCCGGCGAATTTTACAGCGCCTTCAAGGTTTCTGTTGATCCTTATGTATATAGCAAGCAGAAGGGATGCAAAAATAATCTCGTTCTGCGCCTCCATCGTTGCCTGCGTCGCCTCAACGCTCGCCTGGCTGTATTTGTAGTAAAAGCCGAAAACAGCTACCAGAATGGAGAGAAGCGGAAACCCGAGGATGAGAAAAACAGGAAAGGAAACGATAAAGGAAAAAACCGCGAAAAGAACCGCCGCGTTTACAACCGCTTTCGGTTTTTTTCCGATTATTCTGCACTCCTTTTCTATGCTCTCCTCAAACATCGTAAGCGTCGGAGGAAGCCTCTCCCCCAGAGCGTAGAAAACATCCATCAGTACAACCTCTTCATCTCCTCAAGGGCCCACGTCTTCCATTTTTCAAAAACCCTCGTTGCGTCGATGCTTCCGTACTCCCCCCTCTCGTTCTCCATTATTTTGTGCAGGGCTGAGTTGCTTGCGACGACAAAAGGCGCTTCAAGGACCTTCTCAATATTGTAATTTTTGGCGAAGTCAACGAGCGCTCTCTTAACCTTCGCCTTTAATTTTATGTTTTCCATAATTTTTGAATAGTCATTCCATCCCGCAACCCTTTCCCCGATCGCTTTCAAAACCTCGCTCTCTCCGCTCAGCAGGGCGTCCGTGGGCACGAGCGTGTCCTTGTTCGCATCGTACACCATCAAATCCATGAACCCCATCTCCTCTACCGGGTCGTTTTTCCAGTGCTTCCTCACCTCCGTAATCCTTGTCACTCTTCTGAACTTCTCCAGCCCGTCCGGTGTTTTTATCGGGTTCGCGATCACGATCAGGTCTATCGCCTTGAAGGATGTAGGCGGCACCTCCAAATCATTCACAACCCTGTCAAAAATTCCGTACGGGCTTTCTCCGTGTATCGTTCCAGCGACAACATTGGCAAGCGCTCCGACCCTCATCGCTTCATAGAGCGCCTTCGCCTCCTTGCTCCTAACCTCACCGACAATCAGGCACGAGTCGCCGAGCCTGAGCGCGGCCTTTATTCCATCTTCAGCGCTCATCTCGCTCCCCTCCACGCTCAACGCGCTTTTCACTTTGAGGGAAAGAATATCATACCCGAGCCCCTCCAATGCTTTTACAGGAAGCTCGGGCGTATCCTCCAGCGTAACTATTCTGTATTTTTTCATTATCTCGAGCATGCTCGCGCCCAAGAGGGATGTTTTCCCCGCGCTCCTAGACCCTCCGAAAAGGATGCATCTCCCGTTGTCTATCGCAAAGCTCAGAAGCCCCGCAGCCATCTCGTTCATCATCCCCTCCCTTATGAAAAGCGGGAATGTCCATGGGTTCTCCCTGTGCTTCCTTATCGCAAAAGCAAGCCCGCCGATGCTCAGCGGTTTGTGGACAGAAGCGATCCTCGCGCTCAGCCCTGGAATGTTGATGGTTGTGTCCAGCACCGGGTTCGCCTGGTCCAGAGGCCTTCCGCTCTCCAGCTTCAGCTTAGTCGCCCAGTTCACAACCTCCTCAACATTCGGGATGATGTTGCTGTCGCATTCCTCCCATTTCTCGTGGAATATCGCTATGCTTCTCTCCCCGGGGTTTATGTTCACATCCTGAACATAGGGGTCGTGCAAAATGGATTCAATTACGCCAAAGCCGATAGTCGCCCTCGTGACTATGCTCGCCAGCTTGTCAGCATCCTCAACCTTCAAACTCAGCTTCAGCTCTTCTATTTTCATGATTACCTTGTCCCTTACATATTCGTATATTGCCTCCCGGACTTCCGTGCTGTCCAGCATCTCTGCTTTCGGGTCCTTTATAACCTCCTCCCTTATCTCGCTCACGATTCTGTGCTCCATGTCCCCAAGCGTTATCTCGGGGGGAGTGAGGTGGTAGTAGTACTTTATCTCATTATCCATCTTGAATATCCTCACCTTCGCTCCATCCCTAAGCTCATACTCGTCAACAAGCTTCCCGTTTGCCGGAAAGGTCGTTCTGAACCTTGTAAGAGAGAATGACGGCCTCTCTGTGGGTGCGAAAACATACAGATATAACCCCCGGTCTCCTGTTCTGTAGCCGACGAGCCCCTTCTTCACCTTTTTTATCATCTCCGTTTCCTCAAGCCTCTGTACCGCCGGATCTATGAGTTCATCAATAATCCATCCTTTGCACGAGCAGCTTCCTATTTCAACCCTCTGCTTGAGCCTTTTCAGGAAAACATAAACGCCTATTGGGTCGTCTGCAATCTCCCTTGCTTTGTTGAAAAACACCCTTATCTCTTCGCAGGAGCAGTCCTTAGGAGGGCTCTTCCCCCTAAGTTCAGCCGAAAGCGTTTTTATCTTCCTCGCCAAGTCCTTTATGAGCCTCGTGTCTTCCAGCCCGTACTCTACGATCGTCTTCCCCTCTATAATTATCTTCGTTGCGCCGAAATCCTTCGCAATCCTGTCGACAACCTCTCCGAATAATTTCGCATCCTTCTCGATTGTTTTCCCGCTTTCGGTTGATTTGATTATTATTTCCATGGCCTCCCCCTTACTGCAAACTATTTTTTGAGCGTTGTTAATTTAAATGTTTCTTTTTCCAAAAAGATTTTTAAACACTTTCTAATACAATTCAAAAATGGCAAAGAGGGGGGCGGATGAGCAGAAAAATAGGGGCAAGGGATCTTCCATATTCTTCTTCTTATGACCGAGACAGAATGCCGATGAGCAGGATTATCGCCCTTATTTTGAAAACAAAGAAAGCAGGGAGCGATGTGCAGATTGATGATCTGAGCAAAAAAGAGATTGATGATGTTTATTCCCTGGACAGAAGGAAATGGTACGAAACAGCAAGGAGCGCCGGCTTCTTTCATCTTCCTGATAATGGTGTGTTCCTGTTATACTCCCGGCTTTATGAAAGAATAAAAGAGAAATACGGGGAAAAAAGACGCTCCCTGCACCATTCCCACCTTCCCTACTGGCTGCCCTACTTTTATTTCCAAAAAAACAGGGCTCTTTTTCTGAAACCAGAAGAGGAATGCATAGAAATTATGAGGGGCATGCCGTGCCCTGTTTTTGACGATATAAAGAAAAAATTTGAAAAATCAATTATCTACGCCTGTTTTTTAGATTCGCTGGGGTCTTACATCGCCAACCATTACGGAGATGAAAAAATTTCTAGCAGAGAGTTTATATCCCTTGCGCTGTCGGCCGGCTACACACATGCCTTTATTGAAAATTATGAAAACAGAAACCGTATTATTAAAAAGCTGCGCGAAGACGGACTGGAGATAAAAATAATCAAGGCACGCGATAGGATAAATAATTTGGTTTTCCATGAACTTCAAGAAAGAGAAAAAAAGTTCGTGAGCAGCTCTGAGCTCAATAAAATAATAGAAAGCTTCAGTTTTGTAATCGGAAGGATGGGTTGGGGCATACTTGCCGATGTGCGCAGGGCTGCTGCTGAAAAATATCTCATAGTGCAAAGCGACGCCTTGGCGCGGGTTTTGGAAGAGGCGTGCTCGCTCTCCAGCAACGGAAAAATAGAAAAAAGTAGAGTTGAAGAAATAGTAAAACAGCACTATTCCTGCTTTCATCCCAGATTTGTGGACCGCGCGTGCAGGGCTTTGGCCGGCTTAGGAATCTTTGTGAAATAGACATATGTTTTAATACTTTTCTACACATAATAATAAGCGGGTGGGCAAATGGCCGATCTGTTTTCATCCTCAAAGAAGTCGAAGTACGAAGACCCGTACTCAAGCCTCAAAGCAACGGTAGAGCTTCTGCTCGACAGGATAGCAAGCTGCGAGAAGAAGATAGAAGCATTAGATGAAAAGCAGGAGCTTATTTTCAGGGAGCTTTCTAAGGTTTCTGACGAGGTGGACGCTTCCAAGAAGCAAAGCACCAGTAAGCATGACGAACTCAGCGGAAAGCTGAAAACGCTCGGGATCGAATATGCGAACCTTAAATCTACGATTCTGGAGATAAAAAGAGAGCTTAACGAGAAGGCGAGGATAGATGAGCTTGAGGAGATAAAAAGCTATATAAGCATTAAGAGAGGGGGAGAATGATAGAACTTATTTTGGCGGGTATTGGGGTTGTGGGGGTTGGATACGCACTCTACAAAATATCCGAGATTGAAGGAACAACAAAAAAAATATCCGCGCCCATAAATGAGATGGAGCAGCTTGAGAAAAGGCTGATAAAGCTCAGGGAAGATTTCAACAACCTTCTTGCGGAATACGGAGATGTTGGCCAGGTTTCTGTGAGATTAAGGAGGCTTGAGGACAAGCAGCTGGAGATAAGCGCCGAATTCAAGGAGTTCGATGGAAAGCTCAACTCATTTGCGGATGAATTTTCAAAAGTGGAAAAAATGTTTGAGACCTCCGGCGACAGGCAGGGGGAGACAGAAGGGAGGCTTTCTGAACTGGAAGCAGATATCGCCCAGCTCAGCCAGATAGCTAAACGGCTTACTGCCTTTGAGGAAAGCGTGATGCGACTTGAAGCGTTCAACGCGCAGCTTTCTGATGAGGCGAAAAGGCTGGATTCCGACATGAGGAACATGAAGGACAAGCTGGAGGAGATGAAGTTTATCGTCGGAAGCCTGCAGTCGTTCAAGAAGGAGCTCAGCGAAACAACAACCGGAATCGCGAACAAGACGGGCGAGCTTGAGAGAAGAATGCAGAAGATAGAGGCGTTTTTCGAATATGCAAAGGATATAGAAAGAAGCGTGCGTGCGATGAGCGCGAAGTTCGATGCCTTTGACAAGTCAAAAAGTTTAATGTTCGACCTTCTTACAAAAACAAGAGAGGAAGTGAAGGAGACGAGCGAGCAGATGAAAGCCGTGAGGGCGCCTGTCGTGTACAAGCTGCTGAAGAACATCGAGAGCGATGTTTCAAAACACGAAAGGGCGGTGAACGACCTGTCCTATGAGGTTTCGCTCATGAGGGCAAGGCTTCATGAGATGCAGGCGAAATATTCAGAGTTGGTAAGCCCGGATGCATTCCAGCTTCTTACATACGAGAAAGACCTGCAGAGGCTCGGCGCTCGGCTTGACGACATTCAGAAGACGCTTGCGGACATAGAAGAGGATGCGAAAGAACTTTAAGCGCTTAAGGCTCTTCTCGCACTCCCTTCTTGCCTTTCCTTCGCTTAAAAAATAAATAAAAAACACAAATAATTAAATACGCTATCCTACATAAATAAAATCATGGAAGGTAAAGCAATTGCAAGAGGCACCTCAAAATTAATCAAGCATTTTTCCATGATAGTTCCATTACTCTTTACTCTGAATTGTTTTTCCAACCATAAACCCCCTCCGGAACCGATAGAAAGCCCTAAAAGCAATACCGTTCAAAACTCAAATGATAGTATGGTTGAGGCCCAGAAACTAGAGGAGAAAGATACCACTTCCTTAAAAGGTGCAGTTCCAATTCGTGCGGAGGGGGTAAAAAAATTCGAACCCGCGACCGAGAAAAAAATAGAAAACTATGTTAAAGAACTACTAAAAGCAGGGGGAGTTGGGATAGAGTTACCTTCTCAAGACGCATGGATGATTAAGGAAATTCAAGAAAGGTTGAAAGTTCCAAGAGAAGGATATTGGTATATTGTAGCTATCTATGGACCTAACCAATACGGAAATTTTAGATTATCTATTGTTGCAAGGATGCGAGCAGGCTCATTTTGAATATCATTCGGGCCATTTTTCAGAAATTTTTTTTCTAATTTCATCGGCTTTTTTTAAATCCATTTGTTTCTCATATACGGATTCAAGAATCCAATAACCACTAGCAAATTCAGGATAGTTTTTCGTAAGATATCCCCCAACTTTCTCTGCTTCCTTTAAGTCTCCTGCCTCAATAGCTAATGTGGCTTCTAACCACAAACTCAGTTCATCTTTATTTTTAATTCTACCCAAATAAGCCAAAGATAATACTGGTGGCTCGTTCAAATAGTACCAACTAAAATATGCAAGTCCAAAATAAACATAATCTGCGTTATATCCGTCTTCTAAAGCTTTCTCTAGCCATTCTATATTTTCATAAGCTCCTCCAAATTCCGCCATGTAAAGTCCTTTAACCTGGTTATCTTCGGAAGATACATAATAATTTCCGAGTAGATGATACCCTGGAAATATCTCTCTGACATAATTATTTAAAATATCATCCAACTCTCCTTTTTTGAAATCATATGTAGACCGAGCCCCATCAATGATATAATAGCCGTCAGTAGCTTTGCAAACACAGAAACTATGACCAATTGGTTCTAAGGACCCATCTTTAAGAGTTTTTGCAACCCTCATAGAAACAACATTAACATCCAAGTCCAATTCTTTTCCAAGCGCATAGGTTAAGATAGTAAACTCGGTGCAGTCGCCCTTTCTTCCTCTTTCTTTTGAGAACAGGAACTCTTCTATCGTTGCAGGAGGGAGTCCCTCTTCCCACTCAAGGTTTAATTTTCCTCCTTGTTTTATAAATTCCCATAGAATTCCTATTTTTTCTTCATAACTTTTTTCTTTATATCCTTCCAATTCGTTTTTCAAACTTTCCGGCAGGCTCAGTAATTTTTCTGGTTCTGGCTTTTGCCCTTCTTTTAATTTCTCTTTTGTTTCTCCACCCAAGCTCAAAGCCAAGCTCCCAACTTCTATTTTTGTTCTTAATTCCGGTTTTGAGCTGATATAAGCTGGGAATTCTCGTTCCGTTATTCTTTTCGTATTCAATTCCGAATTGACGCTATACAAATAGATTCCATCCTCTTTAACAACCATCAAAGGAAATTCTTTCTGCTCTTCGTTGTAAAACCAATAAAACAAGTGATTTCTATTGTCTATTCCAAGTTTTTCAAACAGCTTACCCTCCATATTTTTATCCATTAAAATTGGTGGAGTTCCCTGGATCATTTTTCCCGTTTCTCCCTGTTTTCTTTTTACGGTTAATTCATAACCATCAAAAGCAGAAAAGTGAACTTTGAATTTTTGTATAGGCGGCGAGATGGGTTCTCCTGGCTTTTCTTTATATTCTGCCATGAATGTATTAAGCTATCTGGATTAAAAAAGTTTTATTTCCAGTTTTTTTCTTTCAAAATCTCCACAGCCCTCTTTATCTCAAGAAGCTCATTTCTTGTTTTCTCTAGCTCTTCCTTGAGTTCCTGTATTTCCTTCTCCCTCTTCCCAGCCATGCTTTCACCCTACTTTGTTATTTTTTGCCCTTCTTTTTTTCAAGCTTCTCGCTTATTATCTTGCTAACGCTTTTCAGCTGGCCGTTTATCTCCCCGAGCCTTTTGTTTATCTCCCCAAGCTCCTCCGCAGAGCCCATCTTCTGCTTGTCCATGAGCCTCTTCAGCTCAGCCATGTCGGCTTTCAGCTCGTTCTGCGTTTCTATCAGCTCTGCCTTCAGCATCTCCAGCTCGCTTATCCTCTTCTCGTACTCCTTGAACTTCTCTACGATCGCGAGTTCAGTAATCCTGTATATCTCATCCTTAAGCTCCTCTCCGATAAGCTTCTGCAAATCCTTGTCAGCCATAATTCCACCCTATGTTAAGTTTTACAACAAAACTAATTTAAATCCATCCCCTCCTCCCGTTTGCCTGAATAGAAAAATTTATAAATGTTCACAGCAAAGTTTAAAAATGATCCCCTATGCCGGAAACCGAAAAGGAGTGCGAACTCTATAGATTAATTGTAATGCGGTACAAAGAAATTATAGAAAAAAGCGAGGACAAAACAATAACCGAAATACGGGCCATGGTTTCTCCGTACAATGATTTTGTGCAGAAAAAGAAGGCCGAGATCCTTTCGGACTTCCCCTCCTACGACCCGGAAAAGGACTTTTTCTCTGCTGTGCAAAAAGCGATAGAGTACATAAAAGGCATAGAAAATATAGAGATGCCGATAAAATTCTTGCTTGATTTCGATGAACTGGACAGGCTTAAAGCCGGCAACGTATACAACCAAGCGCTCCTGCTCGCATCCCTGTTCCGGGCCCTCGACGGGAAGGACGTTCTTGTCTACTCGACGGAAAGAGGAAATTTTTATGTTGGTTTTTCGTGGCAGGGTCTTAGGTACGTGGTCAACCCGGAAAACGGCGCGATTTTCATAGGGGACGATGTGCTCAAACTTTTCCAAGACGACAAGCCGATGTACTCATTCTCAGACCTTGCTTTTGAGTCGTTTGACTGATTCTGTAGAAATAAAAAACTAATTTAAACTTTTGCATGGAATTCTTACCGATGCGAAAGCTATGCTTCCTTGCGATGCTCCTCCTGGTCTCCATACTTTCTGCCGAAAGCGTTACAACAGAAGGAGGGAATGTAACGCAGGTTGACCTAAACGTAACCGAATTTCCCACAAGCAGATGGGCCGGCATAGTTGGATGGATGAACCGATCCGCAGACCCGGATACAGACCTTTCTATATACTACATCAACATCCCTTCATCCGGCATCTACACTGCATGGCCCGAGGGAAACTATTACGACCTTCCCCTCATTGTCACGCGCCTTACAGAAAAACCAGAAATAGGTTATTTTCAAACCCCGGTCGCAAGCGATTTTCAGGAGTACGGAATGTTCTGGAATTTCACCGCATTCAACGGCTGGAACTTTTCATGGATAGCCGATAGTCCTAATACAACCCTGTGCAACCCATGCACCTATACTTCTTGCGAGATACAGATGCTTTCCATCCCGTGTGTTTACATAAACCTCTCGGAGGATTTTCAGATGAAGGTTCTGAAATACGATAATGGCACAGCTGTAGAGCCGGTTTTCATATGCAACATCTCAAACGGAACCGGCTACAACCTTACAGTTTTTGAGTTTGAATACCTCGTCCCATCAAAGGAGGCCTACCTCTTCTACATCTACCCGCAGGAGTGCAACATTACAGTGTACATAGACGGGGTGCAGACAACCGTTTTCCCGAACACCGCGAATGTGTACGACCTCCGCGCGGTTGTCAGGTACAAAAACCTCTCGCTCGCCCAAAACGCAACCATCTATCTGGTTGAAGAAAACGGAAGAAACATCCTTCTTCCGGTGCTTATTGCGGGCAAAAAATATGAAGAGGTTTCTGCGATGAAAACAAACTCAACCGGAGAGGTGAGGTATGCCGCCTCCCCAACCCGCTACAACATTCCAGATTCTTACGGTTATACGCTCCGCATACTCTCTGTAAACCCCTACTGCGTTCAGGACCTTTCCATTGCGGACTATTCTTCCATCACACCCCGCTACCGCTCCTCTCTCATCGGCAGCGACTATTCAAGCCAAGTGAAAAGTTCTGTGCAGAACATGAATTCGCTCGCATCCACAGCAACAAAATGGGTTTCCCAGCAGAAGACGAAATATCACCGTCTAAACGCCACTACCGACGGCTACGCAAACACAAGCACCCTGAAAGTAGGCGCGCCTAACAAAATAAACATCACCCTTTATGATGGTGGAGGAAATGTTGTGGAAGGGGAGCTCAAAATAAACGACCAAGATGGGTACATAATTGTCGCTCCTCTCCAGCCAGACAAAATATTCTACTCAAACAACGCGACATTTTCCACTTATGAAGAGTTCACCATCATCCCAACCCGCTACAACAACAACGCGAATTTCACGATAAAGGTTTTCTACAACTACTCCAATGTTGCAAACGTTACGTTTACTTATGATGAGCTTCTTGAGGAGCCCCAGCCATCTGACCCGACGATGGACCCCGCCACGCATTCTGCGTTCTCCGCAGGCCTGCAGAACATAAACATAGTTTTGATAAACATGGGAAGGAGCATCTCAACCGTTCCATAGGCGCGGCAGAGTGGTGAAATGAAAAAAGCGGTTTTTTTTGTTCTGTTTTTTGTTTTTGCGGTTGCATCTGCAAAGGACTATTCCATAACAAATGCAGAGCTGACTTATACGATCAACCCGAACGGGATCGTCCATGTCAACGAAAGAATAACCTACTCCCTCCACGGATGTTTCCGCGAGCTCTACCTCGCAAAACCAACAGACCTTGTGATAAAAAACGCAGGCGGTTATTGTGAGAATGCAGGATGCACTTTTCGGATAGATGAGCCGCATTTCTCGGTTTCCGGCGAGCGCGAGCTCATTCTTTCGCTCGATTCCGGCGGATGCGACAACACCGTTACCGCTGTTTTTGATTACGATGTTTACGCGATAAAACTCTACAACGATACTGCGCAGTTCTACTACAAACTCTGGGGCGACCAGTGGGAAAAATCCGTTCCGCTTAAAATAAAAATAATCCTTCCGGGCGATGTAAAACACACAACCTATTACATCCATTCCTTTTCAGATTTTCAGAACTCCTCCAAAGGGAATTCCATACTCATTTCTGCCCATCAACCTTCGCAGAGCTACTTGGAGATAAACCTTCTCATGCCCCTTGAATGGTTTGAAGGCCACGGCGCCGATATTTATTACTATGATTACGATTTTCTAAAGGCAGATATAATACAGATAGAAGAAAGGCAGGCGAGCGAGCAGAAGCTGTGGAAGTCTTTGGAGTGCTTCTTTTTCTTGTTTTCATTATCCCTTGTTTTTCTTCCTTTTGTTCTCGTTTATGTTGTTTATCATTTTTTCGGAACGGAGTACAGCGCCGCCGTGGTTGGGTATTTTGGCGAGTATGAAAGGGAGCCTCCCTCAAAAAACCCTCCGGCTGAAGCGCCTTTTTTCATAGAAGGAGAATTCTCGGAAAACTCTTTGCCCGCATCCATAATGCATCTCATTTACATGGGCTACCTTGATATCGTTGAAGAAAAATCGAAAGACGATATCCTCTTGGTTCCGGGCAGAAAGAAGGAACCAACGGGCGAAATTAGGAGCTATGAAAAAAACCTTCTCGATTACATACGCTCAAAAATGGAGAACGGAAAACTTAGCATGAAAAAATTCAAAAATTCTATTGCCCCGTCCTATGAATTTTATAAATGGTTCAATGTATGGAAGGAGAGCATCATCGACGCTGTTGATGTTGAGAAATACATCGAGGAAAAAGGATACAAAATTTTGTTGGCGCTCTTTGGGGTGCTGTTTGTGATAGACATAGCAGCGTTCTTTCTCTCGCTGTTTATAGGAGAGCTCAGCGTATTTGCGTATGACTCCTCTACTTTCCTTTTGCTCGCTTCTATATTTAGTTCTGTAATTATATTTATAATTGGCGCGGTTGTTGGAAGCAAGAAGGTTTGGCTCGGGAGATGGTCAAAAGAAGGAAGGCTCCTCAATTTGAAATGGAGCAATTTCAAAAAATACCTTATCGATTTCACCCTTCTTAAGGAGCATCCTCCTTCTTCAGTAAAGCTTTGGGACTATTACATGAGCTATGCTGTTGCTTTCGGAGTTGCGGAAGAAACTCTTAGGGCGATGAAAGTTGCTGTTCCTGCAAAGGAACTGCGCACCAGCAGGTTCTATCCTCTTTACTCCCACCCGGTTTATTTCAGCGCGATGAGGAGTTCCTTCGTTCCTTCCTACTCCCCTCCCTCCCGCTCCTCCGGCGGATACGGGGGCGCGGGTGGATTCGGTGGTGGTTTCGGGGGAGGCGGAGGCGGAGCAAGGTAAGCGAAAGATTTAAATCCATTTCTTTTCTATCCTTTCTGAAAATGGGGGATAATATGATGAAGAAAGTACAGTCTTTTGGACCCTTAGTGTATATTGTGGGATTGGTGATAGCAATACTTGCGGGAATAGTGCCTCTTGGTGCGAACCTTGTTGTATGGGTGAGCCTGCTGCTCGGTTTGATCGGTATCTTTGTCGGGCTGATGAACATAAGGGACAAAGAGATTCTTCTGTTCCTTGTTGCGGCGATAGCGTTCATGATCTCAGCATCGAGCCTTGCTTCAGTGTTCTCAACACTCGGCGAGCAGTTTGGCATTAACTTCTTAGGACAGGCGGTGGCGCAGATACTCGCGAACATCGTCATCCTAACAGCACCAGCAGCGGCCGTTGTTGCAGTAAAGGCACTGTACGACATTTCAAGGGAATAAAAACCAGCTAAATTCTTTGTTTTTTCTTTTTTACTTTTTCTTTGTTTGTTTCTTGCAAAAACCAATTTTTATAAACTTTCCCTTCAAATTTCTAGTGATGAAAAGAATAATTTTGTTTTTGCTTTTATCTTCTTTGCTTTTCTCTGCCTACGGAAATGTTGTGGATAATGCAAACACCGTTTACAATGTAACCTCGTCCGTTGCGCAGAAAGTATACGCCGATACATTCGGAACAAACCCCGATTTTGCGCTCATGCTCTGCAACGCAAACGGATATGCCGGCGCTGTTTACTCGGCGAATGTTTCCGGCAACCCGGTCTACATCACCGTAAGCAAAAACCTGAGCGCAGGTGCGACCTCCACGCTCGTTTACACCTCTCAAAATGTGAATTCCACCTGCAACCGCACCCCTGTTGACCAGTTTGCGTTCTCCCAATTTCAGGATGCGACCCGAACTCCGCGAGTTTATGTCTCAGCATTCCCCGGAAGGATACACATTCTTTATTCGCAAAACATAGACGGCTCCAATCCGGAATTCGCAGCTGTTAATTACTCAAACGGCTGGCTGAAAGGCGATTATTCCGTCGCAAGAATTTTTGATGAGAACATAGCGCGAGTGAACGCAACAGTAAGTTCGATTACTTTTGAAACAGACATGGGAACGATCACGCGAAATGCAAACGATGCAGAGTGGGGGCTGAACTCTTCAACGGGAAGGAGCATGCTTGTTGCGCTCTGCGAGGATGATTATGGGGATGTTTGCAGCGATGCGGTCGTTGTAAACTCCTCTTCTGATTTTCCCGCAAGGCTGAGTGTCAATCAGCCCATAGGCGATACCGTTCATTATGACAGGTATGTTGTTGTTGACGGCCTCGGCTATCCTATCTGCATAGGTGCAGACCTTTATGTTTCCATCTCCACGCCGGGCTCTCTTAGCTACAACGAATCCGGAAATGTCACCATAACAATAACAAACATAGGGAACGTAAGAATAACAACAGACTTCATCGTCAACCTCTCTATTTCAGGACCCGGCGGATACTACGCGTATACAAACTGGACGATAACCGAGACGCTTCTTCCCGGCCAGAGCACAACGCGGAACTACACATTCAACGCAACAGGCCAGAGCGGAGTTTATACATTCAGAACATTTGCGGACGCAACGGATGTGCTCAGCGAATGCGATGAAGGAAACAACAACGCGACCGGAACGATAAATGTTGCGCCAAGAAGGATTTTGCATGTAAAAATAGATGATAATGAGACGTACTATTTCCCCATGTGGGGCTATCCATACAATGTGACGATGTGGGTGACCGACAGCGACAACAACACGCTTACCGGTTTGACCTTTAGGATAACAGAAACAAACGGCCTAAACCCCTTTGTTCCCACTCAGGTTTGGAACAGCTCGGGCACTCTTATAGGACTGAAAAGCTATTCAATAGGTGAGTATGGATCCAACTCTTCCGGCTACGCAATGTTCACAATCGTTCCAACCTGCAACAAACTCTACACAATTTACGCAGGCGAAAATGTTGGCGCTTATGTTGGCAACTACTCCATAACCGTTAATGTGTACCAAGGAGGCTCTCCTGTTCCGCTTTATTTCAACGGCTCAACTGTCTACGACCACCCGCTTTTTGTTTCAAACACCTCCTGCGCAGTTCCGGAATGGACGAATGACAAAGAGCTTGTAAACAAAAATAAATACGTTCTCCCGGTGTATGACTGGCTGTATGAAGTATATTCTATAATGAAAAGGATAGCGCTTCCGTGATGCTCATGAAAAGGATGTTTGTTTTGCTCCTGCTCTTCTGCCTCCATTTTGCCCAGTATTACCAGGTCTATCTGATCGGCGAAGATGGAGCTGTTCAGTCGCTTGTATACGACGACCCTTCCTACTCCTACACAGACAACTCTATGGAAAACCCCAACATATATGTACGCATATGCGCGCTCGATGCGGCAGAGCTGCAGAACAAATGGGTCGCGCTTGCGTATGCAGACGGAACAAACGGCGAGTACATTGAAATAGACAACGGGCCGGTTCAGATTACTTCTGTTCCCCCGAGTTTATGCGTTAATTTGGATGTAGATATTTCCTCCTTTAAAGCATGGTATCCTTCCATTCCATTCATAATAATAGCCGACAACAAAGCCCTCACCTCTTCTCCTACAAGATGGAAGCTCTCGCAGTCCCGCGGATGGCTTGTCGGCAACTACACCCTGAACGCAACCCGGGTTGGCAATACTGTTTATGTTAATGTAACAGGAGCGGTTGATGATTCCTTTGCAACCCCCATCGCCCCTGCTGTTGACTACCTTGTCGTTGGTCTTGTTCAAGATGATGGGCTTACAACTACAGATACAGAAATAGTTCGGTTCAACCAAACAGCAGTTCTTTCCCTCGGTGCGTACGCAGGCAACTATACGATAATGATAAACGGAATAGGCGGTGTTTTCCCTCCGTATGTGCGCATAATTTCTCCGGAGCCGAAAGAATATCCTCCCGGAGACATTCCGCTCATTTTCACGATAATAGAGTTCGAGCCTCTTGATTCCTGCTGGTATGTTCTTGACAGCCAGAGGCATGACCTTCCAAACTGCCATGCATCCTATATCCTTTCAGGCCTCTCTGTAGGCTCCCATTCCCTCTGCCTGTACGCAAACGACACCTCAAACCAGGTAGGAAGCGACTGTGTTGTTTTTTCAATTTCAGGCGTTGTTCCTCCGCCTCCTCCCGGTCCTGTCGGGCCTTTCAAACCGCTTCCCAAACCGCCCCCGCCTCCACCGCCTCCTCCACCAACATTCACCATCATTCCAGAAAATATTTTCATAGAGCTCGAGCTCATCTATCCATACGAAGCATCTGACACTTTTTCGCTCTGCACCAATTATTCCATCTCTTCCATCGCATGCGAAATCTCAGGACCTTATAGCGAATACTATTCTGTTGAGCTCTATTCCGACCGTCTCAACAACAGCTGCACAACCGGGGTTGTTTCAGTGAAATTTCCCCTGCACATCGGTCTGGAGATGGACAGGAACGAAAACCTCCTCACCTGCTACGGAAACTACGGCAATCTAACCGGGCTTGTTGCAAAGGGAAATGTGTATACGCGCGTTTTAAAAGCCGAGCTTGAATCCATAAACGAAACATTCTCCCTCTACCTAGGCCAGGAAATAAGCACCGCCCTCCCAGTCGAGAACATAGGAAACGCAACCGCGACTAACATCACGGTTGAAACCTCTCCGAAATACGAGGAGTGGATAGGTGGCTACAGGATAGAAAAGATTCCTCCGCAGGAAACCTATCATCTAACCATCCGCATAAAGATACCGGAGAATGCAACGCCCGGAAGATACCGCATTCCCATCACAATAGCTGCTGAGAACACCCGCGCAAAAACCTATTATTTAGATATAACAGTAAAGCCCATGCCCGAATTCCTTCTCTGCCGGTTGGATTTCTCCCTCCTCATAACCATATGGCCGTTGGTCCTTGCCATGCTCCAGCCCCTCTTGGTATTTGAATACTACAGGGAAGATAAAAAATGGAAAGAAAAATCCCTCAGCCTTTCTATATTCATCGCGCTCCTTCTCATCATCGTCTGGCTCATTTTCTTCTATCTAATCGGTTCGAAATGCCTTCCATTACTTTTTTAAACATTTGCACCAACAATATAGTTGGGGAGAATGGACAGAATAAAGCTTATCATCCTTGCCTTGCTCATGCTTCTTGCCAGCACCTATGCGCTCTCAGAATGCCAAGAGATAAGAGGCGAAAACCTCTCCTTAACTTTGGACAACAACATAGATGCGCAGGGCCAGAACTGTTTTTACATAGAAGGCATAAACATTACTTTCAACTGCAGGAACTATCTTATATACAACGCGTCCACCGCCATATTAGTGAATAACTCCCACATCATAAACCTCTACAACTGCAGAATAGAAAATTCAATGAACGGCATTGTTCTTCAGGTGCAAACGCCAGTATCCTACAGCGACCAGTACAATGTTATAATAATGAGAAACACCTCCGCCTCTTTGATAAACATCACGATAAACAACGCAACAAATGGAATAATTTTTAACAGAACCCACCTCAACACCGTTCGGTTTGCAAACATAAGAAACAGCGAGACCGCGGCTTCTCTTTTTTACTCCTACGCGAATACAATAGAAAACTCAACATTTGCGAACAACCAGCTCGGCGTTTTTATATATGACGCCGCTCCGAACAGCTCCCAGCAGAATGTTACGCCAATTCCCTTCAAGAGCGCAAAGGAAGTAAAATCCACTGACCCTCTCCCCGGAAACCAGACAGTAAGAGGGAAGTACGGAAACATAATAAGGCACAGCATTTTTCAGAACAATTCAATAGGGCTGAGATTAAATCAGACAGCCAACAACAGCATATACAATAATATTTTCAACAACACGCAGAATGTTCTCTCAGATTCCTCCTCACGGAATTACATAAACTATTGGAACTCTTCGTATGAGTGCGTAAAAAGCATAATAAACGGAACATGCAGAGGCGGAAACTACTGGAACGACTACTACGGATATGACGATGGCTCAGGCCTTCCTCCGCATGATGTTTATTTTGACGATGTAGGAGACACCCTCCTTCCATACATTCCAGCCGGCGAGGTTTCAGGGGACGAGCTTCCGCTCACAAAGACCCTTCCGCCGAATTGGATCGCCTACTGCAGGAACATAACAGAACCCGGCTACTACATCCAAAAAAGAAACATCTATGGAGTTATCTCTTCCTCAAACCACAAGTGCATAGAGGTTTTGGCAAACGATGTTGTGATAAACTGCGA
>CAYXNY010000027.1:0-13900 GCA_964467175.1 Microcaldota archaeon | reverse complement strand
AAACTTTTGTGCATTGAGCAAAGAGGAGAGGGCGATCCCACCAACAATTCCGTCCGCATCTCCATGGAACCTCAAAATAGCAAAGCGGTTCAGTTTTTTTGCAAGCACTATTTTCTTTGCAACCTCAAATATATCCGGCATAAGTTTTTTCATGGTTTCTGTTTTTATCATCGGTTCATTCTCCACAATCTTCACGCTTCTTTCTATCTCATCCACTATCTGTTTTCTTATCTGCTCGTTTTCCTTCTTCACCGCTCTCGCGACTACCTGCAGCACGCCCGCTCTTGCCTGCGTTTCACCCCTTACGGTTATCGCGTCCCCTATGTTGTAGAACTCCCTGCTCAGAACTTCGAACTGCTCCCCATCCACTATTGTGAGAACGAAAAAATCCTTTACGCTTTTTACCTTGGTAATAATGCCTGTCTTCTCTGCTTCCATGAATTATTTTGAACGCTCTTGTTTAAAAATACTTTTTTCCATTCTCCTTTTATGTTCAAATTCCTTGAACACACATCAGATGAACTTCTTTATGTTGAGGGCAGGGATTTCAAGACTGCTGTTTCTGATCTGGCAAACGGAATGGTCTCCTTGATGGAAAAAAAGGCAAAGGAAAAAGATGCGATGATAATAGAATACGAAAACGAAAATATTGAAGATTTTGTTGTCCGCCTCCTTGAAAATCTCCTTGCGGAAATCGAGACCGTTCCCTTCCATCCAGCAAGGGCAGAAGTTTTGGATGTAAAAGAAAAACCATTTTATGCGAAAATAAAAATATACGGCGAGAAGAAGATGCCGCCAAATCCAATAAAGGCGGTCACATATCACCTGCTTATTGCAAAAAAAGAAAAAACAAAATATGTTTTTAGGGTGCTTTTTGATATCTAATACCATCTATAAAGGCTTAAAGCTAAAGTTCAACAAAACTCCAGCACTAGACCTCTCCTAACTTATTTCTTTCAATTAGTTGTATGGCTTCATCCAAAAATGTTGGTTCTTTTTTTGATAATTCAATATACAAATAAAGATAATCCCTCCACATTGAATTGGAAGAATAACCTAGAGTATTGGCCAGGCGATAGCATGTTAGAGCAAGAATATAGTCCCCGGAATTTAAAGCGCCCGATCCTTTTTCTGAATAATAGCTTCCCTTCACTTCATTCATTTTTGTCCATGCCCCCATTTCTATAATTTCCTTAATTTTTCCCGCTCTTTCTTCTAGCTCGGTTCCTATTCCCCACGAATTCCATTTTTCAACTATAGCCGCATCATTTTTCTTTAAAAATTCTTCAATAGTTTTTTTCTCAAATTCTCCTTCATACCTTCCTAGAAAAAATGGCTCTGAATTTTTGAATGAAGGATCATAAAACCAAATCCCACCATTTTCAAGAACAACTGTTCCTGCGTGCTCGAAAAATCTTTTTTCTGCTTCAACTGCAAAAGTGAGCATGGCAACTTTTATTTTTCCATAAAGTTCATGAAACATTGCTCTGTTTAAGTCGCCGCATCCCCCTCCTTCGCTGAGGGTCTCTTCCAATGTTTTTGCCCCGCCAGAAGAATACCCAAGGGTTTTTACATTTTCAAAAATACTTACCGTTAGGTTACTTCCATCAATTTTTCCTCTGAATTCATCCAACCTGCTCTGATCCTCAATCATAAATGGGTCCTTTAATGTTTCTTTTCTGCTCGTGCTTGGCTCGGCTTGAGAACTTCCAAGCGGATAACCTTCTACAGGTTCTATTCCTAACCTGCCTTCGGAGATTTGAGTGAATGTACTCTCATGGTTCTGTTCAATATGGGTTAATTTTTTTTGTAATTCCGGTTTCGCATATTTAAAAAACAGCTCCCTAAACAATGCATTTACCCTCAATTCATACGCAATTATACCTATTGATTTTTCCCAATCTTCATTTAAAAGTTGGTTAAAATAATGTGCTTGTTTCGCGATTCCGGGATCGGGCGAGGCCTTTAACTTCAAAATATCGTTTATTGTTTTTTCTATATTTTCTTTCAAAATTTCTTCAACATGTTCGTTAAGTTCTTCGAATTTTTCCATGCAATTTTTTCTCACGGAACAATTTTAAATACTTTTCTCGTATTCGGCCCTTCTTCCCTCAACCTTGAACTTTCCTTCGGCAAACATACCCACCACTTTCACATATAGTTTGTGCTCCTCTTTCAATATTCTTTCTTCAACCTCTTCCGCTGTTTTGCAGTCCCCTATGTAAACGCACGTTTGCTCTATTATAGGACCTCCATCCAAGGTTTCGTCGACAAAATGCACTGTGCATCCGCTTACCTTTACCCCATACTCAAACGCCTGCCTCTGCGCATGCATCCCCTTGAATGCAGGGAGAATCGCCGGGTGGATGTTTATCATCTTGTTCCTGTACCTGTCCAGCAACTCTTTTGTTTTTATTACTCTCATAAACCCCGCCAAAACAACCAAATCGGTTTTATACCTATCGAGTACCTTTTTTATCCTTATTTCCGCCGCTTCCCTTCCCTCTCTATAGTCAACGAATTCAACAGGAATATTATTTTTCCTCGCCCTTTCTATAGCTTTCGCCTCTCTGTTATCCGTAATCATAACAACGATCTCTGAATTTTTTATCTTTCCATCCCTTATCCCATCAATTATCGCTTGAAAATTGCTTCCCCTTCCGCTTGCCAAGACAGCGATGTTCATAACTATGTATTGCAGTGAAATTTTTAAACTCTTGCGCCTCAAAAAAATGCATGTACAGAAAAAATAATGCTTTAAGAAACATAAAAGTGACAAATAATTCTGATAGGATCATTCTTGCGCTTGAGCATCATGTTTTTTCCGTAGGGCTGAGGAAAGATGGCACAACGTTTCATGTTGAAAAGAGAAAGATAGAAGATGCTATCTATTCTGTAAAGAGAGCAATAAAAAATAAAAACATACTTTGGCTGGATTACGTTGTTGAAGGAAATTTTGAAAAAGAGGTTTTGAAATCAGCAAAACTACTTGGCTTCAGCGAACTTCTTGTGAAAAATCTCCTGAAAGCGAAGTATGGAAATTACGAGGATTTTGGGAGTGAGATGGGCATTCTTCTGCCGGCGATGCATGTTGAAGGGTTCGATGTAAAAATAAACCCCCTTCTTGTTCTCATAGGCAAGAACATTATTGTAACCATGCACACCGCAGAGGTTGTAAGGTTTTTCAGGTTGAGGAAATATGCCGCTATGCTTCTCAGAAAATTTCCGAACGAAATGTCCAACAAGGATAAGATAACTATGCTTCTTATAAGGATAATGGATGAGAACAACGCAAAGAATTTTGATTACCTCCGAGTCATTGAGGACCATGGTGATGAGCTGAGCGCGAAGCTTGCAGACCCAAAAACGCCACGTACGTTCATCGGCCCGCAGATACATGCAATGAAGCACGCGCTCGTAACCTATCTAGATGGGCTTTGGGCTACTGTGGATGTGCTCAGCGCCCTCAGGTACGGAGACGCGGACCTTCTTACTGACGATATAAAAATAATTGAAAGAATAAATGTCCTCATCGCGGAGGTGAACGCCCAAATAGGGTTGGCTGAGCACATGAGCGAGGTTCTTGCGAGCGGGCTTGAGGTGGTCCAGACCATATACAACAACCAGCTCCAGATACTGAACAACAGGCTTGCGCTCATTGTTACCTACCTGACAATTTTGGGTACTGCGGTTCTTGTTCCGAACACCCTTGCAACAATTCTCTCAAACCCCGCCTACCATCTGACTCCTGAAGATGCTGGGTGGTACAGCGCTTTGATGATTTTTTCCACTGTTGCTGCAGCCCTTTTTGCATACTGGTGGGTGAAAAAGATGGGGTGGCTGAAAGAAATTCCAGAGTGATTTGTATGCCGATATACACGCGTGAGGGGGATAAAGGGGAGAGTTCTGTTGGAGGTCCAAAACTTCCAAAGCACGATTTGATTTTTGAGGTTTTGGGGAGCATAGATGAACTGAACGCATCTATGGGAATGGCCGCATACAACTCTTCGGAAGTTCCCAAAAAAATTATTTCCCGCATCCAGCTAAGGCTATTTGATGTTTCTGCATGCATAATAGGAAAGAAAAAGGAGAAATTTGACGACGATGTGAAGGAGATGGAGCGCATTATAGATGGTATTGAGTCAAAACTTCCAAAGCCCAAATCCTTCGTTGTTCCATCGGGAAATGCCTCCTACATTGATTTTGCGAGAACGGTTTGCAGAAGGGTGGAGAGAAGGGTTGTTCTACTTTCGCGCGTTAGCAAACTGGAGCCAACCATAATAAAATTCTTCAATCGGCTCTCAGACCTGCTCTTTGTTCTTGCGAGGTATGAGGAGGAAACCAGCAGAAAGACCATATTCTAGATTTTTTTCAAGACGGCAGTAGCCCAGTGCATCTCCAGTTCGTCTCCGCCTCCTTTGTTGCAACATTCACCACGCATGCAGGGCTGCATCCCTTCGCTTCTTTATAAGGCGTAATGTCTATCCACCACGTTCCCGTAATCTCGTTGCACATGGAATTATTCGTAAGCGCTCCATCCTGCGCACAGGCGCTGTTCGTTGCAATCTGCCTTGCTTCGGATAAACTCATCTTTTCCCCTGTACCCTGCTTTGTGCAGTACTCCTCTGGGGTGGTTTGGATGCATCCACACAGCAGAAAAACCACCACGAGAATTCCAGCCAACAAAAGCTTGTTTCTCATATGCTCACCCGTTCTCTTTTCGTGCTATCGTCTTTTAATGGTTTCTAACCCTACTACTTTATACACTCTACCGTTTATAATATACCCATGAGCGCAAAGGAAAAGCAACGCATCGTTGATGCCTGGGATAAGCACATTGGGAAAAACAACCGCCTCCGCCGGCTCGCGAGCTTCAGCTCCGTCAGGGAGGAGGCTTTCCGCAAAAAATTTAAGGAAGGTATTCTGGGTCACACGAGGCTCACGCAGGAAGAAAAACGCGAACTTTTTGTATATGCGGGGCTCTAGATTCCATAATTTTTTGGCTCAGAAGCTACTCTGCTCATCACATATCAGACTGGTGCGGTATCCTCATAGCCGATAATATTTTGCGCTTACCCCTTTAATAAGTTTTTTATTCTTTTTTGTTCCATAAATTTAAACATGTCATCGATAATTCATAAACCTAGCGAACAGGCCCCAAGAAGAAAGTTGAGAGCGCTTGAAAGACTCTTGAGTGATGGCATTGAAATGAAAGAGATTAAAAAGATAGAAATAGACCTTCCAAAAGGATATACTGCTGTGGAAATACTTCATCCAAGAGGGAACCCAATTTTTGGGCGGTCTTTGGAGCTTTACAGAAAGGCCTTTCCCAATCCGGACGAAAGAGAGGATGATGATTGCATTTTTGACAGATTGGAAAACAAAGAAAAGGGATATAACCATCTTTTCCATGCAATATCTATTCTGGATGAGAGGGGAAGGGTTGTTGGATACAGTCAATTTACTATAATGCCGGTTTCTGAACATGCAGTAGTGGTATACGCCCAATACTCATGCATTCGTCCAAGGGTAAGAGGAAAGGGGCTTTACAAGGCTATTTGGGATATTAGGCACGCGATTGCTAAGGAAAGCGGTAAAGAAGTTGTAGGAACGATGTTTGAAACCGAATTTGTTGGTCAGGCCAACGATGAAAAGGGCATTCAATTCACAAAGCAAAGGCACGAGGTCTTTAGAAAGATAGGGGCGAAAGCGGTTATGATAGAGTGCGAAGATGGATCCCTGCTTAACCCAATTATACAACCACGGCTGAGCGCAGACACCAATCCAGTTATGCTTCACATGTTTCTAAAGCTATTTCCCGGGGAAGCAAGCAAGGGTGAAGGCATAGAAATGGATAAGGAGCTAGCCAAATCCATTGCACTCTCATACATCGATAATTTTGATAGAGAAGGGTTTGATAAACAGGATGTGGATGAAGCCAGGCAAGAAGTTTTAAGAAGGTTTGGCCGCGCAAATAGGGTTCTTTTGATTGACCCTCAAGATCTTCCAACTATCGTTGAACTTGCAAAAAACGACCCTGTGCTGAGAGCCCAGATCGAGAGGGATTACGGTTTGTTTGATGCCCATGCAGAGCTTGTAAAGAAAGCGCTGAAAGCGCTTGAAGGAAAAGGAGCAGAACCCCAAGGAATTATCGAATGATAAAGCGATTCCTTTATATGTAATCTGTTTTAATGGGAACACCTTGCAGAGGGATTGATTTCAATATTTTTCCCACCCCTTCCCAGAAAATCTCTTTATCCAACCACCCGTATATTCTCTTGTACACTACAATAACTATCTTTGCAACATCATACCATTCCAACCTAGACATTTTATCCATTGGTCCAACCATCAAATAAAGCGGAACAATCTTGCCATCTTCAGTTGTCTGTCCGTAACTGAACCCTGAAGAAGGGTCCAGCACCCCCATCCCAAATGACTTGAATACGCGGAGCCTTTTTTCTGCTTCTTCTCTGTTTGGAGCCGTTTCTGGTTTCTCCACCTCGCTTATGAAAAACTTAAGCTCCCGGCCAGCCTTCCTTGCGCATTCCCTGCCAAATTCTATTCTATCATTATACAGTGCAGTCGCAATTCCCTTTCCTTGCTTCTCTGGTGAAACCCTTATATACCCGCCAAACATTGCATCCAGGTCAGCAAAGTAAAGCGAGGAGCATGCGCCTACTATCTCCCCATCCTCATCCACTGCAACTGCAAAGTGGTACCTGTTGTATGGGTTTTTTCCAATTTTTCCACTTACGCTTTGTTCAGCAGCTTCTAAAAAAACCTCTGGCGGAACCCTTTCTTCGGGTGGAAAATATTCAAGAAGGTACTCAACGCCCTGCATAAAAATTTTGTACTCCTCTCCATTCGGTTCGTTCACAACTTTCGTGAAATCTATCCTATGGATCATCTTGCTTATTTCCGGACTGCTTTTCTTCAATTCAAAGAGAGCTTCATCTCCTCGCGATAGTTTTGCGTCTGGTTTTACGTTTTTTAACCAGTCCTTAAAAATGCCTATCATGTTTGGCTTTTCATCTTCTTCTACGAACCCGAGCAATTCGTTCATTTTAGAAACAATGCTGGCCAATTTTTCTTTCTCTATTATTAGCTCTCGCGGTACATTTTTCCTAACCCATCTCTTATCTATCTTTTTGTCAAGCCCCTGAAGAATCTTTACTGCGGCATCCAGCTCTTTTTCTCCAATTCTGGGCATCTCTTTCAATTTCCTCTCTCCAAATTCTTTCCTTTTTCCTTCGCCTGCTTTACCAAACTCTCTTACTTTTCTTGGCATTTTATCTACCTCCTATTGTTTTTTGTATTTTTTTTCTAAGTATTTATTATACCTCTCTACGAGCACCTTCTCTATGTATGTCCACGACATGCCCACAAATAACGAGAGATATATTATCTCCCCTATAATGCCGTTTAATACATTAGCGATTATCGGAACTGGCAACCATACAGCAAGGCCGGGTGCTAGCCAATCAACCAGAGCAACCGTTGCCGTAGATATGCTCCCGCCAAGCGCATACACTGGTAATGCCGAAACCAAAGCAGCAGCGTGAAAAGGCAGCATATCTTTGTAAAACCTTACAACCCGATTTCCCATTCCTTTTTCAGTGTAATACCCCCAGTTTAATAAAAGCCAAACAGCTTCTGCAGAAAAAAACGCAGGAAAGTAGTCCCCGATTATAGTGCCGACCACGCCCATGTAAGGATTTTTTGTAATGGCTTGAAGAAATATCCCAAACCCTACTGCGCCCATATAACTGCCTATGAATTCAGAGATCGCGATCTTGCTCGTGTTTTTTAACTCTAAAGAAGACTTTATTTTTTCCCTATCACCTACGAGTTCCTCATCTTTTATTCCCTTTGCTTTCCAAAATAACTCAATATCTCTCTTAATCGTTTTGTATATTTCAACCGGGTTTGATTTTTTTGCCACGCTTTTTGTTACAGCCAAAATTATCCCGCCAACTTTTTCAACATCGCTTTTCTCTCTAATCGTTACAACCGCTTCTTCTTTTTCCATTTTCTTTTTTTCAAGAAATTCCCTGAGAACGTTCTTAACCTCGCCGTTTTTGCACGAATCAAAAACCCCTTTAATTTCTTCATCACTCAACAAGCCCTTATTCTTTTCCAACAAACGCTCTATTTTTTTTACATTCCCTCTTTCCGCGTATCTCCTTAATTTTTCTATAACCCCACTTTTCTCTTCTAAACGGACGCCTTCCCAAGCGGCTTCTATTTTTTTACGCATACTTTCGCTTATTGGTTCCTTCTCTTTACCCTTTTTCATTATTCCTACCTTGTTTAGCAAATACGCTCTCTATTAGTTTTTTTTGCTCCTCAGTAGAACGACCATACTGTCGCTCAATCTGACCTTTGAGGAACTTGTCACCTTTTGCAAACTCATAAATAGTTGGAATCTCATCTAAGCTTCTAACTAAAGTTATTCTTTCTACCTCGTTAATCCTTCCCTCTGCGAATGTTCTTGCATAGTCCACATCAGCTTTATTAAAAGTTTCGTCATAAAAACATTCAATATAGACCATTGGAAGTTTCTTAAGCAGTTCTTCGGTGATTTCTACCTCCCCCGATGGTGCAAATACGAGCTGGAGAAGCATGGGTTCGCTGTCTTCATCTAATCGAGGCTGCATTAAGAAAGCTATCGGTTGATCACCCTTATAGCCCACCACAACTCCAAATCCAACTTTTAAGAAAGCGGCAAGCCTATTCCCGCTGAGTTTTATCTCCTCTGGGGTCTCTCCCTGCCCGAGCATTTCAACATCACCAATTGTTCCGACAACAACGCCCCCTCTCTTTTTGGCTTCAGCTGAAGCGACGGCATGCCTAAGCTCAAACATATGCCTATACAATCCTCTGCCCCTGAAACTCTCCCGCCCGCTATAGTTCCTTCTCATAAATTTCTCATCAGCAAGTCCACCATACTCAGCATAAACAACAACATCTTTTTCTCCCATAGGCAGGGTTAAAAATTGCGAGTATCCAACAACCCTTCTTTCATTCAGTATAACAACCACATGGGGGCGACCTTTATTTAGCAATTCATCAAGTGAACGGTTTGCCATTCTTTCCAACCTATACAAAATCTTTCTCCATGGTTCCCGCTCATCCTTAATTGGGAAAAGGTGCTCATATAGTTTCCGTGCAAGCCTTTGCCTTCCGTAATCCAAGTCAAGAAGACTTTTGACTTCATACTTTTCGCCATACTTTTCAGTGAGCCTTTTACTAAATTCTTCCAGTATTTCATTTTCTAGTTTTAGTATGCGCTCTTCTACTAATCCATTTTCATACATGCCAGTTATCGTTCCTTTCACAGGTTTCCTACCAGTAAATTTTCGTGCCATAGTGTAATTTATGCTAAAAATGGTTTTAAAATATGTATTACATAGCTCTCACTTGTTGAATAGCAAATAGAATTTTTGAGCGCTTACGCTCTCTTCCGAATAGTTTTTAAGCGCTTACTCTCAAATCCTTGCATGCAGACATCCTATGCGCCCGTTTCCACTCTGACGCTGAAAGCATATGCGCATAAACTCAGGCAGAATGAAAGTTTCTGGAATGCCTTTCTTGTTTTTCTAGGCGCTTTGGGCATCCTTTCTGTTGCGCCCTTCTACCCTCCTTATATCATCCCGTTCCTTGCGATGATTGCAGGCGCAATTGCCTACAAAAGACCTCCTCTTGGGGTAATATTCTCAACCTTTCTCGCGCTTTTTTCATTCAGCTACCAGAGCACTGTTTTTGGATGGGTTTTCCTCTTGGTTCTTGCATTCGTTCTTTTTGAGGCATGGGAATATTGGGGAATACTCGCGGCACTCCAGATTTTAGTATTTCTCCCCTTCGCGCCCTTCCCCATCTCTCTATTGGGAGGGTTCATATACTTGGGAATGGCTCTTGCAGCCCTCCATTTCGGCTCGCACAAATCCATAGCGATTGCAGCCGGCTCCATCCTTCTTGTTCTCCTCCTTTCTTCTCTATGGCAGGTTCAGAACGCAGCGTACTTCCCAATAAGAAGCAGCATATACCTCACTAGCGAAGACCTGCAGGTTTCAAAGCCTCCTTTTGGCATTATAACAATATTTTCCGGCTTTGGAATTGCGGTGAGCAACCTTTTTGATTTTGCAACAGCCCTCAGGCTGAACTCAGCCCTCTCAGTCGTTTCCACAAACCTTCTAAGAATACTTTTCATGGATTCCGGCATCGCCCAGCTTTTGATATGGGCATCTGTTCTCTATATTATTTCTTTCCTTCCAGGGAGGGTTAAAGCAAAAAGTATAGAACTTCTCTCCTCCCTTGTTCTCCTTCTTGTCCCAGTTCTCTACTACCCACTATGCATGGCATTTGGGGTAGAGTTCAGAATAGAAATGGCAGTGTATTCTGTTGCATCTGTTCTCCTTATTGCATTTGCAGAATCCATGGGGTTTAGGTTCAGCAAGGAGCTAGAGCTCATAAAAAAAGAGCAGATGAAGATGTATGGAAAATTCGGTTTGCAGGAGCTTACGCTGAGCAAGGGAGAAAAAGGGCTTGAGGATGTTGGCGGTTATGAAGAGGTGAAGAAAGAGCTGAAAGAGGCAATACTTACTCCTTTACAGAAGGCTGAGGTTGCATATGCATATGGATTGAAGCCGCCGAAAGGAATATTATTTTTCGGCCCGCCGGGTACTGGTAAAACTATGCTCATGCGAGCCCTTGCAAAAGAGATAGATTATCCGTTTTTTTATGTAAAGTCCTCGGAAATACAGTCAAAATGGCACGGAGAAACCGAAAAGAACATAACAGAAATATTCGAGATAGCGAGGAAGCACAGCCCATGCATCCTGTTTTTTGATGAGATCGACTGGCTGGGAAAAAAGCGAACTGCGAGATTGCATGAGGGGCCGGAGGCATTGAGCGTTTTCCTCATGGAGCTTGATGGTTTCAGAACAGAAAAGCCGGTGATTGTGATAGGCGCTACAAATGTGCCCCACCTTCTCGACCCTGCCCTCCTAAGGCCCGGAAGGTTTGATAAAATAATATACATGCCTGTTCCTGATATGGAAGCTAGAAAATCAATATTCAAGGTCCACACAAAAGGCCTTCCCCTTGCCCAGGATGTTGACTTTGAAAAGCTTGCAAAAATGACAGAGAGGTTTACCGGAGCGGACATTGCAAACGTTGTTGCAGAGGCAAAAAAGCTCGCGGCAAGGGAAGCGATGGAAAAGAACATCATCGTTCCGATAAGGATGGAGCATTTTTCTGAAGTTATAGGGGAGACAAAGCCATCTGTAAGCCTGGCCATGCTCGAGGAGCAAGAAACATTCAAGCTTGATTTTGAGAGGAGCGCGAGGAAGAAGAAGGAAAGGAAGGAAGCTGAGAAGAAGGTAAATTTCTCGGATGTTGCAGACTTGGAGGATGTGAAGAATGCGCTCAGGGAGGCGGTTGAGATGCCCCTCCTCCACCCGGAACTTTTAGAGGAGTTTGAGGTGAAGCCGGTTTCAGGCATTCTCCTCTTCGGCCCTCCGGGAACAGGAAAAACATACATAGTAAAGGCGGCTGCAAATGAGTTCAACGTTCCGATGCTTTTCCTGAGCGGTGCAGAGCTTATGGAGAGAGGCCCTTCCCAGGCAGTTGAGGTGATAAAGGAAACATTCAACAGGGCCAGGGAAAATGCGCCCGCGGTGATATTCATTGATGAGGTTGAGACGGTCGCTCCTATGAGGGAGGTAGTGAGCCCAATAATGGGCCAGCTTTTGCAGGAAATGGATGGAATAAGGAAAACGAAGAATGTTGTTGTGATTGGAGCAACCAACCTCCCGCACCTTCTCGACCGCGCCCTTCTAAGGCCCGGAAGGTTTGACAAAATAATCTATGTAGGGCCTCCTAACAAAGAGGTGCGGGAAGAAATATTCAGAATCCACCTTGGAAATTTTGCAAAGATGTTCGATTTGGGGAAGCTTGCCGAAGCTGCAAAGGACTACAGCAGTGCTGATATAGCAAGCGTATGCCAAGAGGTGAAGATGGCGCTCGCAAAGAAAAAGCTTGAAGGAAAAACGCCGAGCATGACTAACGCGGAGGTGGTTAAACTAATAGAGGGCAGGATGCCTTCAATAACAAGGGATATGCTTTATGTTTATAAGAAATTCATGGAGGAATACGGAGAGAGGAGGTAGTGATATGAGGGTGTATCTGGTAAAAAAAGCGAAGAGCGATGCGCGGTTTGTTTTTGGTGAGAAGAGGAAAAAGTTTTCTGCAAAGATGGATGGAAAAAACATTGTTGTTGAACTCGGGGAGAGAAAGGATTTCTGCGATGATGATTTGAGAAAGGCGGCTGCAGTGGCATACCGGTTCGCGAAAGGCCAGGAAATTTATGAATTGAATTTCATCCCGCCTAGGATTCTCAAGCCAGAACGCGAGGTTGAGCTTATCGCAGAAGGACTTTACCTAGCAGATTATACTTTCTCAATGAAAAGCGAAAAAGAAAAGGAAAATGAATTTTTTGCATACATAGATACTGATGTTAGTTATGCGCAGGTTCTAAAAAGAGCAACGATTTTAACTGAAGCGCAGAATTATGCGCGGAGTTTGGCAAACCTTCCGCCTGTTATCGCCACTCCGGAATTTTTTGCAAACGAGGCAAAGAAATTTGCAAACGAGCTTGGCATGGCGGTAAAAGTTTATGATAAAAAGCAGATTGAAAAAATGGATATGAACGGCATTCTCGCAGTAAGCAAAGGAAGCTCAAATCCACCGGTTTTTGTTGAAATTTCTTATTCTCCGAAAAATGCGAAAAAACACGTTGTTCTTGTCGGGAAGGGCCTTACGTTTGATTCTGGAGGGCTGGACATAAAGAATGCAGAGCAGATGGAGGACATGAAGCTTGACAAAACCGGCGCATGCGTTGTTTTTGGTGTTTTGAGAGCAGTAGCAAAACTAAAACTCCCTCTTAAGGTTTCAGCTTTCCTTCCATTTGTAGAGAATATGCCGGGAGGAAATGCAACTAAGCCTGGAGACATAATAAGGTTGTACAATGGAAAAACCGTTGAGATATTGAATACAGACGCTGAGGGAAGGCTTGTTTTGGCAGATGCGCTCGCATTTGCAAACGAGAGAAAGCCGGATTTTATAGTAGATGTCGCAACGCTTACAGGGGCGATCTCTATTGCGCTCGGTTCTCATGCAATAGGAATGTTCTCAACCAGCGATGAACTTGCCTGCAAATTCATGGAAGCAGGGGAAAAAACCCATGAGAGGGTTTGGCTTATGCCTCTCTTCAAAGAGTACGGCGATATGATGAAGAGCGACTTTGCAGACCTGAAAAACATCTCTGGAAAGAAAGAGGCCGGTGCCTGCACAGCAGCCGCCTTCCTCAGAGAGTTTGTTTCTGTCCCCTGGGTGCACCTTGATATCGCAGGGGTTTTTAATATAAAAGAAAACCATCCTTATTTCAGCAAGGGGGCTCCGGGAATTGGGGTAAGGCTGATTAGTGAGGTAATAGCAACTGCGTAAAAACAAAAAAGTGAAGAAGAAATGGAGTAGAGGCGAAAGCGAGAGCGAGAATGTTTTTTATTTTAGCGAATAGCAAATAGAAATTTTTGATCGCTTGCAGGCAATCATGTAAAATAAACAGACATCGGTAACACAAATTATTTGTTTTTCGCTGATAAAATATTACGATCTTGGCCGGCATAACAGCGCAGAAAACCTTAAATATTCCCTTTGGTATAAGTAGAGTTATGGCCGTTAGAGTAGTTCGGGGGAGTATTAAAACTACTGCTTTAGTTTTACTATCATCAGCGTTTGCTTCAAACTGCATATTCGCTAAAAAAGAAGCTCAGCTAACCGAAAACCCTAAAACTACTATTGTCCAAAGCGATAGCATGGCCACTGAAGCCCAGAA
>CAYXNY010000026.1:0-15814 GCA_964467175.1 Microcaldota archaeon | reverse complement strand
AACCCACCCAACCATGCTAACCCTTTGGGTGGGCTTCGGCGCAACCCGACTCTTCTAAATAGTTGGGTTGCACTTGCTTCGCCACATCAAAACTGAAGGGGGCAGTTGCCCCCTGCGGTTTGTCTATCGAACTGGGGATCTCCACCTTGTAAGGGTGGCGTCTTAACCACTCGACTACGGGCCCTGGAAAAATTGAACACAAAAATAAATAAAAAACAAGAGGTTAGAGATTGAAGTATTTTTGGAACTCGTAGCTGGTCGGTCTCCTCTCGTTTTCCTTATGCTCCTTTATCTTGAACTCGAGGTAATCCGCGATTATATCCGATGAAAATGTTCCTTTGAGGAATTCGTTATCGGCTTCTAGGAAAGCGATTGCCTCCATCAAACTGGTGGGCAGCTCTTTTACTCCAAGTTTTCTCCTCTCCTTTGAAAGCATCGTTGAAACATCTCCGTCGACAGGGTCTCCGGGGTCTGTTTTCTTCTTTATTCCGTCCAGCCCGGCCGCGATAATCGCTGCGTAGGCAAGATAGGGGTTTGCGAGAGGGTCCGGAAGGGTGAATGTAATCCTTTTTCTGTCTTCCGCCTCACCATGCCTTACAGGAACATATGCAACCGCGTCCTTGTTTTTCGCGCTCCACATTATGTACTTCGGCGATGCCGAAAGCCTTTTGTAAGAGTTTGTTGATGGGTTCGTGAAAACGCAAAGAGCGGATGCGTGCTCCAGCAGGCCTCCTATGAAATACCTACCCGCCGAACTGATGTTCGCGTACTCGTTTTTGGCATCATAGAAAATATTCTTCTCCCCTTCCCACAGACTTATGTTCACGCGAAGCGAGCTTCCGCTCTCCTTGAAAACAGGGGCGGGCATGAAAGTTGAAAACACATTAGACATGATCGAAATGTTCTTCACTGCGTTCTTGAATGTCACGAGAGCATCCGCGCTGTCAAGAAGGGAAAGCGGCTGGAGGGAGGCAAACTGCTGGCCTGTTGCGCCCTCCCCATGCCCATGAGATTCAACAGCGATATGGAAGTTGTCGTTCATGACATTGAGTATTTCTGTCCTTAGTATATGATAGGTGTCATACGGGGCCGAGACAAGGGCGGCTTTCTCCCAGTTCACCATCGGAGAAGGGTTCCATTTCGCCTCCCTCGTATCCAGCATGACGCTGGGCCCCCTCTCGGGGGTTGTTTTGTCAACCGCAACGCCGTCGAAAAAGTAGAATTCAACCTCGCTTCCTATCTTCACGTCAAACCCGGCCGCGCCTGCATTCTTCACGGCCCTCTGCAGGATGTAGCGGGGGTCCTTGAGATATAAAACTCCTCTTTGCGCGTGTAGATGTTGCATATCATTCTTGAGGCGGAATCCATCCAGGGAACAAACGCAAATGTATCGTGGTCCGGCTTTAGGAAAAGCTCCTCCCGGTCGTTGAAAACAGATGCAACATCCGCCCTTGAAAACCCCTTTTCCAGCTCCTCTTCTGTAACCGCCTGAGCCGGCACGCCGAGAGAATGGGCGTAGCCTAAAACATCCAGAAAATCAAGGTAAAACCACCTTATTCCTGAGGATGATATTCTGTCTAAAACATCTTTTGCTGGCATATTCTCACCGATGAAGATTCAAAAAGAATGTTTTTAAAGTTTTTCATTCACTTTTGGGGCATGCCAGTTTTCCTCCACAGGCAGTTGCAGGATGAAGAGAGCGAGTTAAAGAAAAATCCCTTCGAAAAGAAAGAAAAAATCAGCGAGGGAATTTCTGTCGCAACGATAGCAAGCTATGCCGAGAAGGTGCTTTCAGATGTGCAGTACACAGGGATACTCGCAAGGGTAGTGGGCAAGGATTTTGAAAAGAGAATGGTGGATAAAAAAGATTTTGAAAAATTCGTTTCGGTATACGGCATAGACCCGAAAGGAGCAAAAGTCAGGACGATAATGAGGCTCATCCCGATATACAAAAGGGGCCACCAATGGCATTCCATTCACTCAAAAAGATTGAGAAAAAAGTACATGGAAAAGGCGGAAATGCTCTTCAACATTGCTGAGAGGGTGGACATAAATTCGCTTTTCACTTCTGACGCTATTGAGATATACGGAAGGGATGTCCTGAAGGCAGAGGAGAGGGGGACGGAATTCAACAATGCGTACGCTGTAGTAGAGAAAAAACCGAGGAAGAGGAGGGCGAGCAGGCCGTCCATAAGTTTGCTTTTGCAGGAGATGTATTTCGGAAAGCGGAGGGTTGTAGCGTTTGGAATGTTTGATGGGATAAAGGAGGGAAGGGCAAAGGAGCACGAAATTTCTTCGTTCGCGCTCGATATTTTCAAATCATACGTGGAACTTTTTAGGGCAAGGCCTGATGAGGAGAATGCTTCGGGCCTACTCGGAGGCTTCGCCAAGGAGGCGGATGCACTCATAAGCGAGAGGTTTGAGGGGGGATGCGAGGCGCTCGCCGGTTTTGTTTTCGGGAACAGAGCGGCAATTCTGAAGATAGGTAACCCAAGGCTTTATGGGATCTCCAACTCGGCAAAATGCCTCACAACGGATGACGGGATCTCGGGGCTGGTAGAAATCGGCGAGAGAGTAGCAAGGAGAGAATTCCTGAAGGAGAGGGGAATTCCGTTTGCTTATCTTGGGGGATTTTCGCAGAAAATAAACGGGAAGAACATCATGAAGGTGCTCCACAGCGAATTCACGCTCGGAAAAACAAACCTTTTTTGCCTTGATATTTCGGGTTTCAATATGCTCGTTGCCCTGAACAAGGGCGTGTGGATGAACGCGCCTTTCATGGAGGAGAATGGAAATGTTGTTGACGCATCCGCCGAGAGATGGTTTTCCGAGCTATCTAACGGCGATTGCAGAAAAACCGCGCGGAACATAAGCAGGGCCGCAAGAGAGAACATGAACAAATATGAAGAAAACGGGGGATTTTTTGTCAAAGGAAGCGCACAAGATGTAGGGGTTCTCGCCTTCGCAGTTTAAATAATTGTTTTCTGCGGCTCTGAAGGAAGGCCGTGCTTTATCCTGTACCCGTCTATTACAAGAACCGCTCTCTTCGCCCTCTCAGCCTTTGCTCTGTATATCTCCTCTCCTCCGGACTTCAGGAACCATTCTATATAAAGCCCGAAATCCGCAAGGTTTTTGCTTCCGTCCTCGATTAGTTTTTCCAAAATGAGCGCAACCATTTCCTTTCCCTTATCATCATCGCCCCATATGCTCAACGCGAGGGCAACCTGGTTCACAAAATGCATTTTGTCCTCGGGGTTCATGGTTTTCCACACCGCAACCATCGCCTTTTTTGCCTCCGCACTAACCTTATCAAACGCTCCCATGCTAAGCACCCCACCTGTTTAAATACTTAGGGTCGCCCTTATCCAAAAGGCGGGCAAGGTCTTTTGCAGAAAGAAATGCCGTGTCGTAAGTTTTTCTAGAGATCCCTTCATATAAGTCCCTTGTTTTTTTTGCAAGAGCCGTGATCACATATTCATCGATTTCTTTTTTAGACGGTGGTTTCCTGCTAATATCCTTCTCTATGGTATCAAGTATGGTTTTAACATCAGGTTCTTTTTCCTCTTCTTTCCTTCCCCTCTCCCTTCTTCTGTGCGCCATTTTCCCACCGCTTATTTTTTGCATTCAAACATTTAAATACCTTTCTTTAGCCCTTTTTTATATAGGGTGTTGCAAATTTAAACATTTTAACCGCTATTCGCTTAAATAAAAAAATTATAAAAAATAAATAAAAAATATCCGCTTTCGCTTCTCGTAAAAGATAAGAAAAATAGAATGGCAGAAAAGCAAAGTGCGGGTTGTTTAGTTTTTTTATTTTTTGTTTTTGCGACAGCGGGTTTTTCAGAAATAATTTGTAACAGGCTCCTTTTTTATTTCAAAATCCGGCTCTATCTTCCTCCAGTTTCCGTTAAGGAAATGCCATAAAGTTTTTGTAGTGGAATCGTAAACAAGGTTGAACCTGCTCGCAACCTCCAAGGGCCTATCTATCTCTATGAAAGGAAAGCGGAAGGTCCAGCCGAATTTTTCCCTGAAAATGTTTTTTTCTATAAGCACGACGCGCTTTGTCTCCTCTTTTCTTTTTTCGCACCATTCTATCACTTCCTTCATCTCATTCTGCGGGGCCATCTTCTCCCTCTTCATTTTGCAACTATCCTCAAAACATCCCCATCCTCAAGGGTATGCTCCAGCCCTACTCTCTGCCCCGGGAATCTCACGCTTTTTCCCCAAACGAGCGCATACCTGAAATTCTCAGCCCAAGAGGTGTGGATGCGCCTGCAAACATCCTCTACTTTCGCGCCTTTTTTCAGCACGAGCGGCTTGTCTGCAACCTTTCCGAAATCGTCTTTTGTGTATATCCTTATAAATTCGGTTATGTTGAATATTTTTTCCTTTAATTCTTCAACCCCCTCGCCATTCAGGGCTGAAACCGGAATATACTCTCCTATTTGTTTTTTTATCTCCTCCCTCCCCCTCGCGCTCACCAAATCCGCTTTTGTCAAAACAGTGATGGCTGGGATGTATGCCCTGTTTTTCTCGAGCGCGTCTATTAGTTTTTCAACGCTTCCGGGCTCGTGGAATATGATGTTTGCGTTGTGGATGCCGTATTCCTGAAGAACGCCCTGCGCCTCGTTTATGCTCACCCCTTTCTGCCTGCACGTCCACACTGCCGTTATCCCGCCGGTTGATTTTTTCTCGATCACTATGTTCGGGGGGGATTCATTCACTCTTATTCCGCACGCGTGCAGCTCCTCGAGGATTATTTTGTGCTGCCAGAGCGCAAATGGGTCGATGAGAATGAGAAGAAGGTCTGATTTTCTCGCAACGCCTATAACCTCTCTTCCTCTTCCCTTTCCGTCCTTTGCCCCCTGTATTATCCCCGGGAGGTCGAGAACCTGGATCTCTGCACCCTTGTATATAAGCCCGCCGGGAATTGTGCTGAGGGTTGTGAAATCATACGCGCCGGTTTTGCTCTTCGCGCCAGTGAGCGCATTCAGAAGGGTGGATTTTCCCACGCTGGGGAAGCCGACTATGGAAACCGTTGCGTCCCCTGTTTTTTTAATATCATATCCGGCGCCGCCGGATTTTTTGGGCGCAAGCATCGCCCTTCTAAGCTTTGCAAGCTTTGCCTTGAGAAGCCCGAGATGATGCTCTGTGGCCTTGTTCTTCTGCGTTCTCGCAATCTCCTCCTCTATCGCTTTTATTTTTTCCAGGATGTTCACGATAATAATTGAGGCGCAAATAGATTTTTAAACCGATAGAACAAATCATTTTTCATGTGCAACCTCAGGGTGGAGGGAACGGTCGGGATTGTTGACCTGGCGAAATGTCCGTTCGAGTTCGCATCTCCTGAGTTTATCAACTACCATCTGAAAGACCTTTCAACAATCACAAAACCGCTGAGCAGGATAAGGTACGAGGAGGAGGTTAGCTTTGAGCTGAGCGAGGAAGCAACCTCCATACTTTTGGAGTATGCGAAAGTGATCGCGCAGATTGAAGCGGTGATGCTGAGGAAGGATATATACGGCATAAGGCAGGACCCGCATTACAATTCAAGGGTTGAAGCGCTCAGGAAATTCTACAACTACACTTTCATGAACCCGCTCATAGCGGCAAGGGAGCTTGAGGGGTACAAGGAGCCGACCCCGGACACCGCTGCTTTCATGAAAAGCTACGAAACGTTTATTTCTTGGGCGAACGGGATATTGAGGAGGTTTAAGGAAGCGCAGCTGTACAAACTCGTTGAGAAAACCGGCGATTTGAGGAGCGCTTTCCTCTCTTTGGTTGGACTGCAGAGTTTGTTTTTCGTGAATGTTCTCGCGCTTGAACTTCCTAAAGATGCGGTGAAGCTTGAGGGGGCGGATGCTGTATATAAGCTTGAGTATGGAAACGAGGTGCAGGTGTACGAAATACCCGAGAGAGATATGTTCATATACCATATGAGAAACCCTGTAATGGAAACCCTCACTCCGCAGCTGAAAACAATGCTGAAAAAATTAATAGACGAGCAGATGAAGGAGAATTTTGCGGGCAAGGATTTCAACATAATATTTGATTTGAAGGCAAGGGAGTACAAGCAGTTTTTTATGGAGAGCGCGCTTCTGCAGGGAATTGAAATAACCCCGGACCAGGCGCTTGTGATGGGGAGGGAGGCGGCATCTTGGGTTGTTGGGCTCGGTTCCCCAATAGAGAACATAGCGCTTGATTGGGAAAATATTACGGACATCTATATTGACAGCGAGAACTCGCCCATCTACCTTGAGCACAGAAAATTCGGGATTGTGCACACGCTTTTTAGGTACAATAAAGAGCTTCTTGAGCGTTCTTTCAGGAACATGATCCTTGCAGAGAAGGGGACAAAATTTGATGAGAACAACCCGATTGCGGATGTTGTTGTGAAGAGGCATAGCATGAGATGCCACCTCACAAGGCCTCCTGCAACATTCGGAGAATTTCAGGGAGCGCTGAGGATAATGCAGGAAGAGCCGTTCACCTATCCGCAGTATCTTTACCTAAAATCCTTCTCGCCATTTTTCGCTGGATACGATGATGTGATGGTGACTTTGGGCTCCAGCGAGGCAGTGCTTGGGCTTAAGGGAAGCGGAAAAACCGCTTTTACAGCCGCTAAAATAACCGCAATAGGCCCTGGCAAGAGGATAATTCCGATTCAGGACATACAGGAGATACCGGTAAGGGCTTTCAGAAAAAGGGGCTTTCATATAGGGGCGGCGAAGGTGCAGAGTTCCGAGAAGGAGGCGCCTACAGGAAAGGAGCTTGACCTTGTGAGCATGGCAAACGCTTTGCTTAGGATGGGGGATGCGGCTTTGATAATAAACGAAATAAGGAGCAGGGTTGCTGTGCAGGGGGTAATCAATCTGCTTAACACCCAGCCCGGAGTGTTTTTGCTGTACAACCTTCACGCGGAAAGCTTGGAGGATGTGCGCGATAGATTGGAGCTTGTTTTCGGAATTCCATCTGCAAGCATGTTCGCAACAGACAGGTATACCTTTTTGAGGAAAATAAGGTTCGGAAGAAAGGGAAGGATATACAGGGTGCTGGGGTACGAGTTTGAATCTGATAGGGAGAACAAGGCGTTCATACAGGTTTTTGAGTATAAAAGGGGGACGAATGTTGAAAACTCAACCATAAACGCAAAATTCATAAAAAATCCAGAAGCAAATTCTAACGATTTTTCAAAACTGAATATAGAAAAACTGGAAAAAGAGCTGGACATAGAAAGCATTCCGCCTGTGCTGAAAAGGAGGAGCGAAGAAACCGGCATTAAGCCTGAGCAGTATATTCTGCAGGCGTTTTACAAAGGAAAGGTCTATTATGATATATATACGGCAAGCGTTGAGAGCGGTGCGAACGAACTGATGGGGCTTGATTTCGTGCTGAAAGCAAACACACTTGCAAACAAAATTGTTGTGGGCATAGAAAAGGAAAGCGGAGAAGTGGATTTCGGAAGGGCGCAGAAGGAGTGGGAGGGGCAGTTCAGGGAGATGGTGAGAAAGGAGCTTCCGCTATTGAAAAAATAACACAACCCATGCGTCATGGCTTTTGCGCTGTTGCGCAAAATAGTTTTTGTGGAAATTTCCCCTCAAGCTCTTTTTTGTGTTTCTCAACTATTTTGTGCACGCCGCTTCCGTACTGCATGGATTTTTTCCTTCTCAAAAGCGCCTCTTTTGGAACTTTTAGAAGTGCGGCAGCTTCCCTCAAAACCCCTTTTTTCAGCTTCCTGTCCTCGGCCCTTTCTTTAAGCGGGATGGAAAAAACAATGTCCGCAATTTTTTTGTTGTAAAAAGGAAACGCAACATTTTTTTTCAGTTTTTTTGCGATCTGCTTTATTGCCCATATGTCTCCGCCCTTTTTATTCAAGTTTTCAAATTCCATGCGGAGGATGGGGTCAAGGTCTCTCCCCTCATCCAAGAACCTGTAATGCCTGTCGTACCCAATAAAAAGCTCCTCGCTTCCTGAGCCGAAAAGAACAACATCCTCATGCGAGCATTCAAGAGCTTTGTACACTGGAATTAAAATGTCTATTTTGAATGGATTTAGAGGAACAACGGAGTAGACCTTTTCGTACAGAGAGAGTATTTCCTTCTCATCAACAACATGCTTCTGGAGAGGAAGGGAGAGTTTTTTTGCAACCATTTCAGCGCACTCCAAATCCTGGCTTCCAAGTGTTCCTACTGAATGGAGAAAAACATTGCAAACTTTTTTAGCAACAGTAGCGATGGTTGTGCTGTCAATTCCGCCGGAAAAAGCAACCGCGGTATTCTCCTCGCAGCTTTCCTCTATGCTTCTTCTGAGGACCTCCGAAAGCTCAACAAAAACGCTCATGCTTTCACCTAAAACACTTGCAGATAGTCAAGAAGGAAAAGCGATGCTATCGCATACATCGCAGGATGAACATTTTTATACTGTCCTGCGCATAGTTTCAGCACAACGTAGACAATGGATGCGATCCCTATTCCATGGCTTATGGAAAACGAGAGCGGAATGGCCGAAAGCATGAGAAGCGATGGAAGGGCTTCTGTGAACTCGCTGAAATCAACATGCCTTATATTTGTTGCGATCAACAAACCCACTATTATGAGCGCGGGTGCGATTGCCTCCATGGGTATTTTTTCTATAACTGGATAGAAGAACAACGAAAGGATGAGGAGAATGCCTATGATGAATGCCGCGGTCCCTGTTTTCGCTCCCTCCTGTATCCCGGCGGCGCTTTCAAGATAGACAACCTGCGCAGGGACGCCTATAACGCTTCCCACTGTTGTGCCGATCGAGTCGGATATCATCACCTTGTCAATATTTTTTATATGGCCCTTTTCGTTTACATCCCCGGTTTTTACAAGCAGGGCTGTTGAGGCGCCGAGCGTATCGAAGAAATCAACCATGAAAAAAGCGAGGACTATGGAGAGTATGGAGGCGTTCATAAGGCCGTGTATATCCAGGGCAAACATTGTTGAGAGCTGCGTGGGGACTGAGAACACCTCATTCGGAAGGGAGGAGAGGCCGGATGCTATCGTTATAGCGGTCGTGAGGAGGATTCCCCAGAGAAGAGAGCCGCGCACTTTTTTCAAAAGAAGGACTGCCATTATGAAAAAACCCATTATTGTTATCACGGGTCCGGGTGCGAAAAGGCTCCCCATCCGTATAAACATGTTTTCATCCGGGACTATTATCCCCCCTTCCCTCATGCCAAGGAAGGCGAGGAAAAGGCCTACGCCGGCTATCATGGCGTATTTTAGATTGTAGGGAATTCCAACCCCGAACCAGCTTCTTATTTTTGAAATAGACAGCCCGAAAAAAAGCAGACCTTCAAAAAAAACCGCAGCAAGCGCAATCTGCCAAGAGACATGGAGGCCCTTTACAACAGTGTATGTGAAAAAGCTTGCGAGCGCAATGCTCGGAGCGACCGCAAAAGGCCTGTTTGCAATCAGACCCATTATTATTGTCGCAATACCGCTCGCTATGGCGGTTGCGGCGAGCGCATCTTGGAAAGGAATCCCTGCATCAGCCAGTATTTTCGGGACGACTATCAGAACATAGGAAATCGCGAGGAACGTTGTAAACCCGCCCGCGATCTCGTTCCTGAAAGTTTTTTTGTCTGTTTTTTCTGGCTGAGAAGACCCCATGCTGGCTAATTCTTGGGCTATGTTTAAAAAACATTAGCAAGAAAAAGATTGCAGGGCCTGTAGCTCAGCTTGGCCAGAGCGGTGGACTTTTACGCTCTCCTTGAAAGCAAGGAAATCCATAGGTCGCGAGTTCAAAGAACCTTTTTGCTTCGCTCTAGCATTCAGGAAAAGCGATGGGGGCGAGGCGGAATAAGCGCCAGGGGGCATTGCCCCGGGGCTTATGGTTTGAGACTCTCGCCAGGCCCGCTGTTTGTTTAAGTGATTCTATGCCGCCAAAAGAGAAGTACCTTCCGGTTGAACTGGACCTCGGCAGTGCTAAGGCCAGGGTCCGGATAAAAGTGCGCGAAAACGAAACAGCCGAAGATATGGCGAAGAGGATAAAGGGAATTGAGGTTGAAGAAACGCGGATGGGGGCGTACATAAAAAGGGTAAACCTCCAGGACCTGCTTAAAAACAAGGATATTGTTGTTGACCATTTGGACGGTGATATAAAAAGCGTTGGAAAAAATGAGCAGTGGATTCAGGTATATGTAGATGGGGGCCTGCCGGTTATCAGTATAAACGGCGAGCCGGTAGGTTTGGGGATAAGCAATTTTTATGTTGGGAATGTTGGCGCGCTTATAATAAGGGACGAAGAGAGAATAGAAAAGTACGCGCGGGATTTTTCTTCTTCTGATGCAGAGGCAATAATAAACGCCTCCATCTCAAACAAGGTAGCAGTTTCCTGCCCTGGCGGGGTGGCTTTCGCGGGGATGAGAAGAAAGGTTTTTGATGTATTCCTTCTCCTTAAAGAAGACGGGGTTGTTGGTTTTTATGACGGTTCTCCTGAAACAAAACCTTTGGGGTGGAAGGAATGGGTTTTTCCTGAAAAAGGAATAAACAGATGCCCGTCAGAAAGGATGTACAACATTAAAGTGGAATATCTTGTAGGCGCGCATACGCTTGAAAATAAAAAAAGGGTTGGATTTGAATTTTACAGAAATGATTGGAATAACTATGACTGCTACGGGGGTACTGGAAGACATGAAAACCTAGAAGAGCAAAAAATTGAAAACAAAAAAATCGAAAACAAAATTTTTGATGCTGTTGATTTTTTTGGCGAGCAACCGAAAAAAGAAATAAAAAATGAGTATCCTGTTTTGGCACAGGAAAAAAATCCGCATCCAAAGCCAAAGATTCTTGCGGGGCTGTACACCCAAAGAGCAAACGAGTATGTTTCATTTGACAGAGAAGAAAAACTTGGGGGGACGGAAAGGATGAAGGAAGAGGGAACGGGCTGTGTTGAATTCATGAATGTGGAGCGGTGGAAAATGCCGGAAAGCTGTGAAAAAGCTTCGAGAAAGAAAAAAATAAATTTGCCGTCGGAATTTTTTGCCAAAAAAACAAAAATCCCTTTGCAAAATTCAGTTGCAGAAAAAGAAGGCATAAAAAAGAGATTTGAATTGAAAATCGCAATCCTTAAAGAAAAAATACAAAAAATAAAAATCAAAAACTTGAACATAAAAATGGTTTGGATAAGGGATAAGGCAATGGGTGCGGTGGGCAGGATTAAAAATGCTTTTTTGCGCATAAAATTCAATCTAAAATTAGGAAGGAAATTAGGAAGGCCCGCGAATGGAGTAGAGCAAGCAAAGGAAAGATTAAAGTTTGGGCTGAAGAATAAGATTGATAATAACAAAAACAAAAAATCTGACAAAAGCAAAAAGGTTATAATCCTTCTACTGCTTGAAAAGTGGTTTCCGAAAATAAAAAGGGTGGTGGGATGCTCTTCGTAAAAGACAAGCCTTCGAGGATACTGCTTGCGATGAGGGACAACGAACTCTACCTTTCGCAGATAGCAAAGCAGACGGATACAACCTATGTTTATGTGACCGGCCTTGTTCACCTGCTCGAAAAAAAAGGGCTTGTGAGGATAGAATCAAAGGGAAAGAAAAGGGTTGCGAAGCTTACAGAAGCAGGTGCGGAGGTTGCAAAAATCATTGATGAGATAATAAAGAAAGAGAAGCAGGCATCGCCAGCTGCCGCTCAGGCTAAACAACCTTAAATTTTAGGGATTTTTTTATCTGGCTTTCTATCTTATCATAATCAAGGTAGTGGATGCTTGCATTCACATGCACATCATACTCGCCCTCCTTTGTCTGGCTTGTGCTGTACACTGTAAAATGCTCCTCCCTTGTTTCACCGGGCTTTAAAATACCAAGCCTTTTCTCTGCGTTTTTGTGCGTACAGGTTGGATTGAATCCCAAAAATGCTTTCGGGTCTATGAAAACTTCGAGCGAAATGAGCTTTTCGGCCGGCGTTTCGTTGCTCACGCTTACTATCAAGCTGATTTTCTCGTCTCTGTGCTTGAAAGCGTGCAGGGGGACGAACCTTGCCTTCATCCTAACCGCACCGTGCTGCTCTCCGGCCTCTTTCTTTCCAAAAATCCCTTTAACATTTTCGAATATTCCCATGCTATCACATGGGGTTATGCAAGATAACATTTAAAAAAACAATCTCTCTAAGGGTAGCTCCGGTGATCGTATGAAAATGAACATATGTACGGGGGAGGGCAAAACATATGCTCTTGAAATACCAAAGGAGAAGGAGATGCTGATAGTTGGAAAAAGAATAGGCGAAGTGGTGGATGGAAACGATTTCGGGCTGCCAGGATACAAACTCAAGCTCACGGGCGGAAGCGACTCTTCAGGAATTCCGATGAGAGGAGATGTTAGCGGGCAGAGAAAGGACAGGGTGCTGCTTTCAAAGGGCCCCGGCATTAGGCCGAAGAGAAAGGGGGAGAGAAAAAGAAAGACCGTGAGGGGAGGGGTGTTTTCACCAGAAACCGTCCAGGTAAACGCGCATGTTGTGGAGAAGGGAAGCGTTGCGCTTGAGGAAATTCTAGGAAAGAAGGAGAAAAAGGAGGGCGAAAAGTGACTTCGCAACCTGAGGTTAATATTGGACTGCTCGGCCATGTGGACCATGGGAAAACAACGCTCACCAAAGCGATAACCGGGAAATGGACGGACACGCACAGCGAAGAGATAAAAAGGGGGATAAGCATCCGGCTCGGGTATGCAGATGCAAGAATATACTACTGCAAGAAATGCAAAATTTATGGAACAAAGGAGAAATGCTCAAAATGCAGTGGAAAAACTGAATTCAAAAGGTGGATTTCATTTGTGGACTCGCCGGGCCATGAATCCCTTATGACAACCGCGATCGCGGCTTCCAGCATAATAGACGGAGCGCTTCTTCTGATCGCAGCAAACGAACCCTGCCCCCAGCCTCAGACTGAAGAGCATCTCATGATACTTAACATCCTTGGAATAAAAAACATTGTTGTGGTGCAGACGAAGATAGATCTGGTTAGCAAAGAACGGGCGCTTGAACACTACAAAGAGATAAAGGAATTTCTTAAAGGGTCTGTTGCTGAAAACGCGCCGATAGTACCTGTCGCTGCAATTTTGGAAGTTAATGTCGACAAAGTTCTTGAAGCGATAGAGAAGTATATTCCAACCCCGCAGAGGGAGGGGAACGCAGACCCTCTCATGCTCGTTTCCCGCTCCTTTGATGTAAACAAGCCCGGAACGCCTGTGAAGAATTTGAAGGGAGGGGTTGTGGGCGGTTCGCTCGTGCGAGGGAAAATAAGAGTAGGGGAGGAGCTGGAACTCTCTCCTGGAATTGAAAGAAATAAAGTGCCCAAGCAGATTAGGTTCAAGGTCGAGAAGCTCATGATAGAAAACCAAGAAATAAGCGAGGCGAGACCCGGGGGGCTTGTGGCGGTTGGTACTGGTTTGGACCCATCGCTCACAAAATCCGACCAGCTCTCTGGAAGCATTATCTCCCTCCCCGGGAAAACCCCAAAACCAAAAGATGTGATAGAAATAAGATATCATCTTCTTGAGAGAAAGGATATTGAAAACCCACCGCTTAAAGAAGGCGAGCCGGTTGTTGTGAATATATACACCGCAACAGATGTCGGGGTTATAGCGAAGCTGGGGAAGGGAATAGCAACAATAAAGCTCAAGAGACCAATAGCATTTGAAAGCGGAAACAGGGCGGCGATAAGCAGAAGGATAGGGCAGAGGTGGAGGCTGGCGGGATGGGGAGAGGTTATTTAGGTTCTTTGGATGAAGATGAATTCGGAAATGTTATAAGCAGTAAGATTGTTTATCCGTGCATTGTTCAGGACCTTGTTGTTGATTTCTTCATCGCTTAGATTTAGCGGTGCTATGTTGGAGTAATAAAGTATGTAAACATCTTCGTTCCCTGGCGGGTTGCATGTTTCGTTTCCTATCCACAGACACTTGGTGAACTTGGATAAGTCAGCAAAATACTTCCCCTTACTAAGCTGAGTTGATATCGGAGATTCTGCAAAATACATGTTTTTGTTTTTCAAAAATGAGAGAGAGGAATATTTCATAAGAGGTTCAACATCAAAAACAAGCGATGATTCGCCGGTCAATGCAACAGAATATGTTGCCGCCGATTTTCCTTCAAAGAAAACTGGCGAAGCATACTCTCCTATGTTGTATTCTGAAAGCGAAGTTATTAGAACGAGGTATGCAGAGAATGCAAAAATTTTTTTGTATTGGAATGGTAGAACTTCTCTGCTAAAAAATGAAACAACAAAGAAAAACAATGAAGGGGCGAATATGGCGCAAACAAAGTCAAAACCGGCCGGAATTGATGAAAAAAATGAATACCAAAACTCCTGTGAAAAATTGTACAAAAACCACGAAATGGCAGGGAAAGAAAAAAAGAGCATCGCTAAATTTTCGCATAGTTTTGCTCTTTTAATAATAATGTAGAATGGTAAAAATATAAGGAAAAAAATCACATAGTAGAATATAAATGCTGCAGAGGCATTGGAACACCCAATGTATCTTGGTGGTAAAGAGGATAGAGCAACCAGCTTCCAGACAAAAACTAAGGAAATAATAAGGGAAAAAACAATGATCAAGATTTTTTTTATATCCTCCTTCTCGGTTAAGAATTTAAATGAAAGAAGGAAAAAAAAGAAGGAACCAACAAGCGTTTGGGAGATAAAAGAAAGGAATGAAAAAATGAAAAGCAAGGGCTTGCTGTCTCTTTTAATATACGCCAGCAATGCAAAAACAATCGCCCAGGTTTGTCTTACCCTCCAGCCGAATGGAAAAAGGGTGCCAAGAGTATAATCCGCAAGAAGAAAAACTGAAAGTGCAATCTTATAGAACATTGGCTGGTTTTTTAGTATTTTGAAATTCAAGAGGTAGAAAAGCACGATATTGGCGATGAAAGAAAGCAAAGCTGCTGAAAGTATGTAGTCATTAACAAAATAATTTACTACTGAACCGAGTACCGGGGTGAGTGGAGGAAGAGAGCCAAACAAGTAGTATTCGCCATTGAGAAAGTACGGAACCTTTCCAAAAAAACCATATTCTGAGAACACCTTTATTGACGCTGCCGTGTCCGGTAGGTCAACAAATGATTCAAAAATTTTCTGCGGTGTGTATGTAATAAAATAAAAGAGGATAAAGAGAAGGTAGAGGGCAACTACTGAATAAAGCATTTTTTCAAAAATGTCATCAAAATCCATAAAAAAGCATGAAGTAGCATTATTTAAAAATGTTTCCATGAATAAAGAAAAACAAAAGGAGGTAGAAAAGAATGAAAAAAATTGCTTTGTTTTTGGTGCTTTTGGCGGCTAATTTGGTTATGGCACAAGCAGGGACTGGACAAATACTACAAGCGCTCGAAGGACTGTACTGCTTCCTACAAAGCACTCTACCAATCTTCGCGGCAGTATTAATTATATTCTCAGCCGTGATATTTGCTGCTGGGCAGGTAATGGGAGCAGAAACAAGGGCTAGGGCGAATGTGTGGGCTACTGCTATGCTGACCGGTGCTTTAATTGGGTTTGCAGTTGCAATAATCGTGCCTTGGTTCATAAAGATGATGTGGCCAAGTTATCAGGACATAACGTGCTAACGTGCCCATAGGGTGCTGATGGCATGAAAAAACTCCTCTTTCTTTTTTTATTCTTTCTTCTTGCTTTTTCAGCAAAACCTCCGGCGCCTGAGGAAACAGGGGCACCTCAAAAAATAATGGATGCTCTGTGCGGGCTTTACAAATATCTTGAAGGATTACTGCCAATAATCGTGATAATTCTGATCATATTTGCTGCTGTGATATTTGCTGCTGGGCAGGTGCTT
>CAYXNY010000025.1:0-2416 GCA_964467175.1 Microcaldota archaeon | reverse complement strand
AACATCCAGGGATTTATCTGGGGTTTTTCTATTCTCGCCGGCTGGTGGTGGTCTATTATCAACACATCTTTTAGCTCATTAACCCTCTCATTCCCGCTTCCCAAATCCACAAAAATTATTTCCTTCTCCTTCCTAAGCTTCTCGATCGCCTTTTCATCCAATTTTTTTATCGAAACAGCCCTGTACTTTTTCCACTCCCTCCTGAAAGCATACTCAACTACCGCCCTCGCCGAGATTCCGTCGCAATCATAATGCGAAACTATGAGGGGGGTTTCGAAGCTGAACGCGACCCTCCGCATCTCTTCTGCGTGTTCCAGCATTTTCTGAATTTTCTCTTCCACACCGTTCATTCTCGCGCTCTCAATAAAAATATTTGCCCGCCTTTATGCCAAATTTTAAAAACATTTTTGTTTATACTTTATAACATGAAGGTTCATTCCCAGCGGCTCGTTAAATTTGCAAAAAGAACAGCATCCGCCATTTTCTTTGCACTCGGCCTTGCCTACGCCCAGAGTTTGCAGATGAACGAAAAGGTGCAGTCAAACAACCCAGCATACACTGCAGCCATGGACAGCGTTTCAACATACAGCTTCTCTTCATTTTCAGTCGATAGCTCGCAGGTGGATTCGGTTTTTGCGAGGCTTAGGGTAGGCGGATACACAACAGCCAAAACATCGTATAAAAAAGTTGTTGAATACGGAACTGCTTCCGATGCATTTTCCGGCCAATCCTATAATTACACGAGCGACCCTTTTGACTGCACAATTTACAGAATAATCAAAGGCGGCGAGGTCGTTGGATGGATTGTTGACAAAGAAACAAAGCGCTATATTATGAATGAATTCGGCCAGCCGGACCCGTTCAATTCCTACATCGACCGCTCGGTCTTGCTCTTTTTTGCAAGCACAGAAAAAGGAAAAGAACTGAAAAAACTTTTAGGGCATTAAATTTCCCTAGCCCCGTCTTTCTCCACATGTATGCAGTTTACCGGGCAGCTCTGCGCAGCGGTAAGGTTGCACCCCTCTTCCTTTGCGTTTAGCTTGAAAACTCCTCCTTCTTTTTTCGCCCCCTTCAGTTTGCTCTTTCCGTCGCTATCCATCTCCCAATGCGCCGAGCATACAGCAGCGCACGCACCGCATCCTATGCATTTGTCCCTTTCATGAATTATAACAACCACCATCTTATCACGGCTTAAAATTTCAACAGCAAACATTTAAATTTTTCGTTTTCTGCTTCCAGTCTTCTTTTTTCTCTCCCCCCAAGTTTCATGAACCCACGGAAGGAGTATGATCGCAAGCACAACAACAAAAAGGCCTAGCGGTACGCATACCTCCCACGGCGATTCCTCGTTTTCCGCATCCGTTTGCCTCCCGGCGGATGTTTGGTTTTTGTCAGTTGTTTTGTTCTCCGGCCCATAAAGCATGACAAAAAGCTTTTCTGCATCCGTCTCATCGCTCGAATACTCCCCATTCCCGTTCATGTCCACGCAGGCAAAGTATTCGTATGTTCCCGGCGGAGGAACATTGAAGTAGCATTCCGCCGCGCTCCAAACAAATGAGCAAACTTCCTGCCCGTCGCAAGACCCGTTTCTTATCCTTACTGTTTTTCCGTCGCAGTTTTCTATTCCCTTTACTTCAGCCCTTATCTTTCCTTCAACAACCTCAAGGTTCAGGTTCACATCGCCTGCGCATTCGAGCTTCACGCATTCATGGTCTATGCATACGTCCCCCTTTTCGCACTCCGCATCGCTGCAGCATTCATACCCATGCCACACACCATCCAGAAAATACCCGCAGTCGCTTTCATTCTGTCCTTTCGGCCCCTCCACTACTTTAACATTTTTTTGTTTATTGGATTCTGGTTTTGCTGGATATGAAGCTGAAAGAAGAAGCAGCATGAGTAGAACTACTAAAATTTTTTTCTGCATAGTTTGATTTTGCGGATAAAAGATTTAAATATATGCCATGGCAAAATTTCCAAGATATCCAACCACGATGAATTTCAAAATTTTTCCCGCCCCGACTGCGAGCAGGAACCTCCACAAAGGAATTCTCAGCGCTCCGGCAGCAATCCCCGCTACATCAAAAATTGGATTTGGAAGTGCGGCGAGAACAAACAACGCAATCATATCAGCATCCTTTAACCATTTTTTCTGCCTCTTGTATTCCGGAAGTCTTTTTTTGTCAACTATTTCCCTTCCGCCGTACCCCATCATATAGCCCGTGAGCTCTCCAATAGCAGAGCCTATTCCCGCTACAAAACCGAGAAGAACAGGGTTTAGGAATGAAGCCATCCCTCCTATCACTACCCAGCCCGGAGCAGGAAGGATGACCGTTGCTGAAGAAATAAGCGCAACTAAAAAAGCGCCCGCATATCCGTATCCTTCAAGAAAATCAAGTTTTGAGGAGAGGTAGAA
>CAYXNY010000024.1:0-2126 GCA_964467175.1 Microcaldota archaeon | reverse complement strand
TTCCCACCATTTTTTATTATGCCCAAACTATTTTATAAACCTTATACTTCCAGCCCGATCCTCCTGTACAGCGGTTTATCTTCTTTGTGAAACCGTTTTCTTCTTCTCTTTCTTTTCCAAAGCAGGTACACAGCAACCCCTATACTAATTATCAAAACTGCAAAAACCACTTCGAATGGGACTTCGGCCCTACCGCTAACTTCTCTCTCATATTTTTTATCTAAAAATGCATGCCTTTCCCCATACTTTATTTTTGCGATCATTTTTGCGCTTCCAGGGTCATTTATGATAAGGTTGCTTATTCTAATAAAACCAGTTTCCCCTTTTTCAAGTTTGTAAACCTCATCCTCTTCTATTGTTTTTTTCTCCCCGCGCTCAAAATAATCAAATGAAAAGGAAAAGTATGCATCCACGGGCCCGGTATTTTTTATTTTGGCGACAAACTCGTTTTTTGCAGGGTCGTAAGACGCCTCCTCAATAAGTAAGGAACTTGCGTCTTCATATGCCTTCCTGCTTGCGTTTACGCCAAGAGAAAAGCCGGAGTCGAATGTTTTTTGAGAAACCCCATGGATAAGCGTTAAATTTAGAAAAATATCTCCCTCCATTCCAGCCGGGATTTCCAAATTATACCGCACTCCTTTCTCCTCCCCAGGTTTTATGCTTAGGGGTTCGCTGTCTCCGATGACCGCCAAATACTTTCCATTAATGTACACAGAACTGCTCGTCTTGAAATACCCAACCACGTTCCCATCGTTCTGGTACACAACCTCAATCGCCTTCGCATTGTCGTTGTAGTTTGCCTCTTTTATTGAGATAGAAACTACTGGCGAAGGAAGGGTAAAGGTATCAAGCGGAGCAAGCTCCCCGCCGGGCGTTTTCTGGCTCATCCTTACAAAAACAGAAAAATTCTCCCCGCCCAGCTCGCTGTTTATTCTCTTTTTCAAGTTGTACGCAGCCAGCGCGTGCTCCTCGCCGACAACAATTCCAGAAGATATCTGCCCTCTCTCCACCTGCTCCTTTACGTACTTGTAAACACTATCCGGAATGATTCGAGAGATGAAGATCGCCTGCCTGTCGCCGGAAATTATGCTCTCTTCGAGAACGCCCCCATCCGTTAAGACAACCTCTTTTTCAGAGGAATTGATGGAGAAATACCTCTTGGCAACTTCAATATTATCTTCATACTTATCCCCGGTATTTATACGCTCGTACTCCAACCCAGCCAGTTCGCTTTCATCCATCTCTCCATAAACGAGTATCTCCTCCGCATTCTTCAAAACCTCCTTCATCAGCCCGAGATTTTTTCCATCTGCAAAAAGCAGGAACGCTTTTTTCTGTTTTGCATACGCAAGAACAGAAACCGCCGGATACCCGTATGAAGGGTTGACGAGAATAAAGTTTTTTGCTCCTGATTTTTTTGCCAGCTCTGCATTCGTTATGTATGCATCCTCGCTCTTGTAAACCTCAACGCTGTTTCCGTTGTTTATGAGAAGAACATCCAGCCCGGAATATACAGGGTCATTTTTTGATTCTATCAAGAATATGGAATTGCCGCTCCCTATCTTTTTTATCAGCGCGGAGGGGTCGCCGGATTCGGGAACGAACAGAACCGTGTCGTTGATCATGTGCGCGTAGTAAATGCCGGAGACAACATCCCTCCAATCATAGGAGTTTACCACGACTTTTGCGTGCGAAAGCCAGAATAAAATAAAAATCGCGAGGAGCACTCTTACCTTCATGCTTTGGATTCTTTAATTTTGTTTTTAAATGTTTCCACAACAATGAGATTGGACAAAATAACCTGAATAAAAACAGACAAAAATTAGGCTAGCCAAATTCAATCTTTAACAACAATCACGTAAGCCCGATATCCGATATATTTTTTCTGAGAGTCTATTTTGCAGAGTGCCAAACAGAGTTATAACCACCATAACCCGCGCCAATCTATTCAACATCTACGCGACTTAATTCTGTCCCATAGCTGCTAGGCTGTTGCAAATTTAAAAACATTACAATTACTCATAACACGAGTTTCCGCCAATCATTCAAACCAAGCAGATAGCAGGAGATTTCATCTTGTCACCTATACGGGCTTTTCGAGAGTTGATCAACTTTCTTATGCTCTT
>CAYXNY010000023.1:0-2602 GCA_964467175.1 Microcaldota archaeon | reverse complement strand
TTCTCCAAATTCCTAAGTTTAGAATTCAAAGATTCCTCATTATAACCTAATACAGCAGGCAATCCCAATACAATCTTCCTTACTTCTTCCTTAGAAAACCCATACCTCTCAAGGTTCTCTAATTTTGATTCTATTGTTTCTACGCTGTAAAACAGTTCACTCGGGCGTGCCTGCATTACCCTGTCTGCTTCTTCATTAGAAAAGCCATAACCTAGCAACACTGATCTTCTTTTTTCTATAAGGTCTGTTCTCTCTTTTTCAGTATAACCCATAAATAATATACTTATATAAACATTTTATAAAACTTTGCGTAATGTTTAAATGCATTTCTCTGAATAATAAATCCGTGGTGTGTCTCCATGGGAAAATTTTTTGAGGCAGACAGGGAAATAATGAATATATGGATATGCAGGAGGTGCAAATCAAGGAATAAGGCAGGAACAGTAAAATGCAGAAAATGCGGCTCCCCCTATCTAAGGCCAAAGAAAAAGGAGATAAGGGCAAAGAAATAACCTCAAACAATTCTTTTTATTTCTTTTATTATCCCTTCAGCTATTGCTTTTGCCATCCTATCCAGAGTTTTTACATCAAGCGATTTAAGCGTCTCCTCCATCCTCTTCAAAAACATTTTATCTGAGAGCAGGAGCTTCAAAATTATTTTTTTGTCAATTTTTTTCTTTCTCTTGAGCAATGCCTCCAGCATCTTCCTTGTAATCGGCGGGAGGACAGGGAGTATTTTTTCCATTTCATTGTCTTTCTTCACCAAATCTACTGCATTTTCTATTTTTATGATCATCTCTTCCACTATCTTCTGGGATTTTTCTTTTCTCTCAACAGCCGCCATTATCCTTTCCGGTGTAGCAACCACAAATTTATCCACCAGCTCCGCTTCTTCCGCGCCCTTTATCGGTGCGGTTTTTTCATATTCCTTTACTTCATCCACCGCATTCTTTGAGTAGAGTTCCTGCACCAGCGGATAAACAATATACTCCATGCCTGGAGAGATGTTTTTTGAACCGAGCGATTCATTCATTTTCTCTTCAGCCAAACTACTGAATTTTATCTCAACGCTGCTTTCGATTTTCTCTGCTTTCGCCTCCTCATACGCGGGATTTATGTAAAAGATTGTGAAAGTTCTTTTCTCCTCCTTTTCAACCATCTTTTCCTGCTCAGAAGGGGTTATCAGCACTTCTCTCTCCCCAAGCTCTGTTTCCCTCAGCTCCTCGCCTTTTTTCTCCAGCAGGTCCTGTATTCCTTTAAAAGAGCTTTCCGCTACCGCAAGCATCATGACTAAACTTAGCAACTGGTCCTCCATCGGCCCCGGGAACCTAGCTGTTCTTTCTTCGTGCTCCTTTTCTTTATACGCATGTTTCGCCATAGTATAGTTTCGCTAATAAACTTTAAAAATAAGTTTGCAGGGGATGGGATTTGAACCCCCATGTGTTCAAATCCTGTTTTCTTAAGCGCCACCACATTTCTAAGGTTTGCAGGGGATGGGATTTGAACCCATGAACCCACTAAGGGACAGGATTTCTTTTTTGAGCACTTAAGTCCTGCGCCTTTGACCAGACTTGGCGACCCCTGCAATGGCGGAACCGAGGCCCGCTCTTATTTTTAAATAAAAGAAAATATTTATATTCATGCACCATTTCATACGCTTCTATTATCCTTCTGCCGGCTCTCATCCAGCGCTTCTTCTCAGAAGCGGGCAGTCCATCCGCTCCGTTCCACTCGAATTGGAAAAACAACTTTCAATAGAGTTTCTTGAAAGAAGATGCATCGGCTACAGGGGCGTTTCAGGATATTTTTCCTGCCCAAACGATTCGATAAATACAAAACAGTGTCCGACATGCAGGTTCAGGGACATTTCCAAAGTATATACGAGAATGGATACCTCCGGCTACGAGGGGATGGAGAAAAAATTCAAGAACCGTTTGGTAGGCATCTACCTTGCTTCATTCGGCCCTTTGGTGAAGGTGGGGGTAAGCGAAAAACCGGAGAGGAGGGCGTATGAGCAGGGCGCCGATTTCTGGGCCGAGATAATGCGGATGAGAGCAGAAGAGGCGTACCCCATGGAGCAGATAGTAAAAGAGAGGTTCAACGTTCCTGATGCGGTGCATGCAAAAAAGAAGATGTCTTTTTTCGGCTCTGAACATAACCCGCTACCCGAAATAATAGAAGAGATGCGTTCGGATGAGCTTATCTCCCCATATCTCAATGGAAGCATTTCGGTAAAAAAGAACAGTTTTACATTCCCAAAAAATCCAAAGAGGGGCGGAAAGGACATCTCCGGCAGTGTTTCCGGGTGGAAGGGGCAGTTTCTTTTCTTTTCAAACGCCGGAGAGAACTTCTTTGCAGACATGAAAGCCAGGGAAGGATATGTTGTTAAAATAAGCGTGCTGTAAGGAGCAGCTTTTTATTTCTTTCTTGGAAAAAATAATTTCATTCGCTCCGGTAGTCTAGCTGGTCAAGGATATCGGCCTCTCGCAGAAACTGGAGAAAGCCGGTGACCCGGGTTCGAAACCAAACCCAGGGGGAAGTTTCCTCCTAGGTTCCATGTCTCCTCCGCAACCCCCTCATATTTGAAGAATAATTTTGGGGG
>CAYXNY010000022.1:0-25665 GCA_964467175.1 Microcaldota archaeon | reverse complement strand
TGGTGGTATATTCACCTGTATATGATGTCAAATACTTATATAAGTTTAAGTTGCGATATCCTTCTTTTTCTTTTTTATTTTCCAACTCCTCCAACCTATTAATAAGCTTCTCCAATTTTTCTTTTGTTTCTGGACTTACTTTAACCATTTTCTCAAAAATGTTTTTAATCCTCTTACTCTAGCAACAAGGCACATGCTTTTTAAATATTATGTGGTTAATATTTAAAAAAGCGAACATTTTTAAACATTTATCACCATAAAAGAAAATCTGGGTGAGGATATGAAAAAAGATACAATCAATCCAAAGGAAAAGGAAGATGTAGGTAGGAGAAAACCGACAATGAAGGAAGTACTTAAGAGGGTTAACCCATTGGCAGAGAAGATTGCTATTGGACTCGCATTGATGTCGCCTGGTACAGGCATATTATACGGCCAGCAACAACTAGAGCCAAAGGGAACAAAAACAGAACAAAACTCTTACTCCTTCTCGTTTGTTACCGGGCAAGTGGTTACTGACTCAGACTTGAAAAAAGCATTCTCCGGAGAATACTGTTTATATTGGGATGTTAAGGATAGCGTATCGAGCGGCGGTTACTGGGATACTTCTTCCGGTGATAGCATTTGGGTTGATTTAATATCGCTGAAGAGAATATTTAGATTTGAAATCGGTAACCTGATGGGGGCTTGCACATTGGAAAGTTATCAACAATATATAGCTACACCAGATTTTAGTATGAAAAGATCAGATGATTACCTAGTAACTTTCGTTGATGGTTTTGATAATAGAAGTAGAATATATAACTATGACAGTGTAAGTTATAAGGGTCGTGGTACAGAGATACTGGTTAGAAATCTACCTAGTGACCCGCGCGGGTCCTATGTAGATGGTATCGGTGTAATGCCTATCGTTTCGAGTGGAGACACTGTTGGAATTGCAGTGCTGTATAAAATTTGTTATGTGGAAGGAGGAGCATCCTATTCTGCAGATCTATTCTTTAGCGACACTAAAACTGTACTATCCGACAAATTAATACCGAATCTCAAATAATTTTTAATCTATTTTTTCTCAATAAAAAAGAAAGAACAAAAGATTGCCAAGGGCGGGATTCCCACACCGAACCGCGGAGGGGGTTTCACCCCCTCCCCAGTTTGAGGCTCCTCCTGACCCTCCCCCAAAAATTTTTATTCAAATATGAGGGGGTTACGGAGGAGACCTAGAACCTAGGGGGAAACTTCCCCCTGAGTTTGGTTTTGGACCCGCGACCTCTAGATATCCCTGAGCGCCTTTCATATCATCGCCGAAGCTCATCACTCACAGGCTTCTCCTATGAGTCTAGCGCTCTAACCAGGCTGAGCTACCTTGGCAATCAAAAAAATAAGAAACAAATAGAATAAAAAACTAATGGCAGGTATGCGTCCTTTCATCGCAGTATTCTCCTGTTCCGCAGTCCTTATCGCTTCCGCACCTTCCTAACTTCACCCTGCACGTATGTGTTGAGGCAGAGCACGTCTGCCATTCTTCGCAGTCTTGGTCGGTGTTGCAATACCCTCTTTTTACAGTACAAACATGCTTTGCAGGGTCGCAGAATTCCCATGCAGAGCATTGCGAATCAGAATCACAGTATCCCATAAGAGGAACGCATAGATGGGTGTTCTCGTTGCATCTCTGCCATTTCTCGCAATCCGTATCTATATCGCAGTATCCCTCCTTTGCGTAGCAGTATTTTGTTTTGTTGTCGCAGTACTGCCATGCCTCGCAATCTGTTCCTGAATTGCATCTTCCATAAATCGGATAGCATCTCTTTTCTTCAATGTTGCAGTACTCCCATGAATTGCAATCATAGTTGTTGTAGCAGTAGCCGGGTGCCGGCTTGCATCTGTGGCTCTCTCCATCGCACACCTCTACCCCCGCGCAGTCGTTATCGTTCATACAGTACCCTGCCTTTGCCTTGCATAGGTGCGTTGCGGTGTCGCAGAGCTGCCATGTTTCGCAGTCCCCATCCCTGCCGCACATTCCTTTCCTAACAACGCATTTGTGGGTTTTTGTATCGCATGTTTCCCATTCATTGCAGTCCATAGAATTATCACAATATCCTGGCTTTGCTTCGCATATCTTCTTCTCAAGGTTGCAAGTTTGCCATTCCTTGCAGTTTGCGTCGCTCTCGCATCCGCCTACACACCCGGCTAAAATTAAAAACAGCCCAACAATTGCAAGCACAATCACAACATTTTTCATATTATCACCAACATAAACCCTATTTCTCAACAAAAATATTTTTAATGGTTAGCAGCTCGCGAAGGTTTTTTATCTCATAGTCAGCGTCGCTCGGCTCTTTTAAATGCTTCCCTCTCAAAACCCTTACGGTTGTATGGCTGGCATGCCTCGCGTACTCAATATCCCTTATGGGATGGTCGCCTACAACAACGCCCCTGTCTAGCTCCTTAAAAAAACCAAGGCTTTTTCTTCTGGTTACAAAAACTCCATGGAAAAACCACTGCACCCCAAGCCTTATCAATTTATCCCACTGCTTTTTCTCGTCCCCCTCGCTGGCAACATAAATCTCGTGCCCGCTTTCCCTTAGCTTCAGCAGGACAGAAGGGACTTCGGGGTAGGGCATGATGGATGTTTTTGTATCATGGTAGGCAGCAACAGCCGCAGCAACATACTTCGCAGGTTTTTTTATTTTCAACCTTCTGCACAACTCATCGAAATGCTCTGTATAGTTTGGTCCCCTTCTCTCAACAATTTCCATGAGCATAGAATAGAGCTTTTCTGGCTCCTCGTCAAGCCCCATCTCGACCATCGCCCTCACGCTGTTCCTTCTCGCGAGCTCAGCAAACTCCGTGCTAGGAAAAATTGTATCGTCAATATCAAAGTAAATTTTTGCCATGGTATTCTTTTCTATAAGCCAGTTTAAATTTTTTTCTATCCACAAAAAACCAGCAAAAACCCATCTATTTATAAACTTTTTCACACATAAAATAAAACCAAAAATAAAAACAAGCAGGTGATTCTATGGGAAAAACCAAACATATATTTAGAGAGAGGGCTCCACATCCCGAACACGTTGCCCTTCGGCTGAGTAAGTTTTCTGGTAAATGGATTGAACTTCTCGGAGAAAGGGAGAAGAAGATGGAGCGTGGATATCCGGTTGTACGCATAAAGGAAGGGGAAGAGGGCGAGATCGGACCGCAGTTGGAGACGTTTAGAGAGTTGTTTGAAGGACTAGCTTACGGAGATAGGAGCAATTACGGAAAGAAACTTGAGCTGTTTAGCGGCTATGTTCATTTGCTCGAGAAACTTATAAACGCAGTGAAAATAAATACAGAAAAAGAGCTATATAAATTCGAAGAAGAGTTGGCAAAGAAAGGCATTTTTGGCAGGATTAGTGGTTGGCTATATAGAAAAATCATGCTTAGGCCAGGAACTCCGGGCTGGTATGATATGTTAAGGGACTTGGCAGGGAGAACGCTCGCTGAGATAGATGAGGCAAAAAGAATTGTTGAGGAGAAGTTTGGGATCCAATTGTAACCATAGTTACATCAAAACCTTTTTAACCCCTTTTTCTCTATTTTTTTCATGAAAGAAATCTACTCCTATATTTCCAGATTAAGCCATGAAAGAGTATACATTCTAAAAGAAAGGCACGAGTTCTTGGAGCTCTGCGTTATTTCCTTCCTCTCCTTTGCAATCCCATTCTTCATTCCAAGTCCTCAGCTTCTCACAGGTGCGCTCGTGAATTCATTCATAATTTTTGCAGCCCTGCGGTTCAAAGGAAAAAACATCCTACCCGTTATTCTTATCCCAAGCGTTGCGGCATTTTCAAGAGGTCTGCTCTTCGGTCCGTTTACGCCATTCCTTGCCTACCTTCTCCCGTTCATATGGATAGGAAACGCAATTCTTCTTTTCTCAATAAAATATTTCCACGCAAAATTAAATAAAAACTACTTCCTCTCTCTTCTCATCGGAGCGTTTCTCAAATCATCGTTCCTATTCGCATCTGCATTTGTTCTCCACAATACTGTCCAGCTCCCCGGGATGTTCTTGGATGCTATGGGCGTACTCCAGTTCACAACCGCGATCCTTGGCGGGGCCTTGACATTCGTTTTCACAAAAATTTTTAGGTGATCCCATGGACAAAAAATTCATCGAGCTTCTCGTGAAAAGAGAGGCGTTGAAATTCGGAGAATTCACCCTGAAAAGCGGGAGAAAAAGCCCATATTTCATAAGCACCGGAGTAATCGCAGATGGAGAAGGTACTTACGAACTTGCGAAGGCATACGCAAAAACGATAAAAGAAAAATTCCAAGAATTCGATACTATATACGGGCCTGCCTACAAAGGAATCCCCCTCGCGGTTTCTGTTGCGGTTGCTCTCGCAAAGTCTTTTAAGCTCAACAAAACCTGGCTTTTTGACAGAAAGCAGGAGAAGGAATACGGGGACAAAGGGGTTTTTATAGGAGACGGACCCCGCGACGGCCAGAGGCTTGTAATGGTTGACGATGTCTTCACAACCGGCGGGACGAAGGTAGAAAGCATAAACAAGCTGAAAAGAACAGCGGATGTTAAGCTTCTCGGCATCGTTATCGCGGTTGACAGGGAGGAAAGAGGAAAAGAAAGAAACGCAATAGAAGAGTTTGAGGAAGAGTTTGGGATACCGGTTTACAGCGTCGCGAAGATAACTGAAATATTCAATTACCTGCGCAACAAGAAGATCGCCGGGAAGGTTTATGTTGATGATAAAATTTATTCTGCATTCCTAGAATACATGAAAGAGTACGGCGCGAGAAAGTGATCCTTTGAAAGCAACATTTTTTATTGAAGGTATTGGATATGGCCACGCTTCAAGAATGCTTCCTGTGATAAAAAGGTTCAGGGAAAGGGAGGTAGTAAGCTACGGAGCAGGTGCAAAATTTCTTTCTTCAAGGGGAATAAAGGTCAGAGAAATTCCCGAGCCCTACAACCTTGCGATAGATGAGGAAGGGGTGGACTGGGTAAGGACTGTTATCAAAAGCAGCAAAGCAGCAAACCCAAGGATAATTGCGACATCTATTTTGGCAGCGAAGGATTCTGACATAGTTATCGTTGATTCCACTCCCCTGGGGGTTGCGGTTGGAAAGATGATGGGGATTAAAACGCTTTTCGTCCTAAACCAAATAGACCCCTCAACCTTTTTCTCTGGTTTTTTCACTAGAAAGATAACAGAAAGATTTTTCATGCAGATCTTCTCTTCTGTTGATGGAATTGCGATAGTTGATTTTCCCCCTCCCCTCAACATCTCGCCGGCAAAAAGGCTTAATACAAACATCCCTATAAGGTTTGTCGGCCCGACAGTAAGGCCGCGGGGAGGAAAGGAAGAGAAAGGAAGAGGCGCCGTTGTCGGCGGAGGCACGAAAAATACCACCGTTCCGCTCTCAGTTCTCAAAAAATCAAAATACGAGTATTTTGTTGGCGGCGGAGCGGGTAAGAACGGAGGAAGCAAAATAAAATTTGTTAAGAACATCAGCGAGTACATGCGAAGGAGCGAGTTTTGCATTCTTCATGGCGGGCACACGAGCATAATGGAATGCGTCATGATGAAAAAGCCGATGGTTGTTGCTCCTCTCGAGAATTACACGGAAAGGGTTGAGAATGCGCAAGGGGTTGAAAGGCTTGGGTTGGGGGTGAGGGTAAATCCGCGCTGGCTTGATGAAAATGTTCTTGATTTTGCAATAGAGAAATCCCTTTCCCTGAAACCAAACCTTAAACGCTTTTATTCCTTTGCGAAGAAATTTGATGGGGCTAAAGAGGTTGAAAAATTTGCCAGAAATCTCTGCAAGACTTGAAAAAGATGGGAAAAAATCCATCCTCTGCTTCGGCATAGACCCGGTCATAGAGAAAATCCCTATTGATGGAGCAATAGAAGATAGGATAGAAAACTTCTTCTATCCGATAATAGACCGGCTGAAAAAAGAAGGCCTTATATCCACAATAAAGCCGAACTATGCTTTCTTTGCCCAGTACGGATTTGAGGGTTTGTTCGCTTTGGAAAAGTTAATAGAAAGATACCGCGATGAGCTGTTCGTAATTTTAGACGTAAAAAGAGGGGATATCGGAAAAACAAGCGAGGCGTACGCAAAAGAGGTTTTTGAATTCTGGCAGGCCCATGCCTGCACAGTTAGCCCGTATATGGGTTTTGATTCTGTTGAGCCATTCATTCGCTCCGGCTTTGTCTACCTTCTCGCGAGAACTAGCAACAAAGGAGCGAGCGATTTTCAGGAGTTGGAATTAAAAGATGGAAAAAAACTCTATGAGAAAGTAGTTGAGAAGGCGATTGAGTGGAGAACAGGGATAGTTGTAGGTGCAACAAGCGAGGAGATCCTAAAAATCTGCGAAAAAACAAAGGCGCAGGTGCCCATGCTCATCCCAGGCATAGGCGCGCAGGGAGGGGATTTGGAAACGGTGATGAAAGCGATAAAGCCGTTCCCATATATCCATAGAATAAATGTTTCCTCCTCTCTTGCTTACGCATACGAAAAAAAACAAACAAAGGATTTTGTTCAGGCGAGTTTTGAGGAGGCGAAAGAAATAAACGAAAAAATAAGGGCATTGCTCGGGTGAATAGTTCAGTATTTCTATCTGCCAAAGCATACTTTTCCTGGTGTTTCAAACATTCTTTCCTCCACAACCCATGGTGTGCATGTGAACCTAAAATCTGGTTCGTTTTTATATACCTCCGCCACGCTCTCTGCGCCCTTTCTTACGCTTTTTATGTCGGCCGGCGTAGCAACCCAATCGCAATTAGGATATTTTTCTTTCAAACTACTCCCTCCCATTACTCCTGTAAGCGCATACCCTTCTTTGAGCACAACTACCAAAACGTCATTATTATCCCTTGTTCTTGTTTCAATTCTCATTCTTTCCGCGCCATCATCGTATGATGTCTCCACCGTGCCTGTTGATGGGTACTGGGTTATGCACATCCTGGGTCCTGTTGGCAGATCAGCCTTTTCTTCTTTGGTCTGCTGAGTTTTTTCTGTTTTTGTCCCCAAATCTATTTTCTGTATTTTGTCTATTTTCTGCGTAATCTTGTCTATACACCCTAATGATAGTAAGAGCACAATCCCAAATAAGAAAAACAAAGGCCAGTTTTTTCGCATGGCCATATTTTTATGGAAGATTATTTAAAATTTGCGTTAGAACTAAAAATTCATTTTATTTTTTTAACCCTCCCAACCCAGTATTCCATTACTTCTCTTGCCTTTCTCTCCTCTTTATTTTCTGAGAATATTCTTATTATTGGCTCGGTTCCGCTTGCCCTTACAATCACCCATCCTCCTTCATACTCCGCCCGAACCCCATCAATATCCATTGTTTTCCCATATTCCTTTTTCATCTCTTTTTTTATCCTCTCCATAACCTTTTTCTTCAATTCATTTCTGCATGGAATTTTTGTTTTTACGAAATGATATTTTGGAAGCTCATTTTCTACTATTCCGCTTAGCTTCCTCCCGTCTTTCGCAACCAATTCAATAATTTTTGCAGCGGTCATAAACCCATCCTTTGCCAAACTCAACTCGGGCCAGATCACCCCTCCGACCTCCTCTCCTGCAAGTACAACATTCTTTGTTCCTGCGACCTTTTCAGCCATGTAAGGCGCCCCGACCTTAGTATACACAATATCATATCCATGTTTTTTCGCAAGCTCGCTCGCGATCATGCTCGTCGCAACGGTTGTCACAAATCTTCCTATTCTTCCTTCCCTCGCTCTCTTAAGAAGAGAAAGTGCAACGACCTTATCCCCGCTGACGAAGTTTCCCTTCTCATCCACAAAAACAACCCTGTCTCCGTCTCCATCCCATGCGATCCCTCCATCTGCCTTCAATTCAACAACCGCTCTTTTCAAATCGCCCAGGTTCTCCTCTGTCGGCTCAGAAGGCCTTCCCGGAAACCTCCAATCAACATAGTCGTTTATCGTAATCACCTCTACCCCCATCTCTTTGAACAACTCAACCATCAAAGAAGCAGTTCCGTTCCCGCAATCCAAAATAAAAAATTGTTTTTTCCCGCCTATCGCTTCTGTATCTATAAATCCCTTTATCCTTTCAATATGCCTGCTTACTGCGTTCTTTTCTTCTTTATACTCACCAACCCCATCCCACTTCATGCATTTAACCCTCTCAATTAGCTTTTCTATTTTCGCGCCCCTCTCCCTGCTCACCGCAACCATCTTCCTGTCTGTTACTTTTATTGCGTTCCATTCTGGCGGGTTGTGGCTAGCCGTTACAACTGCAACTCCATCCAGCCCCATCTCTTTTATCATAAGCTCTGCCGTAGGAGACGGAACAACATCAAAATCCACGACATCCGAGCCAGCGCTCAGCAAACCCGAAACGAGCGCATTCTTCAAGCAAAGCCCAGTCCTCCTTCCATCCCTTCCAACCCCAACCTTCTTTCCCAAGTATCTTCCTATCGCCTTTCCTAGTTTAAGCGCAAGTTCTGGGCTGAGGTCCTCAAAAGTTCCGCGTATTCCATTAGTCCCAAAATGAACATCTGCCATAACCACCCTTTTTTAGAAAGTGTTTAAATTGCTATTGTCAATAAACAATCATGGCTCAGGCACAAAAAACAGGCGTAAGCGCCGAGGAATTCAAAAAGAATCATTCGGAAAAAGAAGGATGGCACACAATTGATACCGGAAGCAGGCTGATCGCATTTAAAATCGAAAAAAACTATCTTATAATGGACAGAATCGAAAAAACAGATAAAGGATGGCGCGAACTTCCTCGGATAACCGGGAACCTTTGGACGTACAGGGGGTATAAAGAAGGGCATTCATTGAAAAAATTTTTCACTGAACTCACTGAGGCATGCAAGTATGTTCAAGAGCATATAAAGAAAGGCACAATAACTATAGGCAACCCTCTTTCAAAAAAATTTGATAAACTCATGCTTGTTGCAATAGTTTTGGAAGAACTGATTCCTATAAAATCAGATGTTGATTCTATGATAGACATTGGGTATGTTCTTTTTACATCTAACCTCGCAAAAATTCCATCCAGCGATGGTTTAGGAAGTATTGGTGTTTTTCAAACGCTCCTAAACACACATGACTCGATTAGGGAAAAATATCCATCGCTCGTCAACTACTCCTTCAAGGATAGCGACACCTATAAAGAACAGGCAATAGTTGCCATCCTTCTTGCCTATGATAATCTTGCAGTATTCAACAGGGACATATTCCAGAAATACCCTTCCCTTCAAGTTGCATGGAATTCTGCTTCAGAAGAAGAGCAGTTGGAATTTACCGCGTTTGTTGCCGCTGCGATGCATAACGCTCCATCCCCAACATTAGATGCGTTCAGAAGCGCCTTGAATGTTCAGGCAAGCGGAAATTTTACCCTCGCCTCTCTCATGAATGATGTGGCTAACGAACTTAACCTAACAACAAGATCCGCAACTGGAACAGGCACCTATGCTCGGAGGGTCGCTAGATTATATAATAGATTGAAAGAAAGAGGATTTGCAAACTTTACAATCTATCCGGAAGGAAAGGCGAGTCTTAGTGAACGCTTTAAGTCAAAAGCAAAAGATTTGGTTTACAGAAAAGCCAAACAACACTAAAAGTTAGTTTTTTATTCTCTACTATCCATTAATCATCCATGAGATCCGCATTATTTGTTTTGTTTGTTTTTGGTTTGCTCTTTGCACCGGTCGTGGATGTCGGCGGAGGCGGTTCGCACCAGGTAGTGGTGAAAACAGGAGAGACTACAACGATAGTTAATGTAAGCGACTCAGCAGGGATTGGGTTTGTGAATGAAAAAGGAGAGGAAATAGTTATGGAAAGCGGCGCAGGGATGCCAAGCGCCACACAGCAGGTTCGGGCGGTTGAGATAACTCCTTCTTCAGTAGTTGCGAACGGGGAGCAGGTGCAGGCGCAGGAAAGGGTTGCTATCCAAACGGCAAACGCCAACATGGTTGTTGTGCAGGAGCAGAACAGGGTTCTTGTTTCAGACAGCGCGGCTAGCGCAGAAGTAAATACACAGATTATGTACCGGGAACAGGCGATGGTTTCAACAAAAAGCAACAAGGAAATAAAGGTCGCGCCCTCGGTTGCAGTTGAGGCAATACCTGCGGCAGCAGAAATAAAAGGTATAAAACTTACGGACGATGGAGCTGTTCCGGCTTATGAAGTCAGCGCGGTTTCTACCGGAAGGATGTTTTTTGTAATTCCTGTGGAAATCGAAATAATGTACAAAATAGACGCTACAACCGGAAAGGTAGTGAGTGAGGAAAAACCCTGGTGGAGCTTTTTGGTCTGGTCCTAGCAAATAGACGGTTGATTTAAAAACACTTCTCAACGTTATTCTACTTTGCAAGCGGGGTAGGGGAGTTTGGAGTTCCCGCCGGGCTCATAATAAGGGCACCTAACCCTTTTAGGTGCTGCGCCCTTATGAGATACCCGGAGGTCGGTGGTTCAAATCCACCCCCCGCTAACCTATAAAAATCCTTCCCCACAAATTAAAGAGCCGGTCATATTTTTGGGGTGGTGGAATGGAAAAGGAAATTGCAGAGATTATAGAGATGATAGACAACCTGCTTCAGGATTTTTCGGTTCCGAGAAATGTAAGAAAAGCATTGGAAGACGCCAAAAACCGCCTTGCTGGAAGCGAGGAGATTACCGTCCGCATCAGCGCAGCGGTTTATATGATAGAGGCGGTGAGCGATGATGTCAACCTGCCCGCCCATGCACGAACCCAGCTCTGGGCGATTCTCTCTGCGCTTGAAGGCGTTAAAAAATGATAGACGAGCTGTCTAAAAAGGGAATAAGGATTTCGTTGGATGCAGAGGAAATTCTAAGGGGCGAGGCGGAGCTGATAGACGCGGTGGTTGCGCTCAACAAACCTTTCATAACAAAAGAGGATGTTGAAAGGATAATAAAGGAAAAGGAGGAAAATGAAAGAGAGGAGAGGAAGGAAAAAGAAAAAGCCGTTGTAGTACAAAGAGGAGAAAAACCGCCCCTAGCGAAGGAATATGATGCGGATATTCAGATAGACTATAAGAGGGACATTACAGGGAAAAGCAGAACCACAGGAAAAGTTGAGAATTTCATAGAATACTTCAGGAACAGGTACAAAAGAATGCGCCGTCTTTTTATGGGTGGCAAGAGCGGATACTCCGAGATGAACCTGTCTGAGCTGAAAAACAGAAATACGGAAAAAGTAAGGGTTGTTGGGATGGTGTACAAAAAAAGCACAACTGCGAAGGGCAACATCCTTGTAATAATTGAAGACCTGACAGGAACATACAAGGCGGTTATACCAAAAAACAACGAGAAAATTTTTGAAGAAGCCACCAGGATCGTAAAGGACGATATCATAGCATTCTACGGGAAGGTTGTCCACCCCCTTCTTATTGTTGATGATTTTGAATGGCCGGATGTTCCTTTGCAGAGGGAGAGGAAAAAAAGCGAGAGGGATTTGGAGGTCGCGTACATTTCCGACATCCATTTTGGAAGCAACAAATTCCTCGGCGCATCCTTTGAAAAATTCACCAACTGGCTTAAAAAAAACCACCGGGCCGAGAAGGTTAAATATCTTGCCATTGCCGGAGACATCGTTGATGGCGTAGGCGTCTATCCAAACCAAGAAAAGGAGCTCGTTGTGAAGGATATCGATAGGCAGTATGAAATGTTCGATGATTTTGTGAGCATGCTCCCCGAGTACATTTCTGTAATTGTCATCCCCGGCAACCACGATGCGGTCAGGAGAGGCGAACCCATGCCCGCAATAGAACCCGACTTTATAAAAAGCGATGTTGTGCGGGCGGGAAGCCCGGCAAGAATTTCAATAGACGGCGTTCCCCACCTTCTCTATCATGGAACGTCAATTGATTCGTTCATAGCGAGCATCCCAAAACTCAGCTACACAAGGCCGGAAGAGGCGATGAAGGAATACCTTACAAGGAGGCATCTCTCCCCTTTCTACGGTGAAAACCCTATCATACCCGAGGAAGTGGATTACATGGTTGTTGATGAAGTGCCGGATGTGCTCCACGTGGGCCATGTTCACAAGAACGGATACTCAACCTACCGCGGGACCCTTCTCATAAACTCCGGCACATTCCAAGCGCAGACAGAATACCAGATAAAACAGGGCCATGTTCCGACCCCGGGCGAAGTGCCGGTGTATAACCTGAAAACAGCAAAGCTCTCAACATTAAGGTTTGCGTGAGAAAATGGAACTCGTTGCCGATGATGAAATGAAAAAATACTTTGATTCGCTCAGGGAAGGGCTTGAAAAAGCACACTCAACAGCTTCGCAGGCAAGGGCAAAAGGTTTTGACCCGGCGGACGAGGTTGAAATAGCAATAGCGAAGGATGTTGCCGCAAGGGTTGAGGGCATTCTGGGAGCGGAGGTTGCGGCTGAGATAAGGAAGAGGGAAAGAGAGGGAAAGAGCAGGGAGGACATCGCGTTCGAGCTTGTTAGAGAGATTGCAAAAGGAAGGCTGATGAAAGGAACAAGAGAGGAGCTTATAGAAAAGGCAGTCCGGGTTGGCACAGCCCTTCTCACAGAGGGTGTACTCGTTGCGCCGACAGAGGGGATCGCGAAAATAAAAATAAAGCAAAATCCTGACGGGAGCAGCTATGTTGCTGTTTATTTTGCAGGGCCTATAAGGAGCGCCGGAGGAACCGTCGCCGCGCTCAGCGTTGTCCTTGCCGATTTGGCGAGGAGGGAAGTAGGTGTCGGCGACTACAGGCCGCTTGAGAAAGAGGTGGACAGGTATGTTGAGGAGGTGAATATCTACGAGGCGGTTGTCGCCCACCTCCAGTATAAGCCCCCTGAAGAGCACATCAGAATAATCGTCCAAAACTGCCCGGTTTGCATAGACGGTGAACCCACGACAGAAGAGACCGAGGTTTCCGTCAACAGGGACTTGGAGAGGGTTGAAACGAACAAAATAAGGGGGGGCGTGCCCCTTGTGGTATGCGAAGGAATTGCGCAAAAGGCAACGAAAGTTCTGAAATATACGAAAAAACTAGGGCTGGAGTGGAACTGGCTTGAAAAAATAATAACGATAAAAACAAGCGAAAAGAAGAGTGAAATAAAGCCGAACCCGGATTATCTGGACGGGCTTGTCGCAGGCAGGCCTGTTTTTTCCTATCCCATGGCAAAGGGCGGCTTCCGCCTCAGGTATGGAAGAAGCAGGACGAACGGAATAATGGCAAAAAACATTCATCCAGCGACGATGGTTCTTCTAGATGGTTTCCTCGCATACGGAACCCAAATGAAGCTGGAAAGGCCGGGGAAGGGGACCGTAGTCGCCGCGAACGAGAGCATCGAACCACCAATTGTTCTTTTGAAGAATGGGGATGTTGTGAAGGTAAAAACAATAGAGGAGGCGGAGAAAATAAATGCAGAGGTTAAGGAAATCCTTTTTCTGGGGGACATACTCTGCCCTGTTGGGGATTTTCTCAAATCCGGCTCCCCCCTTCTTCCTCCGGGCTACTGCGAGGAGTGGTGGGCGGAGGAAGTGAAGGCAAAGGGCGCAGAGCCGAAAAAATTCTCATCGGCAGAAGAGGCGGCAGAATTCTCAAAAAAATACTCGGTTCCCCTCCACCCCGATTTCCTCTTCTACTGGACTGATTTGAACAGGGAAGAGCTGGCCGCGCTTGCAAAATGGCTCTCTTCTGGAAAATTTGAAAACAAAAATTTTATTGTTGAAAATTCAACCGAAAAAAAATACCTGGAAAGGATCGGCGCTGAGCATAAGCTGAGAGAAAATAAGGTGATAATAGAAGACGACAGCGCGCACGCGCTCCTATTCTCCCTCGGCGCACTGGAAAGAGATTTTTCAAGAGTAATAAATTCAAAAGAGGAAGATGTTCTAAAAATTCTCTCGGATGCGTGCGGAGTGGAAATCAGGGATAAGGCAGGAACATTCATAGGCGCTAGGATGGGAAGGCCTGAGAAAGCAAAGGAGAGGGAGATGGACGGCTCTCCCAACGTTCTTTTCCCAACCGGTTCGGACAAAACAAGGAGCATATCAAAAATATACACCATGCTTAGGGAGAGGGACGGCCCAAAAAACATAAACGCGGAAGTTGCTGTACTCAGATGCGCAAACTGCGGGCAGCTGACATTCTACACAAAATGCCACCTCTGCGGAGGAAAGGCAAGAATAGAAGAGAGGAACGGCAAAAAAACAGACCGCTTCTCCATAGACGTTGTAAAACTCATGGAAAACACAAAAAAGGCAGTTGATTTCATGCCGGCCGAGGTTAAGGGCGTGAAAGGGCTTATGAGCACCCATAAAATTCCAGAACGGCTTGAAAAGGGCTTCCTGCGCGCCAAGCATTCTGTATATGTCTACCGCGACGGAACAGCGAGGTTCGACGCGACAGACCTTCCGCTTACGCATTTCGCTCCAAGGGAAATCGGCGTTAGCGTCCAGAAAATAAAAGCCCTCGGCTACACGGCAGACTATCTTGGCCGGCCCATAGAAAATGAGGAGCAGCTCATCCCGCTCAAACCGCAGGATATAATACTTTCTGAAGCGGCGGCAGAATATCTATTCCGGGTTTCAGAATTCATAGATGATATGCTCGTAAGGCTGTATGGGATAAAGCCATTCTACAATTTAAAGAAAAAGGAAGACCTGGTCGGCCATCTTGTCGTTGGCCTGAGCCCGCATACGAGCGCGGCAGTTCTCGGAAGAATAATAGGGTTTACAAAAGCGAATGTTGGGTACGCGCATCCATACTTCCATGCCGCAAAGAGAAGAAATGCGGATGCGGACGAAGACGCCGTGATACTTCTTCTTGATGCCCTCATAAATTTTTCAAAATATTTTTTGAGCGACAAGAGAGGAGGGACGATGGATTCCCCCCTCGTTCTGTCAATGTTCATAGACCCAAGAGAAATTGACGATGAGGTTCATGATATGGAGACGGTCTCCTCCTACCCTCTCGAGTTTTACAAAGCCGCTGCGGAGATGAAAATGCCGTATGAAGTTTCCATACCGCGCGTGAAAAACAGGCTGGGAACGCCGGAGCAGTATTCCCAGATTCCTTTCACCCACCACACATCCATGATTGATAAAGGCCCTTTGAGAACAACATATGTAAAACTGAACAGCGTTCCGGAAAAGGTCCAAGCAGAGGTTTCGCTCATGCGTAAAATACGCGCTGTTGATATAAGGGATGCGATGGAGCGCCTTGTTCTGAGCCATTTCATCCCGGACCTGTACGGAAACCTTCGCAAGTTTTCAAAGCAAGGGTTCAGGTGCGTTAACTGCAACGAAAAATACAGACGCACCCCACTGGTAGGGAAATGCCTCAAATGCGGCGGGAACCTTACGCTTACCGTCCATCAGGGCGGCATAGAAAAGTTCCTCAGCGTATCAGCAAGGATTGTTGACGAGTTTCAGCTTCCAAATTACCTGAAACAGAGGCTCATGCTTCTCGAGAAAGAGATTAAAAATGTTTTTGAAGATGAAAAGATAAAGCAAACCGGCATTTCGGATTTCATGTAAAGGATGAGAGAATGAGGGTATATAACACATTTACAAAAAAATTTGAGAGGTTTTCACCAGCGCACGACAGAAAAATAGTTATGTACGTATGCGGCCTTACCCCATACGACCACACGCACCTCGGCCATGCGAGAACCTACGTATCCTTTGATGTGATAAAGCGCTATCTCATATACAGAGGGTATGAGGTGCTGCACATCCAGAACATTACGGATGTTGAGGATAAGATAATAAACAGGGCGAAAGAGACCGGCAAAGACCCTCTCGGGCTTTCGAGGCATTTCCATTCCGAAGCACTTTCTCTTTTTGACTCCCTCAGCATCCTCCGCGCAGACTTCTACCCTGCAGTTTCAGAACACATTCCCGAAATAATCGATGCGATCAAAAAAATATTAAAAAAAGGGTGCGCATACGAAACAGAAACAGGCGTTTATTTCAATGTCGCGAAATTCAAGAAATACGGAAGGCTCTCCGGCCAGAAGATAAAAGAGATAGAAAAAAAGCATCGGATAGAGCCGGACCCCACTAAGAAAAATCCCGCAGATTTTGCCCTCTGGAAGAAAACGAAAAAAGGAGAAGAGCCCATAGGCTTTGAAAGCCCCTGGGGGTACGGCAGGCCCGGCTGGCATATAGAGTGCTCGGCCATGAGCATGAAATACACAAACTACAAAACCCTTGATATCCACGGGGGAGCAAAGGATTTGATATTCCCCCATCATGAAAATGAGATTGCGCAGAGCGAGGCGGCGTTCGGCAGCCAATTTGTGAAATACTGGCTCCACACCGGCTTCCTTACGGTTGATGGAGTAAAAATGAGCAAAAGCTTGGGGAATTTCATAACCCTTAAAGATGCGCTCGCGAAACACAACCCCCAGGCAATCCGCCTTCTCTTTGTATTGACAAAATATTCCAGCCCCATAGACTATTCAGAAGAGCATGTTGAGAGCGCGTCCGCCGCGCTGAAAAGAATAGAAGAAGGGTTCGCCCTCCTCAAAGAAGCTGAGAAAAGCAAAAAACCATCCAAAACCGACCTTGATTTCAGAAAGAAAATTTACATGCAAAAAAACAAATTCTTCGAAGCAATGGAAAATGATTTCGACACCGCGCGGGCTGCCGCTTCCTTTTTTGATTTTATCACCGAGGCGAACAGGCATGCTTCTGGAAAGGAAATTGATTATTCGGCGCTGAAAATTGCAAAACAATTCTACAGCGATGTTTTGTTCATATTTGGAATAGAGCTGAAAAAGGAAGAGGCCGGAGGAGAGTACGGCGCCATCCTTAATGCTGTGCTTGATGTTAGGGAAGAGCTGAGAAGAGCAAGGCAGTTTGAGCTTTCAGACAGGATAAGAAAAATCCTGAACGAGAGTGGGTATGAAATTTTTGACACGCCCGATGGACCGAAGGTTAGAAAAAAATGAGAGTCTAACCCCTCAGCTGAAACCCTGGATAGAAGCATCTCGTCGAAATTGATATACAAGGTAGCTCTCCAAATCATGCTTCTAGATTTCGTCCATGTGTATTTCATGTAAGCAAAGTTTACAAATATATGTGCAACTTTAACGTTATCCTTGCACATACATATAAAATGCGGCCGCCGGGATTTCCACCAGACAAACCTCATAGGGGGCTTCGCCCCCTCGCGGTTTTTCCTCGATTTCCCCTTCACCCCCAAAATTATTCTTCAAATATGAGGGGGTTACGGAGGAGACATGGAACCTAGGGGGAAACTTCCCCCTGGGTTTGGTTTCGAACCCGGGTCTCGACCGTGGCAGGGTCGTGTCCTACCACTAGACTACGGCCGCTTGGCTCTAATAGTTCTAATATTCCCTCCAAAACATATAAAAACTTTAAACCTCAAAACCCAAGCCAAAAGGAGCGTGAAATGATGGACGAGAATAAAAAAACAGGCTCTCTTCTGCCGAAGCCAGTAAACGAGGGCGATGAGCTGACTGTAACGATCGTGAGCAAGGGAAAGAAGGATGGAGACGGAATAGCGAAAACAAAGGAAGGGTTTGTAATCATAGTTGAAGGAGGAAGCGAAGTTGGAAAAGAATATCGCGTGAAAATAACCCGGGTAGGGCTGACCGTCGCCTGGGCGCAGGTTACAAACTAAGCACTTCGCCGAATTTTGGCGCAACAGCCTTTATTCCCTCTTTTTCTTCTATTTCTTTTGCAAACTTATCCGGTTCGTCCCCATGCACGCACACAACAAGTTCTGGGTTCACTCCCCTTATCATTTTGTAAAGGTCCTCCCTTCCAGCATGCGCGGAAAAATCCAGATATTCCGCAGGCAGGCCTACATCCAACTCATATTCGTCCATCTTTATTTTTCCATGATTGAGAAGCCTCCAGCCGTTTGTTCCCTCAACACTATACCCGGTGAATATTATTTTAGAGTTAGGCAGAAGGCTTTTAAGGTAGCCAAGGGCAGGGCCTCCTTCAAGCATTCCTGCGGTTGCAATAATTATTGAAGGCCTCCTCGTAACCTTCGCCCTTTCCCTCGCGCTCGTAACCATATTCACGCTTTCAATCGCCTTTTCAAAACCAGGAAAATCTTTTATGTAGCCGGGGTATTTCAAATAAACCTTATTCACGGCCGTTCCCATCCCGTCCACATAAACCGGAATTTCCTTTTCGTACTTCCTTATCACCCTCACCATCTCCTGCGTTCTTCCAACAGCGAACGCCGGAAGGAGCACGTTTCCGCCGTTTTGAATCGTTTCCCATACCTCCTGCATGAGCTGTTTTTCCGTCTCCTTTCTCTCCGGGTGGCTTCTGTTGTAGTAGGTAGACTCAATCACCAAAACATCGGTTCTTTCCGGCATCTTCGCGCCTTTGTGGAGCTCTGTCTCCTCTATCTTAAAATCGCCGGTATAAACAACGCTTTTTCCCTTTCCTTCCACCCGCACCATCATCGCGCCCGCGAGATGGCCGGCATCAATTATTTTTACCGAGAATTCGCCCACTCTTATTATCTGCCCATGTATTGCCGGTATCCAATGGTTTTTTGCCTTTTCAATAGAGCTTTTTTTATACGGAAAATCATGTCCCTTTAATTTCGCAAGCTTCACGCTGTCGTTCCACAAAATCTCCGCGATATCTACCGTAGGAGGCGTCGCATACCATCTCACCTTCTCCTCATCAAACAAATTCGGCAGATAGCCGGAGTGGTCTAGGTGTGCATGGCTTATGAAAACCCCATCCGGCATTCTCGGCAGCGGCGCCGGGTAGGCCGGCCTTTCCTCCTTTGTGAAGACTTTCATGCCGTAGTCAAAAAGGAGATTTGTTGTTTCGCCTTCAAGAAAAAATGCACTTCTCCCGACTTCTCCTGCAGCCCCTAAAGAATATAATTTCATGCTTTCTATTTCTCATTACTCTTTATAATTATTTGGTTATTCGGCTGTTATAGTCTATCCAACTATAAAAACCTATCACGCCGAAAAACATAATGGCTGTCGCTATATCCATCGCAGTTCCCAGCACGCCTTTTGGATATACAACGTTTACTTTCTTCCCCATTCCCTGCCCCATGTAATACTCAAGAAGGGTTGGGTCTTTCATTAGGGCAAGCCACATCGCTCTTTCCAAGTCTCCCCCATTTTTTGCATAAGGATAAGCCTTCTCAACCGTTCCTATCCCAAGTCTTCCATCAACCGCATCTTCTATAAGCATCCTCCTCGCAACAGAATCGGATTTAAATTCATTCGCAGAGGCTGGTTGCGGTGTTGCCGCACTGATCTGCGCACCAATTACTAAGGGGATTATAATTTTCTTCATGTTATAATTTATGGATTGTTAGTTTTTTAAACCTTTGGGTTTTTATTTTTTATGAGCAATATATAAGCGGTGAGGGGGATGGCAGAAAAAGAAATAGAAGCTCTTTTGAAGGAAAAAAGGCTTTTCGACCCGCCCGAAGAACTTGTCCGCGAGAGCAACGTAAAAAAATGGATGGAAAAGCACGGAATAAAAACCTACGAAGAATTGCTGGAGAAAAGCCAGGATATAGAATGGTTCTGGGGCGAGGTCGCGAAGGAGTATGTTGAATGGTACGAAAAGCCAAAAAAAGTTCTTGAATGGAACCCGCCGTATTCAAAATGGTTTGTAGGTGCAAAATACAACATTGTCCATGATGCGCTGGATAAGCAGGTTAAGCTAAGGCCGAATAAGGTTGCGTATATATTTGAAGGAGAACCGGGAGACATTCGGAAAATAACCTATAAAGAGCTGTACAAAGAAGTAAATAAGCTTGCGAATGCGCTAAAAAAATTAGGAGTAAAAAAAGGAGACAGGGTTTCCATCTACCTCCCAATGATTCTTGAGCTTCCTATTGCGATGCTCGCATGCGCAAAAATCGGCGCGGTTCACTCTGTAGTTTTCTCGGGCTTCAGCTCAGGCGCCCTCCGCGACAGGATTAACGACTGCGAGGCAAAGGTTTTGATTACATGCGATGGTTTTTGGAGAAGGGGAAAGATTGTTCCTCTAAAGCATCAGGCGGATGAGACGCTGAAAGAAACACCTTCTGTTGAGAAGGTTATAGTGTGCAAGCGCGCAGGGCTTGAAATTCCGTGGAAAGAGGGAAGAGATTTTTGGTGGCATGAGCTTGTTGAAAAGGAAAGCGAAAAGTGCAAAACAGAAAAAATGGATGCAAATGACCTCCTCTACATCCTTTACACTTCCGGAACAACAGGCAAACCGAAAGGAGTGATGCATAGACATGGAGGGTATGCCGTTGCGGTTGCACTCACATTACATTGGATTTTCGATTTAAAAGAAAAAGATATATGGTGGTGCACGGCTGATATAGGATGGGTGACAGGCCATAGCTATGTTGTTTATGGGCCGCTTATGCTCGGTGCAACCTCTGTCATTTACGAGGGCTCTCCGGACTATCCGGAACCAGATAGGTTTTGGAGCATAGTGGAAAGGTTGAAGGTTACTGTTTTCTACACCTCTCCAACTGCAATAAGAATGTTCATGAAATTCGGCGAGAGCTGGGTGAAGAAGCACGACCTTTCTTCCCTCCGCCTTCTTGGAACTGTTGGCGAGCCGATAAATCCAGAGGTTTGGATGTGGTATTATGAGCATATCGGCAATGGCCGCTGCCAGATAATGGACACATGGTGGCAGACAGAAACAGGAGGGTTCTGCATCTCCCCTCTCCCGATTACACAGCTTAAGCCGGGTTCTGCTGTAAAAAACCTCCCAGGTTTTTCTGCGGCTGTCTTTGATGAGGGAGGAAAGCCAACAAAACCGAATGTTGGCGGGAACCTTGTCCTCTTAAAACCATGGCCCTCCATGCTATTAGGTCTTTACAAAAACCCGGAAAAATACCTGGAAACCTACTGGTCAAAATACCCAAATACCTACCTTACCGGCGATGTTGCAAGGGTGGATGAAGACGGATATTTTTGGATTATGGGAAGGGCTGATGATGTTCTAAAAGTTGCAGGGCACAGGCTGAGCAACGCAGAGCTCGAATCAACGCTTGTTTGCCATCCTGCTGTTGTCGAGGCGGGCGTTGTAGGAAAGCCCCATCCGATAAAAGGCGAGAGCATAGTCGCTTTTGTGGTACTTAAAAAAGGCTTTCGGGAATCAGAAGAGCTAAGGAACGAGCTTAAGGAGTTCGTTGCAAAAGAAATAGGAAAGATAGCCAAGCCGGATGAGATTTATTTTGTAGACGACCTGCCAAAAACTCGCTCCGGAAAAATCATGCGCCGGGTAATAAGAAATAAAATCACAGGCCAACCGGTCGGAGACCTTTCCACGCTCATGAACCCGGAAGCTGTCGAACAGCTCGAGCGTGCGCGATGATCAAAACTCCTTTCCATTTTTGAATTTTCTTATTTTTACCTTCCCCTTCTCATCGATCTCCAAAATAACAAAGGTTTCAGGCCCTCCTTCGCTGCTTCCTCCCCACGCACCCGTAGCGCTTCCCGGATTCACAAACAAAATTCCCCTATACTCTCCTGCATCCAATTTGTGCGTGTGCCCATGCACCAAGACATCCACGCCCATTTCCTTTGCAATCCAAAAAAGTTGCTCAACATCCCCTCTTGGATGAACTTCTGTTCCATGCACCAAACCTATTCTCTTTCCGCCTGCTTCAACGGTTTCTCTTTTCGGAAGCTCTGCATCATCCATATTCCCCTTCACGCGTTTCACAGGAGCCAAAAGCGAGAGAAATTGCATAGGCGTGCTTGAAGTCAGGTCGCCGGTGCAGAGGATAAGGTCCGGCCTTTCCTTTATGATGATTTTCCTAATCCATACAGGTATATCCTTCGCTCTTTCCGGGATGTGTAAATCTCCTATGCAGACAATCTTCACTCCGCTCCACCCAAAATTTTTATTATGTTTTTTCTTCCTTTCTTTATCCTCTTAACATATCCCAATGCCTCAAGCTCTCCAACAACAAGGCTCGTTTTGCTCTCCGTCCACTTCAAAACCTCTCTCAATTCCTTCTGCTCCATCCTTCCTTCATTTTCTTTCAATATCCTTAAAACAGCCTTTCCGTCTTCATCCATCCCCTTCCTTTTTTCTTCTCCCTCTTCCTCCTCTCCCCCACCTTTGCTCAAAAGGTGGCCTGCTAAGAATACGATCACACCAAGAATAATGAGCGCGATGTAGCAAAGTACCGGAGCGATCTTTTTTTTCGGCACATCGAAGAGGTCTATCTCCTCGCCGCTGTATATAACCGTTTCAAACTCGCTTGGATGGAAAAGGATGAGGTCGTATTTGCTATCGCTGCTTATATACACTTCATCTTTGCTATAAAGCACTAACTTTCCATTCTCTAAATAGTAAGCCTCTATTGTATAATTCCCTACAGGCAGTTCTATGGAATAGTTGTTGCTTGCAACAATTTTTGCAGAGCTTGTACCGCTTATCTCGATCACAACGTTCTCTAAACTTTCAAAATTGTTCGCTGAATATATCTCCCCATATAGGTTGTAGGCAGAAACAACGCACAGCGCAAAAAATAAAAAAATGAATTTCTTCATCCTCTCCCTCAAGTGCAGGGGAAGGGATTCGAACCCTCGAACCCACTAAGGGACTGGCTCCTGAAGCCAGCGCCTTTGACCGCTTGGCGACCCCTGCGCAAAAATTTTTTTATCCAAACCTTTCATAAAGCTTTCGAAAGCTTTCAAATAAGTTTCTTTTTAAACAGCCCATTTCAAGAAAAAGCGGTGAGAAAATGAAAAAATTGTTTATTATTGGTTTGGTGCTGTTTGCGGCGCTTGGTTTGGCTTCCGCAGCCGGCAACGAGACCTTTGGAATGGATGTTAGGGGAGCAGTTATGCAAATGCACGCATCCCAGCTTGAGTGCAGGGTTGATTTTCTAACTACCATGCTGGACTACTCTGAGGAGTATACAGGCGAAAGTTACGATGAGATTAAGGATGCTTTGGAATATAGCATGGACGAGGTTGAGCAGGCAGCAGAGGAAAATAACCTCGATGCCTTTCTTGAAGCAGTTAAAAAAACAAAAGGTTATTTCAGGGAAGCAGTCCAAACAATACATGATGCAAGGGTTGAAGCCATAAAAAACTACAACGGAACTGACAGGTCATCGTTTATCCAGCAGATGAAGGACGATTTTGACTCTGTGCATAAAGAATTTACAGAGTGCCATGTTGAAGCGACTAGAAAGAGGATAAGCGCAGAGATTGAAATGAACAGGTACTGGATAAACGCCGGGAGGAAGTCCGCGAAAAACATGAAAGAAAGAGGGTATGGTACGGCTGAGCTTGATAAGATTCTTGTTAAAGCCGATGAGAACACGGGCGATATGGAGAAAATAAGCAAAAGGGAGAAGGATGTTGAAAGACTGCTAGAAGAGAGAAGGATGCACTGGGAGCACCATCTCTACCTTTGGGCAAAGTACCACTACGAAAGGCTAAACCTTCTTTTGGATAGAATCGAGGAAAGGACGGACGGGTACGAAGAACAAGTTGGAGAGATAAGGGAAATTCTGGACAGAGCGAGCAGTATTGGAGATGATGAGTACTACACCTTTGAGGAGTACAGGGAAGCTAGGGAGTATGTACTTGATGCGACAAAAAAGATAAGCGAGCTTGTCAGCCAGATACAGGGCGGAGGAGCAGATAAAGGTGAGGAAGGATGAAGAGTATTGCTGTCTTTGTGCTGGCACTTCTCCTTCTTTTCGCAGGATGCGTAGAAACAAGTGCAGGCGAGAAAACCAGCGCAGGGCAAACAGAACAAACTGGTCAGCAAAAAACACCCAAAGTCGATTTGGGTATAAGCAATTCCGACTTAAAGATAGATGATCCCGGACTGGACCCAGCAACCGATAATTTTGAAGGTCTGGGGAATCCATAACTATTTCTTTTCAATTCTTTTTTTCAGAATTATTTTTTTTATCTCCTCAAGCGCGAATTTTGCGTCCTCTGCCAAAAGCTCCCCTCTCTCCCCCCATAAATCTATCTCCTCTTTTGTCAGATAGGTATAGAGAATATCCCCTTCGCATATATCCTTATTCAGAACAACCTCATCTATGCTCACAGCAACCTGCATTCCTTGGCATGCCTCCGGCAACGTCTCCTTCTTCTCCTGGACGCTTTTTATCTCCCCAAGTACATTCCCCTCTTTGTCCATTACTTTTGCTCCTGGTTTTATCTTCCCATCCAAAACCTCAACCCCAAAAACAGCGGGCTTTGAGAGCCTGAAGCAGCATCCCGGCAGAAACCTCATCCTCGCCGGGTAGTTGAGTTTTGCGAACATCTCTTTTTTCTCCTTCTCCTTTTCCTCCTTTACCCACTCCTCGTAATTCTCAACAAGCCTGTAAATAATATTGTTCTCAATTACCTTCACCCGCTCGTCTTCAGCGATCCTGAGCACTTCCCGGGGAGTTCTTGTATTGAACACCAGAATTGCACCGAGATACCTGTTCTTCTCGGCGATGCTTCTTGCAAACAAAACATCCTCCTTGCTGGCATTCCCTATACTCACCTTCGCAATCGGTATGCCGCGCTCTGCGAGAAGGGAGATAAGCGCTTCCGCGCTTCCGAGCGAATCCGCCTTCAAATACACCCCAAGTTCAGAACTTTCGAAAACTATCTTTTTGAACTGTTTTTTCAGCTCCTCCTCCACGGATTCGCCAACAACGGCGAATGGAGAGCCGGGTATCGCTCCCTCAAGCCCAGGCGCGATGACCTTTACTCCCGCCGCGGCAACAACCTTCTCAGCCGGTTTCGGAGAGAACAGCGCCCGCACCTTGGTTTTCTTCACCCCGCTGTTTGTTAGAAAATATATTTCATCGCCGCTTTTGAGAACGCCGTCATATATAATCGCGTCTATCGTCGTTCCCGCCCCTTTTTCTTCCTTTACTTCAATTATGCTTCCCTTTGCCGGAACGTCTTTGTGTATGTAAAGCTCCTTCTCCAAATACCTCTGGCTGAGGCCGGCAACGAGCAGAAGAAGCTCTGCAAGCCCCTCATGCGTTTTTGCCGAAACCGGGATTATTGCGACCTCCTTTGAGAAATCGCTCACTCTGTCAAACCTCTCGCTGTTGAACCCATACTCTCCAAGTTTTGCGACAAGCGAGTAGAGTTTTTCATCAAGTTTTGCCTTCACATCCTCCCGCTGTTTTTCAAGGCTTTCAAGAAAACTTTTCGTGTTTTGTTTATTCCATCCGCTTAAAGCATCTATTTTGTTCGCCGCGATCACAAAAGGAGTTTTGTATCTTTTGAGGATGTTTATGCTCTCCGCCGTCTGCGGCATGAACCCTTCGTTCACATCTATAACCAATATTGCGATATCTGCTATGCTCCCTCCCCTCTCCCTCAGGTTTGTGAACGCCTCATGCCCCGGCGTGTCTATGAAAAGAAGCCCTGGAACAACAAGCTTTACTTTCAATTTTTCAGCAAGCCCCCTGCTCAGGTTTTCAATATCCTGTTTGGAAACATAGCTCGCGCTTATCATCTGCGTTATCCCGCCCGCTTCTTTGCTCGCGACCCTGGACTCTCTTATGGCGTCAAGTATGCTGGTCTTTCCATGGTCTACATGGCCAAGAACAGCGACAATCGGCGAGCGTATCTCGTGCATGGCTTTATTTTTTCGCCATCTCTTTTTTAAGTATTCCTCTCCTGCGCCTGTTTTCCGCGAACATCCTTTTTATTATCCTGTAAATTTTT
>CAYXNY010000021.1:0-16081 GCA_964467175.1 Microcaldota archaeon | reverse complement strand
GGAAGATTGTGTTAAGTAGTACTGCTTCTTTAAGTAATGCTGAGGAATCTTTGAATTCTAAACTTAGGAATTTGGAGAAGTATGGATTTTCTAAGGAGGAAGTAAGGAAGATTGTATTGGGATTGCCTGCTGTATTAGGTTATAATGAGGATTCTTTGAATTCTAAACTTAGGAATTTGGAGAAGTATGGATTTTCTAAGGAGGAAGTAAGGAAGATTGTGTTAAGTAGTACTGCTTCTTTAAGTAATGCTGAGGAATCTTTGAATTCTAAACTTAGGAATTTGGAGAAGTATGGGTTTTCTAAGGAAGAAGTAAGGAAGATTGTATTGGGATCGCCTGCTGTATTAAGTTATAACGAGGATTCTTTGAATTCTAAACTTAGGAATTTGGAGAAGGAAAGAAAGTTCCACAATGGGTTTGTTCTTAAATTCACCAAAGAAGAAGTACGCACACTTATACTTTATTTTCCTTCGATATTGGACTACAGCGAGTATACAACTGGCTGGAAGATTAGGGCTATGGCTTGTGTAAGCGAAGGGGATAAACGAGAAATGATTGAGATGGGAAGGCTTTGGATGCAATCAGCAAGAAAAACTGTTAGAAGAGCACATTATTTGAACAAAAATGGAATTGAATGGAAGCATAACAACAAAGTTTTTATGAGCGCAAAACATTTTAAGAGAACTTATGGGGTTGATTTGTAGGTTAAGAGGACATCATTCGTGCGGATAAAAAAGCAGGGTATTGCACTGCGTATCCTCTGAGAACATCATGGAAAGAAAGAGCTTATAATATCCCAAGAAAGGAATCTGAAAAACATCTCTCCCTTTCACATGCTCAATCGGAACAGGCGTATTCCCTCTTTCGTAGTAGTATGAATAATACTGGATGTCCAATAGGTTGTTGTTGTCTCCTTTCGTGAGATAGTAAGTTCTCCCGTCCACATTGAGCTTGAAGTATGCGCGGTGGATTATGTCTCCGTATAGGGCGAAAACATCGTTTGGGTTCGGCTGGTAGACAATTATGTCATGAGAAAGTTTTATGGGGTAGGTTTTGTTTTTGTAGGAAACATTAAGGATGCAGGGCTCTTCTTTGTATATCTCTGCGCCTATTCTTCTTTTGCACCTCCCATAATTGAAGGCAAAATTCCCCCTAGTTTCGCTGAACTCCTCCGGCTTTGTAGCAAAATCATAGCAGAAAGGGTCGTCTGGAGCGGCCTGGCAGAACGCAAATACAGAGCCCTTAACAGAAATCACCTTATCGCCATGCACTGCCTTGGAATAGCCCAGAAGAGCGTTGTAGTCCGCTTGAGTTATGTTCAGCTCGTATGCGGCGTAGTCGCCAGCGCCCTGCACTATTATAAGGTCCCCTCTCTGGATTGCCGGAAGCATGGAGCAGGAAACAACAGCACTTATCGGAGAAGCGGTGTTTAGGAGGAAAGATGCGCCGTACCATACAACAAGGGCAAATATTACTGCGACTATTGTGTCTAGGATTTCATGCCGGACGCCGTGCTTCTTCACCCCGAAATAAACCTCCGAAGCGAGCATGACTACAAACGCAAGCAGGGTAAGAACCGCGAAAAGTATGTGCTTCGTAACTAGATACAGCACAAGAAGAATTATAAGTAGGGAAAACTGAACATTGCTCTTCTCAAACTTCTGGAAGGCCTCTTCCCAGTTCATAGTTTCTTTACCTTTTCTTTTATGCTCTCAAACTCCTTCCTGAGTTCGTCTATTGCGCCAAGAAGAACCTTCGTCGCATCATTTCCTTTCTTCACCCTGAGCAGAATCTTTGGATTGCTTACAAGCGGGTGCTCGGTTTTTTGGGCTGCAAACTCCGTTTCATTGTATTCATTAAGTCTTTTCGTCAGAAGCTCGAGAATTGCTGAGTCATCGCCCTTTATCTCAAATTCAAGCTCCTCCTTTGAGCGTTTTATAATTTCAACATCCATGCAACCACCATAGCTTTTAGTTTTTAAAGGGATAAGTTTAATAAACTTCATATTTATAAGGTTATGCAATGCTCGTAATCGCCACAGACATAGATAATGACTTATGGGAGAAGGCAAGGGTGAAAGGTCCAGTTTTCGGTAGGGAGGAGAACCTTAAAGCAGCTATGAAGATGGCTCTCGCAGACCCGGAGGACCCGGATGCGAACGTGATGTTCAAGGCGATAAACATTTATGACGACCTGAAAAAAAAGGAAAAAGATGTGGAAATAGTCACGGTGACTGGCGACAAGAGCATGGGGATAAAGGCGAGCAGAGAGGTGGCAAAGCAGCTGGACAAAGTGCTGAAGGCGTATCCCTCGGAGAAATGCGTTGTCATCTCAGACGGCGCGAGCGATGAAACCATAATGCACATCATAAAAAGCAGGATGAAGATTGAGGGGAATGTTGTTGTTTTTGTGAAGCAGGCGAAGGAGCTTGAAAAAACCTACTTCGTCATTCTTGAAAAGTTGAAAGACCCCTACTACGCAAAAATAATTTTCGGGGTACCTGCGCTGATAATCCTTCTGCTTTCCATAATGTTTCTGTTCAGCATAAAGTGGCAGTATCTTGGGATACTTATCGGAACATACCTTGTGCTCAAGGGCTTTGGAATGGATGATAGAATAGCAGAGGTTTTCGGCGGACTGCAGGTTTCAAAAGACAAGGCAGCAAACATGATATTCCTGACAGCGCTCTCAGCGCTTTTCCTCATATCGCTGTGGATGGCCTACCAGGCGTATAATTACGGGGCCGCATACGGGCTTATAGGCATAAGTTTGTACGCACACACTTTGGATGCGTTCGTGCTTGTGTTCTCATGGGTGCTCATTGTGCTCTTCGCGGTTAAAATGTTCGACGCCTTTATAAAGAAATTCAAATTCGAGGTGCTGAACAACGCACTCTACATATCCGTAGTCCTCCTCAGCGCGATGATAATAAGGGTGGGCGCGAAGTGGGTAACAAGCATCAGCGCCCCGTATGTATCTTTCGGGGATTTCCTGCTCGCCATCGTTGTTGCCGGCGTAGCCGGGTATGTAAGCTCTTATGTGGTCGGGATGCTGAAAACAGAAGTAATTGCCAGCACAAAACTTGAAAGCAAGGAAGTGTATGATGAAGAGGGAAGCTATGTTGGGAAAGCGGTGAAGCTTGACGAGAAGCACAACGAGCTGGTTGTGCTTACGCCCATGAATAAAAAGCAGCCCATACCCACAGCGGAAATAGTTGAGATAACGGAAAAAATAGTTGTGAAGGCATAGCTAGGACCTGAACCCTGTTTTCATTCTCTTCAAAAGCTGGTTCTTTTTTCTGCACTGCCTGAGCGCGTATTTTATCACATCGACTATATTTTTCGCACCCACTACCTTTATCTTCTTTCGTTTTTTCTCCGGAAGATAGACCTCTCCAATGTTTTTATCTGGAACTATGACTGTTTTTATCCCCGCATCGACCGCCGCCTCCACTTTCGCAGAAACCCCTCCAACCGGCAGGACCTCTCCGCGCACATCCAAACTTCCAGTCATTCCTATGCTCTGGTCAACCGGAATGCCTTCAGACGCGGAGATTACTGCAACCGCAACGCTTACGCTAGCGGAATCTCCCTCAACCCCTTCGTATGTCTGCAAAAACTGGATATGCACATCCTCGCGGGTTATGTTTTTTCCGGCGTATTTTTTCAGTATCGCGGAAACATTTGAAACCGCCTCCTTGGCAATCTTACCGAGCTTTCCAGTCGCTATAACCTTTCCCTCCTCCTTGGAAGAAGCGGGCGTGACTTCCGCGACTATGGGGAGAAGAATTCCCTTCCAGCTGTGGCCAAGAACAGCCAGGCCGTTCACTCTCCCGGTTGCATACCCCCTGTTCAAAAATACCTGATACTCCTTTTTCTGCTCGGCCATCTTTTCAGCAATCTGGAATTCAACGGGCGAAAATACTTTTTTCGCGTCGACCACATGCTCCGGCAAAACATACTTTGAATTTTTTTCAATCGCAATATCTCCTGCGGCCCTGACCAGCCCTCCAAGCTCCCTCAGGTTCATGGTAAGCTTTCCCTTCCTGCCCGCCATCTTCTTTGCTTCTGTTATTATCTCATCAACCGCCTGTCTCGTGAAATGCGGGATCCTGCCGTCTCTGACCACCTCCTGCGCAACGAACCTCACAAGCTTTTCCCTGTTCTGCTCGTTGTCATCCATGTCCGTTTCCATGTAAATCTCATACCCCGCCCCCCTTATCCGGCTCCTCAGCGCGGGGTGGATGCTCTGCAAATCCTGAAAATTGCCAGCAGCAATAAGGACAAAATCCGTGGGCGCCGGGGTTGTTTTCACAAGCGCGCCCGAGCTCATCTCGCTCTGCCCCGTAATTGAGTATTTCTTCTCCTGCATAGCCGTAAGAATCTCCTGCTGCCAGTTCAGCTTTAAACTCGCAATCTCGTCTATGAAAAGCACTCCCTTGTTGGCTTTATGCACAGAGCCGGCCTCAACCCTGAGATGGGACGGCGTACCGAGCCCGCCGCTTTGGAGCGGGTCGTGCTTAACATCTCCAAGAAGCGCGCCGGCTTTTGTTCCGGTTCCGTCAACAAACGGCGCTTTGATGTTTCCGCTGTTGTCAACAATGAGCTTTGGTCCCATGTCCCTTTTGAAAGGAAACCTGCCTATGTTTGAGAATAATGAGGAAAAAATGTAAAGAAAGCCAAAGCCCAAAAGGAGTGCGAGCGCAAACCACCTCACATTTTCCTCTATAGGAAAAACGAAAAGCCCTATACCTATGAGAGCAAGAAGAAGCAGAATATAGGGGACAATGTTGGCCTTTTCCTCCTCCTTCTCCTTAATAGAAACTACTCTCCTCCCGAGGCCTATTTTGAGAAGGGTTGCCATTGAAGCATAATCTTTTTTTTCGCTGAACAAATCAATCGCAGCAAGCTCCTGCGCGGAGTAGTAGCGCATGAACTGGGGGTTCTTCTGCAGCCATTCTTTTGTAGGATAGGTCGGAACGGTTCTTACTACCGGCTCGTTCTCGTTCAGTTCGTTCGGATACACAAGCATATCCTCCAGGTCTTTTACCGGAAGAAGCTCCGCCATTCCCTGCGCTAGCATGCTCTTTCCTGTACCGGGCGGACCTATGAGAAGGATGTGCCTCCTCTGCCTTGCAGCTTTTTTTATTACCTCGACCGACTTGTCCTGACCTATCACCTGGTCGATTACGCGCTTTGGAACTTCAACCTCTTCTGTTGTTTTGTATTTCTTCAATTTACCTCAACCCCTTTGAACATTATTGATGGGCCCTGATACGTTGAGTAGGAATAGTATTTATTTCCAACCTCAATATTTTTAAGGAAATCGAAAATGTTCCCCCCGAACGAGATGTTTTTCACTCCTTTCTCAATCCCTCCCCCGCTCATGAGATAGGCCTCGCTCACTTTTATTCCAAACTCGCCCGTGAGAATATTTGCTGTGTGGAAGCCGTGCGCATGCTCAACATATATGTGCTTGCCATCAAACCCTTCGCCCTTTTCAACAAATACATTGCTGGCGCCGATTGTTGGAGGAGAGGAATAATCCATCCTCGTGCAGTTTCCGCTCTTCCCTTTCTCGCTGTTTTCCAAATTGTACATGTAATCAGCAACCTTTCCATCTTCAATAATCGCTTTTCTTTTTGCAACCACGCCCTCATCATCAAACGGCTCTTTTCCGGTAAGCTCAAGCTCGGGCGCAATAAAAACGCTAAGCTTCTCGCTAAACAGTTTTTTGCCTATTTTTCCCTTAAGAACGCTCACGCCCTTTCTCACGCCTTCGTAGGAAAATGAAGGTAGAAGGATAGAAATAAAACTCAGGAAAGCATGCGGAGAGAAAACGATATTGTATTTTCCCCTGGCCTGCTCCGCCTTGTTCATAATCCTTGCCTTCTCATCCAGCATCCCAGCATCCTTCTCCCATCCCTCCGCTTTCAGGGAATCAAAAACAAGCGTTGCCATCCCGGTTTTGTGTATCGCATTCGCGTAGATCGAGAGGGTTCGTCTTTTAAACTCTCCAAAAAACGCATTCGTATTTTCTATTATTTTTTGTTCTGTATCCGCAGTTATCGAAACCGCATGAACATTCGCAATGGATTTCAGTTTATCGTATATTTCGAACATGTTTTTAATTTCAAAATCTTGGATCTCTTTTTCGCCGGCCTCTTCGCGGATAGTGCCTTTTGGGGCGAATGAAAAATTCTTTATTTCCCGAGATAGTCTTGCGTTCTTCCTCGCCCGCATTACCCCCTCCACAACTTTTTCTTTCTCTGAGAACGCAAACCCAACCCTTCCATTTTCGCAGACCCTTATCCCAACCCCTTCTGTTATGTTTTCCTCTTTCTTTATCTTTTTCTCAACAACTTCCAGAACAACATTTTTTGAATTCTCATAGTAGAGTTCTCCGTCCTTTATGCCGAGGGAGTGCATGAGCTTTATATCATCAAAATTCATGAAAAAGTATTAGGAGCAAATATTTAAAAATCAAAAAGAGCAAGAGGAGTTATGCGCCTCTTCATCGGCATCGACCTGCCGGATGAGATAAAGGAGAAGGTTTTTGCACTGGAAAAGGAGCTCCCGGCCGACGGGATAAAGCCGGTTGCAAAGGAGAACCTGCACATTACAATAAAGTTTATTGGTGAGAAGGAGGATGCGAAAGGAATAATCTCTGCGCTTGAAAGGATTGAAAACGAGCCGATCGAGATAGATGTGAAGGGGGTTGGCGCGTTTCCGAGCAAAGAATATATAAATGTGATATGGGTCGGAGCTGAGGGAAAACTTGAGCCTCTGGTAAGAAAAATTGAGAAGGCTCTGGGGATGAAAAACGAAAGGTTCGAAGGCCACATAACGGTCGCGAGGGTGAAAAAAAGAATAGAGGCGAAGAAATTTTTTGAAAAGCACGCGAATGAGGAATTCGGTTCGTTTGTTGCAAAAAGTTTTATTCTATACAAGAGCACCCTCACACCGCAAGGACCGATTTACGAAAAGTTTAAAGAGTTTAAATTTGCAGGGGAATAGCATGGAGATAAAAAAGCAGATTGCGGAGGAGGTTGCAAAATTCTACAGAATAGATGTTGAAACGGCTGAGAAAACAATCGCGCAGTCAAAAAAAGGAATGGGCGACTACTCCTCAACCATAGCCTTCATTCTTGCAAAGAAGTTTGGAAAAAACCCGAACGAAATTGCCGGTGAGTTTAAAACAAAAAACAAGCTTTTTGAGAAAGTTGTAGCGGCGAATGGATACCTAAACTTCTATCTTTCCGAAGGATATTATGAGGAGATTGTGAAGAAAAAAATTAGAAAAAAGGCAAAAAAAAGAAAAAAAGCAATCGTTGAATTTCCGTCCGTAAACCCGAACAAGCCGTGGCATGTGGGCCACCTGAGGAATGCCCTGCTCGGAAATTCCGTAGCAAACATATACGAATATGCGGGGTATGATGTTGAAAGGATGGACTACATAGATGATCTAGGCCTGCAGTTTGCTCAGAGTTTGTACAGCTATCTTAAAACGAACAAGAAAAGCGAGGGAAAGATCGACCACTGGCTTGGGAAGGAGTACGTAAAGATTGCAAAATTGATGGAGGAGGACAAGGAGGTTGAGAAGGGAGTTAGGGAGATTTTGGCAAAAATGGAGAGGGGAGAGATAAAAGAAGCGAGATGGCTTGCTGAAGAATGCGTGAAGGCGCAGTACGAAACTGCATTTAAATTCAACGTCTATCATGATGTGCTCGTTTTTGAAAGCGATATAATGCGCGAGATTTTTGAAAAGGGAATAGAAATACTGAAAAAGAGCAACGCGCTGGAATACTGCGGGGAGGGTGAAAATGCAGGGTGCTATGTTTTCAAAAGCAGCGATGGGGACAAGATACTGATAAGGAGCGATGGAACAGCGACATACACCGGGAAGGACGTGATATTCGCGCTTTGGAAATTCGGAGAATTAGAAGGAATAAAATTTGAAAAATTCGCAAAACAGCCTAACGGCAGAACAGCATACAAGAGCAGCGCAGTCGGGAAAAAAATGAATTTTGGGAATGCGGATACTGCGATAAATATAATAGGAACAGAACAGACATTCCCTCAAAAAGTGATAAAAGAGATTCTGGAAAAATTTGGGGTTTATGAGTATCATCATCTTGCATACGCGCACGTGAAACTTGAGGAAGAGAGGTTTTCCGGAAGAAGAGGAGTATGGGTGGGCTACACCGCAGATGAACTTTTTGAAGAGGGAATGAAAAGGGTTGCTGAGAAAACGAATGATGAAAAGGTCGCAAAGGCGATAGTAAACTCAGCGATAAAGTTTGCTTTTCTCAGAATGCATTCAACAAAAGAGGTGGTTTTTGACTGGGGAAGGGCTTTGAGTATGGAGGGGGATTCCGGGCCCTACCTGCTTTATTCCTATGTAAGAGCGAGGAACATAATGAATAAGATCGGGAAAATGCCGAAAGACGATGGATACGTATACAATGAGGAGGAGAGGGAGATTATAAAAATGATCGCGAATTTTGAAGAGGTTATCGAGAATGCCGCAATAAAAATGGACCCGCACATCATTGCAGTTTATCTTCTTGAAGTTGCAAAGCTTTTTCACTCTTTCTATGCAAAATACCGCGTTCTGCAGGCGGAAGAAGGAAAGCTGAAAAGAATTCTGCTCGTGAAAAAGTTTGCCGAAATTTTAAAAACCGGGTTGAACCTGCTGGGGATAGAAACAGTGGAGAAGATGTAGTTGTTTTATTTTAGCGCTTCTTTAAGTGCGTTGAAAGTTAATAGCGCAAGCGCTTCCTTTGACGGAGTAAGTTCGAATGTAATGAGTTTGAGCATGTCCTCCTTTTCCATTTTTTTAACCTCTTCGACTTTTTTTCCCTCTATGTTTTCCATCAGCAACTCGCCTGCGGCTTTTGAAAGCATGGATTCCGTCCCGTAGAATTTTGCCTCTTTTATTTTTTCTCCTTCAATTTTCAAAAACACCTTCACCGCCTCTCCGCACTCGAGGGCCATTCCCTCTTTTGTCGCGTTATCTATCTTTCCGAAATGCTTTGGTTTTTCCGCTATTTTCAAAAGCTCATCGAAAGTGCTCATGGCTTCACCGTTTCAGTTTTTCAAGCACCCCTGCGAAGTAATCTATTTCTTTTTCTGTGTTGTAGATATAAAAACTTGCCCTGGCCGTCGATTTGAGCCCCAGCCTTCTGTGGAGAGGGTGGGCGCAGTGCAGTCCGGTTCTCACCGCAATCGCGTTTTCATCCAGAAACATCGCAACATCGGTCGCAGAAAAACCTTGTACATTAAACGGAATAACCCCTGCTCGCATTTCTATATTTTTCGTTCCGTAGAATTCAACATGGCGCAGAGAAGAGAGTTTTTTTATTGCGTAGGAAACGAGCCTTTTTTCATGCTCCCGCACATCTTCCATTCCCAAACCCTGCAGATATTTCACTGCTTCGGCCAGTCCGATTGCTTCGGCAATCTGCGGGGTCCCTGACTCAAATTTTTGAGGAGGGTTCGCGAAAAAGCTTTCATAAAGCTGAACATCTTTTATCATATCCCCGCCGTACAAGAACGGAGGCAGGTTTTCGGCAAGCCCCTCCTTTATGTACAGCCCCCCTATTCCGGTAGGCCCGAGCATCTTGTGGCCGGTGAAAACAAAAAAGTCGCAGTTTATTTTTTTAACATCAACTGGCATGTGCGGCGCGCTCTGGCTTCCGTCAACCAAAAACAGGGCATTGTTTTCATGAGCGATTTTCGCGACTTCCTCAACCGGAAGTATCGTTCCGAGAACATTCGAAACATGCGTGAGGGAAACCAGTTTTGTTTTTCTGTTTATTTTTTCGTACTCTTTTTCAGGAACCACTCCCTCGCTGTTTATATCGAGATAAACTAGTTTGGCGCCGGTTTTTTTGCATGCAAACTGCCACGGAACTATGTTCGCATGGTGCTCAAGAATGCTTACAACAATCTCATCTTCGGGTTTTAGGTTGTTCAAAGCCCAGGAGTAGGCAACAAGGTTTATTCCTTCCGTTGAGTTTTTTGTAAAAACCAATTCATTCGGTTTTGCGCCAATAAATCCTGCGACCGTTTCCCTGCTTTTTTCGTACATGGAGGTTGCCTCCTCGCTTAACGTGTGGATGCCACGATGCACATTGGCGTAATGCTCATAGTAGAATTCTCTCATTGCTTCTACAACCTGCCTCGGCTTCTGAGAAGAGGCGGCGTTGTCGAAGTAGATCATTTTTCTTTTCAAAAAAGGAAAGTCCCTTCTTATCTTTTCAATATTCATCTTATCCACCCATATCCCTCTTCCTTAATTTTTTTAATTATTTCATTCCCACCGCTCAAAACAATCCTTCCGCCCAGCATCACAAAAACCCTTTCCGCTTTTATCAATTCGGCGGTTTCCGGGCGGTGGGTTATGAAAAGGAATGATGTGTTTTTCATCTTTTCTATTGCTTCTGCAACCTTATTTATTCCTTCCACATCCAGGCCGGAATCTATTTCATCAAGGATTGCAAATTTCGGCCTTATGAGGAGAAGCTGGAAAAGCTCGCTCCTCTTCTTCTCCCCTCCTGAAAATTTGTAGTTCAGACTGCGCTCAAGAAGGTTCTCCACGCCGGCATTTTTCGCTTCCTCTTCATATTCCTCAGAAAGCATGCCGGCAAACCTTCTCAGGGAAAGCCCCTCAATCTCCGGAGGGCTTTGGAAAGCCAAAAACAACCCAAGCTTTGTCCTTTCTTCGGGCTTCATGCCGGAAATATCTTTCCCATCAAGAAAAATCCTTCCCTTTGTTTTGTATCTCGGATGGCCTGCAATTCCGTATGCGAAGGTGCTTTTTCCAGAACCGTTGGGCCCCATTAGGATATTCGCGCCGTCAAATTCAGCAGTGATGCTGTTTATAACTTTTTTTCCCTCGGCAAAAACGCTGAAATTTTCAAGTTTTAACATCATACTCTCCTCACCAAAGTTGAGTTGCAGGCCTTTTTTACAAACTTTGCCTTCTTCAATCTTTCAAACACCCGCGGTATCACGCCTTCAGGCCCCTCGATCTCAACAATAAGGTTGTGGCTTCCGGAAGCCAGGAAAACAGAGGAAACAAAAGGCAGGGTTTTTATGAACGCTATTGCTTCTTCGCAGTTGGCGACATCAAGGCAGGCAACTGATTTTGCACAGCCGATAACCTTCTCGTTTATTTCTACCGTGTACTTTCTTATCACTCCTTTCTTCTTCAATTTTTCTATTCTTTTTTTAACCGCGGTTTCGCTTACGCCGAATTCCCTCGCGATTGTCTTAAGCGGAGCCCTCGAATTCTCCCTGAGCATATCCAATATCCGCATATCCTTCTCATCAAGCATGGTTTATTTTTTAAACTAAAAGGTTTAAAAACTTAACCACGAACAAAACCCTGCATGGATGTCCTTGAGAGGATACGGACGGTTGCGAAGAGGATTTCTGAAAAGCACAACGAACCGGAGTGGATGCTGAAAAAAAGAATGGATGCTGTGGAAGCGCTGAAAAAGGTGAAGAGAATAGAGCTTCCTCTGGATTGGAAGGATATAATAAAGGAAATCGAAGAAAAGCCGAAAGCGCAGAGATGGGATGATGTGCCGGCGGAGATAAGAAAAAGGTTTGATGAAATAGGAGTCCCGGAGGCCGAAAAAAAATACCTTGCAGGGTTGGGCGCGCAGTATGACTATGATGTTGTGTACGGGCATTTGAAGGAATGGGCCGAGAAAGAGGGGATAGTTCTGGAGGATATGAAGAGCGCTGTAAAAAAATACGAAAAAATCGTGAAAAAATATTTTGGAACCATAGTAAAGCCGACAAATTTGGGCGCTGCCCTGAACACCGCGCTGTGGAGCGGAGGGATCTTTCTTTACATCCCAAAAGGAAAGAAAGTCAGGCTTCCTATACAGGGGTTTTTCTACATAAGCAGGGAGGGGATGGCGCAGTTTGAGAGAAGCATGGTGATCGTTGAGGAGGGAGGGGAGGCGGATTATATTGAAGGCTGCAGCGCACCCGTTTGGCACAAATTCAGTTTGCATGCCGGTTGTGTTGAGGTTTTTGTGAAAAAAAACGCGAAGCTGAAATTTACCACTATTCAGAACTGGAGCAGGAATGTTGTCAATCTGGCCAACAAAAGAGCGAAATTGGAGGAGAATGCATATGCAAAATGGGTGAGCGGGATGATCGGAAGCAAGTTGACAATGGCCTACCCTACAATAGAGCTTGCCGGGGATGGCGCGAAAACCGAAGGCATAAGCGTTTCTTTTGCAGGAAGGGGGCAGAGGCAGGACACCGGAATAAAGGTTCTGCACATGGGAAAAAACACGAGTTCTAAAATACTCTCAAAATCCGTTTCAAAAGATGGAGGGGAAGCAATCTACAGAGGCTCTGTCTATTCTCCGCACAAAAAAATGAGGAGTTTTGTGAAATGCGATTCGCTCATAGTGAACGATGGGGTTGCGAAAAGTTTTCCTTTTGCCGAAGGGAAGGCAAATATTTCTCATGAGGCAAGAGTGGGAAGGGTAAGCGACGAGGCGCTGTTCTATTTGCAAAGCAGGGGGTTCAGCGAGAAGGAGGCGATTAGTTTGGTTGTGAACGGCTTTGTGGACGAGTTTATGAAAGAGCTGAAGATTGAGTTTGCGCTGGAGTTTTATAAGCTTTTAAAAATGGAGATTGAAGGTGGGTAGATGGAAGAAAAAATGATTAAAGGAAAGGAGAAAATAGTCTCAAACAAAAGCATGCGCCTGATTTTGCTGGAAGATGCAGAAGTGGAGGCGAATTTTGCTGTTGAGGACAAAGACCTGGAGGTTGAAATTTTCCATAGAGGAAAAAACAGCAAAAGCGATGTTGTTTTGAAAGGGCTGGCGAAAAAAAGGGCGAGGCTGAAAGGGAAACTGATTGTGGAGGAAGGGGCTGAAGGGAGCAAAGGAAATCTGGCTATAAAGGGGCTCGGCGATGGGGGGAAGATAGAGGTTGTTCCTGCGATAGAAGTTTATGAAAAAAATGCAAATGTTGAGCACAGCGCATCAATCCAGGAAATAGATAAAGAAATTTTGTTTTATTTGCAGAGCAGGGGAATAGGAAAAAAAGAGGCGAAAAGGATTGTTGTAGAGGGATTTTTGAACTATTTATAGAGCACCTTGGCGACAATTTTTCCGCTTATTTTATGCCCGTAACTCGGGTCTTCTGCGCATAATGGGTTTATCTCATTCGCGCATGTGTGGTAGCTGAGCAGAGCAGTTATCCTTTTTATTTCGCTTTCGCTCGGTTTTTCGTTCCCCCTGAAACTGAATGCAATATCGTAGGTTTCGCCTTGGTTTAGCTTTTTTGAAAGATCAAGCTTCCAGTCTTTCTGCCCGCCAACCCTTAGATCCTGCGTTGTGTAGGTTATCTGGTCCAGTTTTATAGGATAGCCGAAGTTGTTCTTCACGCGCACGATGAGGGTTGTTTCCGGCCCCGAATCTATCAGTTGTGCTGAAAGGCAGGTAAGGTCCGGAGTAAACGAGCATTCCTCCCTCACGAATTGGGAGGGCGTGAAAATTCCACTGGCGAAAAGAACGCTTAAAACTATCACCAAAAGGAGAATCGCCCATCCGTATGTCATCAGGTACTCCATCGCCGCTTGACCTTTCATGGGAGGAGAATGAAGGGAATAAATTTTAAAGGTATGCGTTTTAAAACAAAAACATATGCCAGTGAAAAGGAGCGATGTTGACGCGAGAACCTATTACCAGATAGGGAATGAGTACTATGAAAAGGAGGACTACGAGAAGGCGATAGAAAACTACAATATGGCAGTTCTCCTAAACCCTCTTTTCTCCGAGGCGTATTTCAACAGGGCGCTGTGCTACTACAAGCTGAAAGAGTACGACAAATCCGTGGTGGATTACACAAAATCAGCAGAGCTTGACCCGAAGAATCCGATAATATACAACAACAGGGGGGATGCATATTACAGAAAACAGCAGTTCAACGACGCAATAAAGGATTACGACAGGGCTATAATGCTAAACCCGCATTACATGAAAGCATTTTACAATAGAGGGCTGAGCTACGCTTCTCTTGAAAACTACGAGAAGGCAGTAGAGGACTTCTCAAAGGTAATAGAGCTGAAGCCGGATTTCGCAGAGGCATGGCATTTAAGGGGGCTTGCGTACGAATACGCAGGAAGCATGGACGAGGCGATAAGGGACTACGAGAAAGCGCTGGAATTGAACCCGGAACTGGTTGAGGCGAAAGCGCATCTTGAGGCGGCGAAGGCGAAGAAGGAGCAGACAGCGGGAGGAGGAGAGGGAAAGGCGGATATAAAGATGCTCCAGAAGCCCACCATGACTTTTACAGATGTTGCGGGAATGGAAAAAGTGAAGGAGGAGATAAGGGAGGCGATTGTTTACCCCATGCTCAAGCCAGAACTCGCGAGAAAGTACGGAAAGCTGGGAGGTGGAGGAATCCTGATGTACGGCCCGCCGGGATGCGGAAAAACTTATATTGTGAAAGCCGCAGCCGGAGAAAGCAAGGCCGGGTTCATAAACGCAAAGCTCTCTGATTTGCTGGACATGTATGTTGGAAATACCGAAAAAAACATCCACAAGGTTTTTGAACTGGCGAGAAAAAATGTGCCGTGTATAATATTCTTCGACGAAGTGGATGCAATAGGAGGGAGGAGGGACCAGCAGGAGGGCCAGCAGTACATGAGAACGGCAATCAACCAGCTTCTTTTTGAAATGGATGGAGTTGAGGCGAACAATGAGAATATTTTGGTTATTGCGGCGACGAACGCGCCCTGGGACGTGGACCCTGCGCTGAGGAGGAGCGGAAGGTTCAGCAAAACAATCTACATTCCCGAGCCGGATTTGACTTCGAGAGTTGCGATACTGAAAATTCATTCCAGAAAAAGGCCGGTTGGAAAATTTATTCCGTGGTGGAGGCTTGGGTTTGCAACATACGGCTATTCTTCTGCCGACCTGAAAGCAGTGTGCGATGAGGCCGCGGCTATTCCATGGAGGGTGGCTTTCAAAACAGGAAAGGAGAGGGAGATACATGCCGGAGATTATATCAGTGCAATAAAAAAGATAGAATCAACGCTTCCGCCATGGTATGGGCAGGCGAAAAAGCAGATAGGAAAGCAGGAAGAAATTACGCTGGTGGATGGAAAAAAGCACGTAAAAATAAGCGACAGCAAGATGGGGCTGGAGGAGAAGCAGGCATTCAAGCCGCTGCTGAAGGTAATAGAAACAAGGAGCCAGTGGTGGTGGAAAGCTCTCTACAAAGTTATAAGATTCCTTGGGATGTACGTGCCGATTCCTATATAACTTAGTGTCTGTTAGCTGGGGAGTATCTATACCTAAACTCCTTCTTCCCTCCCCTCAAGAAAAGAATTCCTTCCGCTAGGAACTGGATGATGATTATGTTTGCCATAAAACAGATGCTCAGCAGCCAGATGTTCAATAAAGAAAGAATTAAAGGCCCGAATGAGTAAAGGAACGCATTAAGTTGAGTGGAGGATGTTCTTTTTTTGTACATCATAAAGTTCAGCCCACCTAAAATAATACCTGCCGCCCAAAGAACAAATATCTCATTTCCTCTCAGCTCTACGAGGTTAAGCAAGCACGGAAAATAGCAAAGGGAGGGAGGTTCAACCATTTCTATAACGGCGGTTTTTACAAAATAATTATACTTACTCCCGCTTATCTCCTTTGCCCCTGGTGTGTCAAATTTTATTTTGAACCATGAGTTCTCATCTGTTTGTATGGTTTTGCCATCGTAGAAGAGCTGTACAACGCCTACTGGTTTATTTTTGCTGTCGATAACATTTCCCTCGACTTCTTCCCCAAGATACGCAGAGCTTGCTATGCGTATGAATGCAAGTTTTGTAATTTTTAGCTCGCTGACCACTTTTTCTCCAAGGCCTTCAGTATTTATTACTGCCGAGTATGGTATCTTTATCCTTCCTACTCCGTCCTCACCAGTGTAGGCAACCATTGTTTCGGTGTATATCTTTGCATTCTTCACAGGATTGTTCAGCAAATCAGTAACAACAACATTCACATATTCCCCTTCAGTCATGTTTTTTCCTATGACCTCTACAT